>JAOACC010000038.1 GCA_026418035.1 bacterium
ATCCTAGAGTAATAGGGCATGAGGTGGTTGGAGAAATAGTAGAAATAAATGCTGAGGATACAGAGCTTAAACTAAGTGATAGAGTAATTCTTGAACCATATGTATATTGTGGAAGATGTTATCCCTGTTTAAATGGTAGGACAAATTCTTGTGAGAACTTGAAGGTTTTAGGTGTCCATATAGATGGGGGAATGACCGAATATATATCTCATCCTATACATCTTATTCACAAAATTCCAAATTCTCTATCGTTTGAAGAGGCAGTTATGGCTGAACCTCTCTCTATAGCTTTGCATTCTATTCATAGATTAAGAGTGCAAATAGGAGAACATATAGTAATATTTGGCGCAGGGCAGATTGGGAATCTTGTAGCACAGTCATCTTTAGTTATGGGAGCTATTCCAATAGTTATAGATATACTAGACGAAAGATTAAGTATAGCGGGAAATCTAGGGGTAAGATATCTATTAAATCCTAACAAAGAGAATATAATAGAAAGTGTGAAGAAGATTACCAATGGTAGGATGGCTGAGTGTGTAGTAGAGGCTACTGGTTCTCTATTTGGAATAAGGAATTCACTAGAAGTAGTTGCTTATACAGGAAGAATTACATTTGTAGGCTGGCCTAATCAAGAAGTTACTTTACCCACAGCGTTAATTACTCGAAAGGAATTAGATATATATGGTTCTAGAAATAGTGTTGGGGAAATTCCATTAGCTCTTGAGATGATTAAAAAAGGAGAAGTTAATGTAAAGGCTATTATAGGTAAGATCATATCTCTAGATGAGGTCCCAGAATATTTGGATATGTTAGTAAGTGAACCTTCAAGATTTTTGAAAGTCTTGGGAAAGGTTGAGTAAATATAACTAATGGAGGTAAAGATGAATAGAAAAATTTTGCTTCTCTTTTTATTTGTAATTATCTTTATTAAACCTGTCTTTTCATCCACTGTAGTAAGAGGAAGAATTACCATTAAAGGTTCGGATACGATGGTTATATTAGTTCAAAGATTAGCTGAGGAATACATGAATAGAAATAGAGGAAAGATAATTCAGGTTACAGGTGGTGGAACAGGAATTGGAATTGCTGGACTTATAAATAGGATAACAGATATAGCTAATGCTTCTAGGCCGTTAAACAATAAAGAAAGAGAAAGCATTAAAAAAGTATGGAATAAAGACCCAAAAGAATTTAAAATAGCTCTTGATGGAATTACCATATATGTCAATCCTTCCAACCCTATTAAAGAAATTACTCTAGCACAGTTAAAGGGTATATATACTGGTAAGATTAAAAGTTGGAAAGAACTAGGATGGGAAGATAAAACTATAGTGGTCTATACAAGAGAAAATAATTCTGGTACTTATGTTTTCTTCAAAGAGCATGTCTTAGATAATGAAGATTATACTAGCAAGGCTCAAAGCTTGCCCGGGACTGGCGGGATAGTTAATGCTATATCAAAAGAAAAATATGCTATAGGTTATGGAGGGATAGCGTATTCAAAAGGTATTAAGATATTGGCAGTGAAAAAAGACGATAAATCCAAGGCTTACTTGCCGACAGATGCTAACATAAGGAAAGGGTTTTATCCTATAAGTAGATATCTCTATATGTATACTTGCATCTATGATGACCCAGACATTAAGTCTTTTATAGACTGGGTGTTGAGTGATGAGGGACAAAAGATAGTTTCCCAAGTTGGGTATTTTCCAGTGAGGTGATGCAATGAAGGAAAGAGTTTTATTTATATGTACCCATAATTCTTGTAGGTCTCAAATGGCAGAGGGTCTTTTAAGATATCTATATGGCGATATTTACGAAGCTTACAGTGCTGGATTAGAGGTGACAGAAGTAAATCCTTACGCCATAAAGGTTATGAAGGAGTTGGATATAGATATATCTAACCATAGATCTAAAAGTATTGAAGAGTTTAGGGGTATAATGTTTGATTATGTAGTTACAGTATGTGATAGTGCTAGAGAGAAGTGTCCTTTCTTCCCTGGTAAAAAGGTCATACATAAAAGTTTTGAAGACCCTGCAGAGTTTGTTGGCAGAGAAGATGAGAAGCTTGAGATTTTTAGAAAGGTGAGGGATGAGATTAAGGATTGGATTATAAAGACTTTTGATAAGAATAAAGGTGGTGACAGCAAGTGATAAAGGCGCATATAATGGATAAAGAAAGTATAAGAAGGGCTTTACTTAGAATTACACACGAGATACTAGAACATAACAAAGACATAAGTACTCTTGTGCTTGTAGGTATAAGAACTAGAGGGGTATATTTAGCACAGCGTATAGCGCAGAATATAAAAGCTATAGAAGACATTGATGTACCTGTTCAATTCTTAGATGTAACTCCATATAGAGATGACGTTACTAGAAAGTTACCTAAACAAAATCTACACCTAGATGTAGCAAATAAGAATGTAATTATTGTAGATGATGTCCTTTATACCGGTAGAACAGTAAGAGCCGCTATGGATGCTCTTATAGATTATGGTAGGCCAGCTACAATACAGCTTGCGGTTCTTATAGATAGAGGACATAGAGAGCTTCCTATAAGGCCAGACTATGTTGGGAAGAATACTCCTACATCAAGGAGAGAAAGAGTAGCAGTGCATCTAGAAGAAAGTGATGGTGTGGATGAAGTATTAATAGTGGAAGAGTAATTTTTTATTTTTATCCTTCCTGGCTGATATATTATATTGATTGATATATGTCTTAAAAAGGTAGGAGTGGGGGGGATATATGTGTTTAAAAAGATGAAAGTTTAAAAAAAGAGGAGGGATTTTAAATGGCTGAACTTAACTTGGGTAAATCTTTAAAGTCCAATCTCATTATTTGGTTTCTTCTCTTTTCTCTTATTCCTTTTATAATCTTAGCCTTAACAGGTTATAACAAGTTTAGAAGTACTATAGAGGCAACATATATAGAGGCATTAAGAAATTTAGCTAGAACACAGGCAGAAGATATAAATATGATCTTAGAAGAGAATCTCTCAAAGTTACAGGTACTTTCTTATAATATAGATCTTTTAATGTCAAGGTTAGAGGAGTATGTAAAGAAAAATCCCAGTTGGTATGATATTTTTATGTCAGATGATAGTGGAAATGCAACAACGACTAAAGGTACCTCAATAGATATTTCTAAAACTGACTTTTTTAAGACTGCTATGAGTACAAAAAAGGGTGTTATAACTACTGGTTTAATTCCAGACAATAATGAACCAGCTATTATTTTTGTGGTTCCTATCTTAGATATGGGTGAAAATCCATCCGGAGTCCTTGGTTTATATTATCCAATAAAAACTTTAGTTGAAAAGTGTAAGTCGGTAAATATTTCAGAAGGAGGATATGGTTATATTATCCGTAATGACGGGGTAGCTCTTGCTCATCCAGATAAGTCAGAAATCTTAAAGACAAATTATCTGCAGGTGGATTCTCCTAGTTTGAGAACTTTAGTACAGCGTATGGTAGCGGGAGAACAAGGTTTTGGGAGATATGAGTATAAAGGTATTCGTAAGATAGCTGCATTTGCCCCAATAAAGGTTACTGGCTGGTCGTTTGGGGTCCAAGAACCAGAAAAGAGTGCATTTGCTGGTGTCAATAGTATGCTAAGATTTATCATATTACTCTTTATAGTGACGGTATTGGTTATAGTGGTTGTTGCTTATCTGGTGGGTAATTCTATAGCTGAACCTATAGTGAGGCTTACAAATATAGCAGATACGGTAGCAAGCGGAAATCTCAAAGTAAAGATAAAGGGTAGGTTTAGAGGAGAGACTGCTAGATTGGCTGATAGTTTAAGTAGAATGATAGACAATCTAAGTGCAATGATTATCACAGTAAGAGATACAGCAAAAGAATTATCTAATATGGGAATAGAGGTAAGTGAGTCAGCAAACCAAACTGCCCAATCTGTTCAACAGATATCTAATACGGTTGGAGAAATAGCTAACGGAGCACAAGAGACAGCTAGAAATGTGCAAGAGGTATCGACATCAGTAGATAGTATAACAGATAAGATAGAAATATTAGCAAAGGATGCTGAGACAGTATCAAGTAATAATCAAAATACAGTAATGCTGGTTCAAGAAGGTCAAAAAGTAGTTGATGAACTTAGTATAGGATTTAGCAAGACATCCTCTGCGACTATAGAGGTAGCAAATGCGACTTCAGAGCTTGAGAGATTGGCTAATGAGATAGGTCGAATAGTAGAGACTATAACAAGTATAAGTTCACAGACAAATCTTTTAGCTCTAAATGCAGCTATAGAAGCAGCAAGAGCTGGAGATGCAGGACGTGGATTTGCAGTAGTAGCAGATGAAGTAAGAAAATTAGCGGAAGAATCTAGTAGAAGTGCACAGCAAATAGCGGAATTTATAGGGCAGGTAAAGTCTCAGATAGATAGGACGGCAGAACAGATAAATGGCACACTGCATATAATAAATAATCAGATAGAAACAGGCTCAAAGGTAGCAGAGACATTCCAGAAGATATCAGCAGGAACTAGTTCTACATTGAGAGCAATACAAAATATAACGGAGGGAATTGTTGCAGTTAGTAAAGATGCAAGAAGGATATCAGAATCTATTCAGGGTGTAGCGGCAATAGCAGAAGAGAACGCTGCATCTTCAGAGGAAGTATCGGCAGCGGTAGAAGAGGTAAATGCTGCTATAGAAGAAATAACAGCAGATATTAATAGACTAAGTGAAGTAACTAATAATTTAGCAGAATTAATTTCAAGATTTGAACTGGAATAAGATTTTGTAAGGGGGGCTGTTAATAAATAACAGCCCCCCTATTCTTTTACTCTTAAGGATTTATTAAAATCTTTATTCCTTCCCCTCTTTTCATGATTTCTATACCTTCTTGTAGTTTTTCTAGGGGAAGCTTATGAGTGACGAGTTTTTCTACAGGAACATTTCCACTTTCTAGTATAGCTACTGTTTGAGGAAAGCTAAACCAAGAAATATAAGAACCTAGTATCTTAAGTTCGTATCTTGTTATGCTAAACTGCTTTATCTGAGGTAGTGCATTCTCATTCATCCCGAAGAGAAGTACTGTTCCGTTCCTTTTAACTAGATCTAGAGCTGTAGCAAATTGACTACCAACCGCATCAATTACAATATCAGCTCCAAGTTCGGTTAGATCCATTATTGCTTCCTTGATTTTTACTTCTTTAGGATTTAATACTATATCTGCTCCTAAATCCTTAGCTATCTTTGCTCTAAACGGTGTAGGTTCAATAACTATAGTCTTACCTACACCTTGCGCTTTAATCATAAGTAAAAAAAGTAGTCCCATTGGTCCAGCCCCAATTAAGACAACGTTATCACCAACCTGTAGATTTATTTTCCTTATAGCATTAGCTACACAAGAAAGAGGCTCAGCTAAGGCAGACCTCTCTAATGGAACATCTTTAGATATTTTATAGAGAGCCTTAGCTGGTGCAACATTATATGGAGCAAATCCCCCATTAAGATATATCCCAAGAGTAGTAAAGTTTTCACACATATTCGGGAGACCTCTTCGGCAATATCTACAAATCCCACAGGTAAGATTAGGGTCTACTACTACTCTATCTCCTATATTAACAGTTTTGACATCTACTCCTTTATCTATAACCGTGCCTACATACTCGTGCCCAAGGATTGTTCCAGCCGTAGCCGGATGACCAGGAGGAACCTCTAATATATGCACGTCTGTTCCGCATATCCCTGCAAGTTCCACCTTTACTAAGACCTCGTCTGGTTTTGTTATCTTAGGGTCTGGAACTTCTTTTATACTTAATTTACCCTCACCTTCAAAAACTCCTGCTAGCATCTTATCCTCCTAGAAACCTATCTTAGGTAAGCTATATACTGTCTTCCATCCTTCTGTTTCTGGTTCCTTTAGATAGGGTTCCATCTCTTTTGCAGACCTTAGAGTTACCTCTTCTACTGGAGGAACTGTTCCAGGAGGGAAGACCTCTAAGATCTGGTCTATAACTAATGTTAAATATTTTAGTATTGCTGCTACAGGTCTTTTGGCTTTTCTTGCCGAACCAGCGCTTGCTCTACCTACAACGCCTTCTGGTTGGGCAACTATTTCTATTGGGGCATGCCCTTCCCCCTCAGACCATCTGTGAGGTCTATGAAAGGGTTCAACGGACTTATCAAAATGTCCATCTGGTAAATAACTTTGTCCTTTACCAACAGTGTCTTCAGCCAAACTCATATCTACCATACCTTCTGGAAATAGCAGTAGGGCTAAAGATGTTTCTGATTCATCTGCATGAACAAATGGAGTCTCTACTATATCAGGTTTTCCCTTTGGATAGAAAAATTCTCTCACTGCCCTATGCCAGTCTAATACTTGGAAAATTCCAGGTAGCTGATATCTATACATAAATTCGTGAAGTGCAGATTCTAAAACCCAGAGTTGTCCATGGTTGTTGACTAGGATTTGTTTACGGAAACCATCATTCCAAAGTCCTAACATAACATTGATCAGTATTTCTTTTACTACGTCCTGAGGTAACATTATTGTTCCGGGCATACCTATATGGTGATATGGATGGGCTCCATAGTTAATTGGCGGCCAAACTAAATTGACAGGTCTACCTTGTTTTTCAGTGTATCTCCTTACTCCTTCAAGTATCTGAGTTACTACTAATGTGTCTAGTCCAGATATGGAATGTCTTCCATGCTTTTCTGTAGAGCCTATTGGAATAAGCACTATATCATTTTTCCTTCTGTTTTCGACTACTTGTTGTCTTATAGTTGTCTGAATATAAGTTCCCGGTTTTCCTAGCTCTGGAGGAGAGGGTATACCATATTCTTTTAATATTGCATCTATCTCCTCTTCAGAAGCGTCCCATATCTGTTTCTTCAGTCTTCCTACCTCTGTATTCTCAAACACTATTCCAGGGTTTTCTGTTGTTAACCAAAATTCATTCTGCATGATCTCTCTCCTTTCTACATCCTTACCATTACTTTTCCATCTTCTCTCTGGCTCGTTTTCTTTATAGCGGATACCGCATCAGAGAGGGAGAACTTAGATGTAATAATTTGAGTCATGTCTATTCTCCCAGATGCCATAAGTCTTATAACATTTTGGAATGTTCCATAACCAGAGTGCCCCTGTGCTCCAAAGATCTGTCCTGCATGTGTCTGGAAGTATTCAAGGTATACAGGTACTCTCTCTGCTGCCCTACCAATTTGAACTATCTTTCCTCCTATTGCAAGTGTCTTTTCCATTGCTGGAATAGTTTTTGTCGGAGCACCAGCAGATTCTACTAGCATATCTGCACCTGCACCCTTTGTAATATCAAGGATTACATCTACAGGATCAACTTCAGTTGGATTATATACATATTCTGCTCCAACAAGTTTTGCTAATTCTCTTCTCTTGTTAGAGATTTCAAATGCAATAATTTTACTCGCACCACTTGCTTTAGCCAGAGCTATCGATGCTAGTCCAATTGGCCCTGCACCAAAAACTACCACATATCCACCAGGCTTAAAACCCTCTGCTCTTACGAACATACCGTTGTAAGCAACACTTGTTGGCTCGACTAATGCTCCTGCCTCGAAAGCCTTCTCTTTGTCTCCATATCTCTCTGCTATTTCATCTATCTTCCAACAGTATTTAGCTCCAATAACTATATAGTCTGCAAAGGCACCATTAATGGTAAAACCAATTTCCTCTAGATTGAGACACTGATTAGGATAGCCATTTCTACAAGGGACACACTCTCCACACCATATCATCTCTTCAGCTGTAACCATATCTCCAACCTTTAAGTCTTTAACTTCTTTTCCGACTGCTACTACTTCTCCAGAGAATTCGTGTCCTATAACACATGGAAACTTTGTAAGTCCTGGATAAAGCATGTAACCTTCGCTATCTGTTTCATAAAAGTGAACATCTGAACCGCATACGCCACAAGCTTTTACCTTCAAGACAACATCTTTAGGTCCAGGTGTAGGATCTGGAACTTCTTTTACCTCTAAACTTGGATTCTTCCAGATGCTATTACCAGTGATAGCCTTTCCAGTAGTTTTTTCAAAATCTGATACTATATAACCTGGCTTCGGACTCCACTCCGCACTAACAACTAATCCTTTCATCTTTGCAAGACCTCCTTTTTGATATTTTCTAATACTTCTTTTATTCTCTTAGGTATCCATTTATCTACTT
Organism: bacterium; assembly: GCA_026418035.1. Lineage (GTDB taxonomy): Bacteria > DUMJ01 > DUMJ01 > DUMJ01 > DUMJ01 > DUMJ01. The sequence goes on from JAOACC010000038.1 coordinate 8,184, forward strand.
CTTCCCAAGGATAAAAATGATCTTTTGAAAAACGAAATTCCTTAGTAAAATTAAATGTAGGCATAAAGGAAAATCGATTCAAATATTGAACTACTAATTCATCGTCTTCTAAAGTCTTTGTTATTTTACCTTCAAAGATTTTAGTAATGAGTAATCCACTTATACCAACTTCTTGAATGCAAGGTAAAATAAATCTTTCTTTTGGTTCAAACCATGAAGGATTAGGGGCGAATGCATGTTTACCCGGTTGTGAATAGAGAACTGGATGAGTCTCTTCTTTTATCTCTATACCCTCCATTGGATTAAACTTGCCGTGCCAACTGGCATCTACTCTAGATACTCTCTCACTTTTGTTTATGTAGACCCATATGTGCTCTAATTCATATAGATGTCCTATATCCCAATCCCAATAGATAGCATATTCTATACATAACTTATCGTCATCATTTAATATTATCTCCCTTGGGAATGATAGGGAAGATGACGTTCTTTCTTTGAATATAGAATATCCAACTCTTACTGGTAAAAAGGGTTCCTTTTCATCAAACATTATTATAGGTGCATATTTATAACAAAGTTCTACTTCATCCATTATTAGCCTCCGTAAGAAAATGTTTTCTAGAAGAATTATAAAATAAGAATCTTCTACTGTCAATAGAAAAAGGGCAGGCATTAGCCTGCCCTATATAGATTCTTATAAGTTAATTACTTTTTGAAGAAGAATTGTTCTGGACGGGCGTTCTTTGGCGACCTGATATTATCATCCCATAGAAGTCCATCAGGAATATTCCTAAAGTTATTCTTTACTACGAATAACTGTGGAACTTCCCCCACAAGTCCTATCATCCAGATGTTTCTCTTGTGGAGATTAATTATCTCCTTAAAATATCTGTTCCTCTGTTTTTCGTCCCCTGTGACCTTTACCTTATCCCAGAGTTCATAAATCCTTCTTATATCTCCTTTGGGTTCCTCTCCACCTTTTCCACCGGTTGTATACCAAGTTCCATAAAGAGGAGCCCAGGGAGCTTCAGCGACTGTCCCTAACAAATGTCCAGGATCAGATAGAATTGCAACATTTCTATCAAATCCCCATACCCCTATTTCTAATTCACCTGCTCGTGCCCTTGTCACATATAGAGAACGTTCTAGTGGTTTTAGTGCTACTTTTATCCCTATATTTTCCCAATATTTCTTTATAAGTTCCATATATGGTCTATCTCCAGAATACTCAATTGTTACCGCTAATGTTTTTCCATCTGGTCTTAATCTAAATCCATCTTTATCTCTTTTTGTTAGTCCCATCCTATCTAGATATTCATTAGCTTTCTTAGGATCATATTCTGCATAAGCCTTTTCCCATTCTGGGTCATAGAATGGTGCTCCACTTATTATAGCCGCTTGTCTAGGTTCTCCTAGCCCTAAGTAGAAAAGTTGATTTATCTCCTCTCTATTAATAGCTAATGATAATGCTATTCTAAATCTTCTATCTTCAAAGATTTTCCTTAACACGGGGTCTTTTACATTTTGATTGAGCAATATGGCTGGGCTTGCTCCAGTCCCTTGAGGCCATCTTAATACTCTATAATTTCCCCTTGTTCTATTTTCCATAAGTAATGTATAATCAGCAAGGGCTAAACCTCTTTCTTGCATATCTACTTCACCAGCAATAGCTTTTAAGACTGCAGTTTCTCCGGATTGTAATAATAGATGGGTAATTCTATCTATGTATGGTAACTGATTTCCAACAGGGTCTACCTTCCAGTAATAAGGATTTCTTTCCATTATCTGCAACGTAACAGTATGTGGAGTGGTTGCTCTCCAAGGATAGATTACAGGCAAATCTGGATTCTGGAGGAAGTCATTTTTATTGCTAAAGAGTTGATACCAGTTTTGAAGCCCCTCTTTTTTTACAAGTTCGTCTAATTTTTCTTTTATTGTATACTTAGGATGGAACTGTTTCAAATAGTGTTTTGGTGCAAAGAATGTATGTCCTCCACCCATCTTTCCTATAGATATAAGAAATAGAGGACTTGGCTCATCAAAAGTAACTCTGAAAGAGTATGTATCAATTTTTTCTATTTTACAAGGTTTACCACCAGCTACAAGCCAAGTAGGAACCGTTGGAGTAAGTTCCTTATTTAAAAGTATATCTTCATACCAGAACATTACATCTTCGGTTGTTAATGGGGTTCCATCTGACCACCTTATACCCTCTCTAAGTTTAAATGTATAAACTTTGGCATCTCTAGAAACCTTCCAACTTTCCGCGACATTAGGTAAAATTTTTGTTCCATCTTTATTAAACATTACTAGATGTTCACTGCAGAGCTTATAGGGTCCAGCGGAATCAGAAAGTCCAGACCAAGTTCTTCTCCAAGTACCACCGTATTCCCCTATCTCCTCAAATGGCGTTACCACTAAGGGATTCTTGGGTAATCTCTGTTCCACAGGAGGAAGTTTTCCCTGCTTTACTAACTCTGCCAGCTGTGGAGCTTCGTTAAATTTGGTAATCTTTTTACCAGTAAGTTTTTCATAGTCTGAGAGATTGTAGTATTCGCCTATTTCTACCTTTTCTGCACCAAAGCTTGTGTTAATGAGTCCAAAAAGCATACAAGTAAACAAGAGTAAAGATACTAGTATACGCAAATTTCTCATATCCTCTCAACCTCCTTTGAGTTTTTTATAGCAAAACATAGTTAAAATTCTGTCTAATATTATATCATTAATCTTGTGAATTTTCAAAATTGAAACTAGCTATAACATTAGTGATTATAAGTATTTCCATATTCTTCCGTCTCTTCTTATAAGATCTTCAGCCTCTTTAGGTCCTAAAGATCCTTCAGAATAGATAGGAATTTCTTGATAGTCTTTCCAGAAATCAATTATCGGTTGAACTATTTCCCATGACTTTTCTACTTCATCTTCTCTTATAAATAAGGTATGATCACCCACAATAATATCAAGGAAGAGAGTTTCATAAGCTTCTAAATTTGGTCCACTCCACTCCATAGTTGTAGGAATTGGACAAGATAAGAGACTTCCCCCTAATGGTCTAAGCTGAAAGTTTAGGATAATCTTATTCTCAGGCGCTATCTTAAATCCTATTATATTTTCTTGAGGGATACAGTCTAATAACTTGGAAAATAGTCCTGGTATTTTTCTAAAAACTATAACAGCATATGTCTCTTTTTTTCTTAGTTTTTTGCCTGTTCTTAGATAAAATGGAACACCATCCCATCTTAAATTTTCTATATAAAGTTTTACTGCTGCGTAGGTTTCTGTATAAGACTTGGGTAGTTTCTCATCTTTTAGATATCCTTCATACTGTCCTCTTACTGCATAGAGTGGAACCTCTTCATATCTGATTTCTCTTATACTCTTTAAAACTTTTACTTTTTCATCCCTTATTGCTTTTTCATCTATACAACATGGAGGTTCCATAGCTATTAGAGTGAGTATCTGTATGAGGTGATTCTGTATCATATCTCTTAAGGCGCCAACTCTATCGTAATAGCCTATCCTTCCTTCTACCCCTATGTTTTCTAGTGCTGATATCTGAATATGGTCTATAAAGTTTCTATTCCAGATTCCTTCAAAGATTATATTAGAAAATCTAAGGCCAAATATGTTTTGAACTGTTTCTTTGCCAAGAAAGTGGTCTATCCTATAAATCTCTTCTTCTCTAAAATGTTTTTTGATAGTATTATTAAGTCTTTTAGCAGATTCTAAATCATAGCCAAATGGCTTTTCTATAACTATTTTTCTTTCGTTAGGGAATTCTTTTAAAAAGTCCCCCAAATTGGCAATTATTGATTCAAAGGTAAAGGGTGGCGTAGCTAAATAGAAGATAAATTCTTCTTCTAAAAACTTTAAAAGAATCTCTTTTAAATTCTTATAATCTTCTTTCTCTAAGTCAAGTCTTACAAAGTCAAATAGAGAAAAGAATCTAGGGTCATCGCCTCCTATGGAATCCTTTAAGATTTGGATAAATTCTTCCCTTCCTACATTGGGTCTTCTTCCTGTGCTTATTATCTTTGAGCAATTAGCGAGTTCTTTTTTCTTGTAAAGAGAGTATAATACGGGATATATTTTAGTCCTTGCTAAATCTCCTAGACCTCCAAATATTACTATCAAAAATTTCTTTTCCATAAAGCCCCCTGCCTTTTTGAATATACCTTATGTAGACAAATTATACCATCTTAGTAAAATTTATTCCAAACCAGATTGATAATTCCTTTTAATATGTTATATTACTGAAATAGAGTTTTATTCACACAGGAGGTGTTTTATATGAAGTTAAAAGGTAAAAAAGTAGTTATTCTAGTCTCTAATGAATTTGAAGATATAGAGGTCTTTTATCCATTCCTTAGGCTTAGTGAGGAGGGCGCATGGATAACTTTTGGTATATACCAGAGAGGTTTTCATCCGAGACCTGCATTTCCTGGTAAGCCAATAACTGGGAGATTTGGTCTTACTGTTCCTCCTATGTTTCATAGAGAGGGATATAGGTATGATGTAAAGGAAGCAACTGAGCTCTCTCCTGATGATTATGATGCGGTAATAATTCCTGGAGGTTTTTCTCCAGACTATCTAAGGAGAGAGCCTAAGGTTACAGAATTCGTTAGAAAAATGTATGAGCAGGGTAAAATTATAGCAGCTATATGTCATGGACCTTGGCTTATTATCTCGGCTAAAATAGTTAAGGGTAAGAGAATAGCAGGTGTTACTCCTATTAGAGACGATATAGAGAATGCTGGGGCTATATTTGTTGACGAACCGGTTGTAGTTGATGGAAACATAATTACAAGTAGGGTACCAGATGATCTACCAGAATTCTGCCAAGCTATAATTAACGCTATGTCTTAGCTATATCTTTACTACCTGAGTTAGGTTTAAAGGCTCATCGGGATCTAATCCTTTCTTTATAGCTTTATAATAACCTAGAAATTGGGCAAAAGGCATATAAAGAACTAATCTTAAATATTCATTTAGATTTGAATTGATGTTAATATTGTTCTCTCCTTTATCTCCAATAATAATGCATTCAGCCCCAATGTTTTTAACTTCTTCCGCTATTTTTAATTCTTCTTCTATAGCTGAATCTGAAAGAAGCATTACTACAAGGGAATTTCTATTTAGACTTGCCTTAGGACCATGTCTGAATTCTAAAGTATGATAAGCGCTAGTCAAAGAACTAGACATCTCTCTTACTTTTAGCGCAGATTCGCAGGCAATGCCATAAAAAGGTCCAGATCCAAGAAATATAATTTCTTTATAATCTTTCTGAGAGATCTCATTAGCCCAATTCTTAGAAGTTACTAATACTTCTTGAGAGGAAGCTAAAAGCCTCTCCTTTAATAAGTATATTTCTTGAGATTTTATACTATTAAGTATCCCTAACTGAACACCAAGTAACATAGATGTGAAAGATTTAGTCATTACTACACTATTTTCTCTTGCTGATGAGATAACAATTGCCCTTTCACTCTTAATTGCTAATTGACTTTCGCCTTCAGTAGTTATAGAAAGAAAGTTTCCTTTACCTAGACTCTTTGCTCTTTCCATAGCCATTATTATCTCGCTTGTTTCTCCAGACCTAGAGATACCAAAGTATAGAGTAGGTTTTTTAGTTATTACAGTTTCAGAGAAAAATATCAATTCTTGTGATGGTAAAGCTCTAGAAGTAATACCTGTATAATATTGTGTAAAACTCGCTAAACTGAGGGCTAAGTAATAGGATGTTCCACTTCCAAAATAGATAACTTCATCTTTATTGTCTATTTCATCTATATATGGAGGGTTGTATAAAAGTTCTTCCCAAACTCTAAATTGTTCCTCAATTTCCTGCAGAGTGTATTCTCCATGCATTTTAAAATCACCTCATTTTTAATTCTGATAAATTTAAATTGTGTTTTATTTACATGTAAAATATTCTGTCTTTATATTCTTGAAGTTTCCTTGTGTTATATTCGTCTCCGCCATCTAAGTTGCCACTTAAGTATATAGGAGGTTCTATCCCTTTTTCTACAAGTATTTCAACTACCCGAGCAATTATCGCATTTAATATATACACTCCAGCTATTGTTGATGTGGGAGCTACTTTTTGCGGTAAATTATCTATTTGAAGTATGGCATCTCCCTTTGGGCAGCAATTATCCAATACTATATCTGCTATCTCATAGACCTTTTTTCCACTTTTATGCCTTGAAGTTACATTTTTAGAATATTCCAAAGATGTAAGGGCTATTACTGTAAGACCTCTTTCTTTTGCTTCCAAAGCCATCTCTACCGGAACAGTATTTCTACCAGATACCGAAGCAATAATTAAGATATCCCCCTTTTTAAGAGGGAATGAATCTAGTAAAATTTTAGCAAATCCTTCTAATCTTTCTAATTTACTTGTCCTATTTACAGGTCTTTCAGAGAGAGATAGTCCTGGAGCAAAGATTGGATTTATAAGCATTAAGCCTCCAGCTCTATATGTTAATTCTTCAGCCATCATTGCAGAGTGACTTGCTCCAAAGATAAAAATATTACTTCCATTTATAATCCCTTCCGCTATTAGATTAGCTACTCTTTCCATAGTTTTAGTCTGAGTTTCCTCTATTCTGTGAAGAATTCTTTTCACTTCACTAAAATATTCTTCTATTTTACTCATCTTATCCTCCTTTATATGCCAGTCTTTTTATATTCTGCTAATTCTCTTTCGTTAAATTCTTTAGCATCGTCAAAGTTTATACTTTTGTATACATGAGGCTTTATCCCTCTTTCTAATAATAATTCAATTACATCTGCTATAAGTAACCAAAGAATAAATATACCAGAGATACCGCTAGTAGGGCAAATTTTAACGGGTAATTCTTTTACTTCTAATATGGCATCTCCTACTACACCACAGTTATCTATAGCAACATCTACTACTTCAAATAATTTTTTCCCACTATAATGTCTAGAAGAAAAGGCTTTAGAATAACTTATAGAGGTGATTCCTACAGTTTTAATTCCAAGTTCTCTAGCCCTGATTGCTAACTCTATAGGTAAGGGATTTCTCCCAGATACTGAACCTATAATGATGACATCTCCTACCTTTAGGTTACTTTTCTTAAGTATTATATCTGCAATTTCATATATTTCACTACTCTCTTTAGGTACTCTAAGTGGATGTATGGGTATATTTAGGCTCAAATTGAATGTAAATGGCTGTAAAAACATAGGTCCTCCAGCTCTACCTATACCTTCGTATTGCAAAGAGTGCCCACCATGGTCATATAAATATATAGCACCCCCATTTACTAAACTTTCCACAATTAAAGAGGAAGCAAAGCGAATAATATCAGATTGTGTCTCTATAATGAGGTCGATTATATTACGTATTTCCTGATAATATCTCTCTTTAAGCATAATAACTCCTCCCGAAAAATTTCTTTAAATTATCTATTAACTGACTTTCATCCTTATTTAATGCTCTAAAGGCTGATATTATTGCTCCTCCTACAGGTGGAAGAATAGGAGGAAAAACTATAGATACCTTTGGATAGGAGACTTTAACTCTTTCTTTAAATGTTTCTAGAATAAATTTAGAGTTTGAGGTAAAGACTCCTCCTGACATGGAAACTCTAGCTTCTGGATAATTTAATTCCCTGATAGTGGTTGTGGCTAATAATGCTAATTCTTCTCCGGCTTCTTTTAAAATATTTTGTGCTATTTTATCCCCTTCTTCTGCACTCTTAGTAACTATAGGTGATATTTGAGCTATTTCATATCTAGTGGGTATTCTTTTGTAAATATAAGGAACTAATTCATTAATGTTATTAAGGTTAAAGTATCCAAGTACCCTTTCAACTAAGAGTGTTTTGGGAAGTCTTTTGTCTACAGATTTACTGATTGCGTTTATTGCCTTTGCACCTATCCAATATCCGCTACCCTCATCTCCTATAAATGGACCCCATCCGCCACAGTGAAAAGTTTTGCCTTCAGGGTTTTTCCCACCAGCTAAAGAGCCTGTTCCTGCTATAACTATAATTCCTATATCTGATAATAACGCTCCAGTTAGAGATATATTCATTTCTCCTGTATTTATTATCTCTTTAACTTTAGAAACCTTTTCTATTCCCTCCTTAATAATTTCTAATGGAGTAGGACTTCCACAGCAAGCCAGTATGATTTGGGGATTTTCTATACTTTCTAATGTCTTATTTACAGCATTACATATATGTTTTATAGCATCTTCAATACTTACAAAAAGGCAATTAACTGGACCATCTGTTCCGAAACCTAATATATTTCCTGATAAATCAGCAGCAATACATCTTATTTTACTTCCACCACCATCAATGCCTAAAACAATTTCTTTCACTTTATAAATTCCTCCAGTTTATATTTTTTGACTTAACCCTTAAGCCCTTCTCTAGCTCCTTCATAAAATCTATTTTGTATGACTATGAAAAAGATAATTGCAGGAAGTGCTGTTATTAGCGCCGCAGCATTATATACCCCATAAGTAGCAACTCTTAATGTGGCTGGAGTAGTAGGAATACTTACAGTTATAATTACAGGGAGGGTATATTTGCTAGGTATAGTAAGCATAGTTCTAGCATATATAAAATCGCCCCAAGAAAACAAAAAACTATTTACAGCAACTAATATG
>JAOACC010000061.1 GCA_026418035.1 bacterium
GCAGCAACTGATATCAGTTATGCAAATCCTTGGGAAGGTATTCTAAAGTTCGGGAGGGATGGTTATTCTATCGAACCTAATCTGGCAGAGAACTGGACTTGGAGAGATGGGGGAAAGACATTAATTTTGTTCTTACGTAAAGGAGTAAAATGGTCTGATGGTACTCCCTTTACTGCTGATGATATTATGTTCTGGTATGAAGATATAATCCTTAACGGTGATCTTACCCCATTGAAGCCTGTCCATTGGTCTCCTGGTGGTAAGCTAATGAAGGTTGAAAAGATTGATGATTATACTGTACAATTGAAATTTGCTGTTCCTTATCCTTTTGCTACACTTTATCTAGCTCATTACGCTGGACAGGAAAGGAGCTTCTTTCACCCGAAACATTTCCTAAAGAAGTATCATCCTAGATATACTCCCCTGGTTGAGATAGAAGCACAGGCTAAAAAAGAGGGATTTGATACTTGGTATAGGCTTTTCTGGAAATATGCCGATTCTATGTTCCCTGAGGCTCCTACCCTAAAGCCCTTTATAATTACACAAGCAACTACAGCAGTTATTACCTGTGAAAGAAATCCATATTACTGGAAAATAGATACCAAAGGTAATCAATTACCATATATAGATAGAGTATACGCCTCTATTGTAACTGATCCAGAAGTTAGAACTATGAAAATAGCAACTGGAGAGGTTGATTTTGCTTTGACAGAAAACTCGATACTTAATTATCCCCTATATATGACCAATAAAGATAAAGCTGACTATAGAGTACTTTTGTGGACTACTGTATATGGTTCTGAAGTTTTCTATCAAGTTAATCAGACCTATGCGGAAGATCCAATACTTAGAAATATATTCAGAGATGTGAGATTTAGAAAAGCTCTATCTCTAGCAATAAATAGGAATGAGATAAATCAGGTACTATATCATGGGCTAGGAACCCCTAGACAGCCTTGCCCACTGCCAGACTCACCCTATTATGTTGAAGGGTTAGATAAACTTAATACAGAATTTGATCTTAAGAAGGCTAATGATCTTTTAGATGAAATGGGGCTAAAGAAGGGCCCCGATGGAATTAGACTAAGACCAGATGGTAAACCTTTAGAAGTTACCATAGAGTATAATCAATGGCTTACCCCTAATAGACAGACTACGGAGTTAGTCAGAGCCCATTGGGAGAAATTGGGAATTAAAGTCGCGGTAAAGGAGCACTCAAATGAGCTACAGACAGTTAGGGCAACTGGAAATTTAATTCAGATAGGTTTATGGCATGCGGATAGATGCGCAGGGATGTTTGTGGTAGAGCCCTACTGGTGGATCCCTATTAGATATGGATGGGAGGTTTCAGCATGGCCGGCTTGGAGTTTGTGGTATACTTCTGGAGGTAAAAGTGGAGAAGAACCACCTAAGGAGATAAAGAAGCTTATAAATACATATGAAAAGATTAGGACTACAATGAGTGAAAAAGAGAGAATTAGACTAGCTAAAGAAATGCTTAAATACAGCATAGAAAATGTATTCCCTATTGGGACAGTTGGGCTTATTCCAAGACCTGTTATAGCTAAGAATAATTTGAGAAATGTGCCGGAAAAGGGACTATTAGGATATGATGTAGCCTGGGCTAAGCCTTATAACACAGCCCAGTTCTTCTTTGAAAAGTAGGAGTTTAGTTTAATAGCCCCTTAGAATGAGTGAACATAATTATATATCATTGAGTGTATTTTCGTCTAAAAATTGCTAAAGACTTCTAGAAGATAAATTTTGATTATAAAACTAGTAGTAGCAATTGTTGCGTGGACTCTATAAAATGTAGGGGAAGTTCCCTCTAGAATTATAGGGAACTTCCCCTTGGTGCTTTGTTATAGGTTAAATTATTAAAACTATACTACTAGAATTACACTAATAATATACGCATAGAACTAAAAGAAGTCAATACTGTGCTATAGCTGACCTGTAATCATTTTTTAAAAAGAAAAGCTCCTTTCTGGTTAGGTTTTCATTTATAATATACCAGTTCTAACCAGAAAGGAGTGATAATTTGATAATAAGTATTATACATAAATATTATACAAAATTTACCTAAAGAGGTATAGCTAGAAAAGCTACAGATAAGAAATTTGTTGAACCTAATAGATATTCATTTAGAGAGTCTCTAGTTAATAGTAAATGTAGATGATAAACCCATAGTATC
>JAOACC010000062.1 GCA_026418035.1 bacterium
AGATGTGTATAAGAGACAGGTACTATGTTTTATAACTACATAAGGTCCAACCTCCACATCATCCCCTAACCTTGCTGATTCATCTATTATCGCTGTCGGATGTATATATGTCACGTATAGAATCCTCCTTATATAAAGCTATTAATAACTCTCCCTCTGCTACCACATAATTCTCCACATAAGCAGTACACTTCATTTTACAAAAATTAATCTTTCTCTGAAGAATCTCCGCTTCTATAACTATCTGATCTCCAGGTCTTACCATCCTACGGAATCTTACCCTATCTACTCCGCTCAGTATCGCTAATTGATCCTTTTCTTTTGCCTCTTCTAATAGAAGAATTCCTGCTATTTGAGCCATAGTTTCTATAATAATAACTCCTGGAGTTATAGGAATTTCTGGGAAATGTCCTGGGAAATAAGGTTCGTTTATGGTGACATTCTTTACACCCTTTACTCTTTTCCCTCTCTCATACTCTATAATCTTATCTACCAGAAGAAAAGGATATCTATGAGGGAGTATGTTTAACAGATCATATATATTTAAAGTGGAAACCTCTTTATCTACCATCAATCACCTCTTTTATCTTCTTTACTAATTCTACATGAAGGTTATGTCCACCTTTCACCACAAATATTGTAGCATTAATACGTCTTCCCAGCAAATAGATGTCTCCCATAAGGTCTAAAAGCTTATGTCTTACAAACTCATCAGGATACCTAAGTGGTGATGAGTAACCATTTTTACCAACTATAATGGAATTCAAAAGACTTCCTCCCTTTGCTAAACCTTCTGTCACCAAAGTCTCTATCTCTTCTTCAAATCCAAATGTTCTAGCAGGAGCAACTTCCTGTTCGTATTTAGTAGGACTATGTTCATAAAAGATCCATTGTCTTCCTATCCAGGGAAATTCTATAATATAGTAAATAGATAGTTTATCGCTCGGCAATGCGAAAATTCCTTTGTCTCCATTGAATATCCATATAGGTTCTTGAAGCTGTATAACTCTCCTAGTCTTTTCTAAAGTTTCTATACCTACCTCTTTTAACTTATCTACGAAAAACTTGGCACTCCCATCACAGGATGGTATCTCTTCTCCTTCTAATATTATCTCAGCATTGTCTATCTCTAATCCATTAAGGGCTGAAAGTATATGCTCTACTGTATATATAAAGTATCCATTGTGAGCTAAGATGGTTCCTCGATTTGTAGATACAATCATACTATCTACTTTAACTTTTAAAGAATTTTTATTGAAAAAGTTAAAAACTATACCAGTATCCGCAGGAGCAGGAGAAATCATAATTCTACTTTTTCTTCCTGTGTGTAATCCGATCCCATCTATCTCTATCCTATCCCTTATCGTTGTCTGCCACATCCTTCATCCTCAACTGTTTAATTATTTTAGGCAATTTTAATAATATAGCCTGTGCCTTCAACCATTCTCTATGAGATCTGGCAGGTGTACCAGATACAATTGAATTTGAAGGCAAGTCACCTATAACTCCCGATTTAGCAAAAATTACAGAATTGTCACCAACCCTAAGATGATCGGTTATTCCTACTTGACCACCTATCATACATCTAGCACCTATTTCTGAACTCCCAGCTATGCCAGTTTGTCCAGCTATAGCGGTATCCTCACCTATCTTTACATTATGGGCAATCAGTACTAAGCTATCAATCTTTGTTCCTCTTTTAATAACTGTAGAGCCAAGAGTTGCTCTATCAACTATACTATTAGCACCTATTTCTACATCATCCTCTATCACTACATTACCCAGATGTGGAATTCTTATATAACCATCTTTGCTTCTATAAAAGCCAAAACCTTCTTTACCTATAATTGCACCGTGCTGTATTTTGACTCTTTTACCTATAATAGTCTTCTCCTCTACTATCACATTATACCCTATGAACGAGTCATCTCCAATTACAACTTCATCTCCTATCTTACTTCCAGCCATAATAGTAACTCTTTCACCTAGTTTTACATTATCTCCTATAACTACATATGGACCTATAAAACAAGTCTCTGATATATTACAGTTATTTCCAATAATAGCTGTTCTGTCTATCCCTTGTAAAATTTTCTTCTTAAGAAATAGACCCAGTAGAACAGGCATAATAGCTTTAGGGTCTGATACTACTATATAAGGCTTATCAATAGATAGACCCTCTTTAACGACAACTGCTCCTATATTACGATCTTTCACTAGGTCTATAAGTCTATCATCGTAAATAACACATATATCCGTCTCCTTGGCTAGCTCTGGAGAATTTACTCCAGTTATAACTAAATTAGGAGGTCCATATAAGCTTCCTCTTATAAGCTGAGCTATTTCCTCTAAGGTGTACCTCATTTCTTTATGGCCTTTACGACATCTTCAGTAAGATCTACACCACCAACTACTACTACTTCTTCCCTTAAAACTATATCTATCCCTTTTTTCTTAGCTATATCTCTGATAACTGACCTTATATCATCAAGAATAGGCCTCAAGATTTCCTGCTGCTTTTGAGCTACGACCTGGTTTAATTTAACTTCATACTCTGTCTTTAATTGCTGAGCCTCGGTAGCTGTCTTATTCTTTACCGCTTCGTCTAACTGTTTCTGATAATCAGCTCTAGCCTTTATAGCAAAGTCATTTATATCCTTTTTTGCCTTTTCAATTTTAGGATGATTCTCTAAGACTTTATTTATATCTATATAGCCAACCTTGAGAGTATCTAAAGCAAGGCCATATTTTGGAATACTCAGCCCCCAGAGAGCAACACCAACTATACCTATAATTAAAGCTAAAATTATCAATCCTTTGTTCATTTTTATACATCAACTCCCTACATTAAAATTTTTGTCCTATACTGAAATAGAATCTTCCCTGCCAGTCATAACTACCCCAACCATAGTCTAATCTTAACAACCCCATTGGAGGAATCATTATCCTCAATCCAATTCCTATCCCTGTATATAGATCTAAGGGATTTATCGTTTCTCCATTCTTCCATCCATTTCCAAAATCTAGAAAGATTACACCAAATATGTTATCCTGCATCTTATTCCTATACTCAAGACTTAGTAATTCTACATAATCAGACTTTTTCCAATTTTCTGGTAATCCTCTTACAGAGTTTACCCCTCCTACGCTGAACTTTTCTATATAGGGTAATTCGCCAAACCCTAATCCCCAAAGATAATTTATAGCAAATGTATCCTTATCAGAAGTTGGTAAATACCAGCGTAAGTCAAGACTAATCTTGGTAAAATTAAAGTCTCCACCTAATATGCCCCCACCTTGCTTTAGACTTATACCATAGTAATTTCCTTTCGTAGGATTGAATATCACATTTCTGGTATCTTTTGCCACTCCTAACACTATAGCACTAGAAATTCCAGATTTCATTATATCTGGTAAAGTTGTTCCCTCGTCTTTAGCCTGGTAATTTATATCATTGTAAGAGAAACCTATAGAGGCTTTTAATTCACTACTTACAGGTTTATCCAACACTAGTTCAAGAGTTTTTCTATCTTCAAGGTAATTGACATTTGTATTATCTATAACATCTGTAGTATCTGCCTGTCTCCATATTAGAGAAGAATTCAAGGTCCCTGTTGTGCCAAAGATATAGGGTTCCGTATAATTTATAGTAACATCATGTGCAGTTAAACCTATATTCAGGTATAAACCTAGATTCCGTCCAGTCCCAAATAGATTGGAATCTCTAATGCCTAGAATTAAAGAAATACCATCTTTGGTGCTATAAGCCAATCCTCCATTAGCCTGTCCAGTAAGTTGTTCTACTACCTTAACTGTAAGAATTATTTCTCCAGGGGTTTCTGCAGATTTTATATCCGCATTTACATCTGAGAAATAACCCAGGTTAAATATCTTCTGTAAGTCTTTTTGTATTTTATCTCTATTAAGTACTTCGCCTACCTTGGTTTCCATCTCTCTAAGAATTACATAGTCTTTAGTCTTTTGATTACCCTGAACAGCTATCTTTGAGATTCTACCTTCCCCTATCTCAAATGTCACAATACCCCCCTCTTCACTATAGGCATTAAGGATAATACACGCAGGATACCCTTTTTTATTGTAGAGCTCCTGAATACTAAGAGCCATATCCCTTAAAAGATTTATAGATAATGTCCTTCCTTTATAAACTTCCAGTGATTTCTCTATCACCTCAGAAGCTAATACCGTGTTTCCCTTAAATTTAAAACCAGATACTGTAGGACCTTCATTTATGTTTATAATTAACCATCCATCCTCTGTTACATTTACTTGAAAATTAGCTCCAACATATCCCTTACCTCTATACAACTCTGCAACCTTACCTAAATCTTGATTCAAGGTAATAAGGTTTATAGTGCTTCCTGGTTTTAAAGAGATTAGATTTGTTATCTCTTCAGTACTTATCTCTTTATTCCCTGTAATTCTAACTCCTTTAAATATAGGCGCCTCTCTCACACTTATTACTAGGATATACTTATCCTGCTCTAATCTTATACCTGCATCGATATTAGAGAAATAGCCCATATCCAAGACTCTCTGTAAACCTGCTCTTATTGTATCTTCATC
The DNA here is from genome assembly GCA_026418035.1 of bacterium. Lineage (GTDB taxonomy): Bacteria > DUMJ01 > DUMJ01 > DUMJ01 > DUMJ01 > DUMJ01. Next base: position 4,585 of record JAOACC010000062.1, read on the forward strand.
CACCTCTTCAGGCAGCTCTAAGACTTTTATTATCTCTTCTTTAGAGATGTTACGATTTCCCTGCACCTCAACCCTTGATATCTTTATTTTTTCGTTAGACATAGCGTAACTAATAAAAATAGAATTTAAAAATACAATTAGAACTAGTGTTAATATTATCCTTCTAAGCAAATCTAGCCCTCCTTCCTTTTTTTATATACATCTCTATGAGTTAAACACATTTAAAGTTCGATAGAAATCTTAGCTCCCAATGACTTAAGCTTTCCATCTATATTCTCATAACCTCTTTCTATGTGCTCAAGTCCTGATATTTCTGTAATCCCTTCTGCATTTAATCCTGCCATTATAAGGGCTGCCCCAGCTCTTAGGTCTCCAGCTATGACACTAGCACCTGAATATCTTTTGACTCCTACTATTATCAAAGTGTTCCCCTGTACCTTCATATTTGCTCCCATTCTAATAAGTTCATCTACAAAACCGAACCTTCTATCAAATATCGTCTCAGTTATGATACTTGTTCCTTTAGATACTCCTAATAAGCTAGCAAAAAGTGCCTGCATATCTGTAGGAAAACCAGGATAGGGAGCTGTTGTAATATCACAAGCTCTCCCAACACTTTTTGCTATAATAGTTATTCTGTCATCTTCTACTTCTATCTTATGCCCTATCTCCTCAAGTTTACCCAATACCGCACCAAGATGATCTTTTCTTGCCCCTCTAATAGTAATCTCTCCTCCAGTAATTGCCCCAGCTACAAGAAATGTTCCAGCCTCTATCCTATCAGGAATTATGGTATATTCTATAGGAGATAGAGAATCTACACCTTCAATCTCAATCCTATCCGTTCCTGCACCTTTTATCTTCGCTCCCATCTTATTTAATGCATCTGCCAAATCAACAACTTCAGGCTCTTTAGCAGCATTAATGATCTCCGTTTTACCCTTAGCTAATACAGCTGACATCATAATGTTTTCAGTGCCAGTTACAGTAGGTAAGTCAAGGTATATAGATGCTCCTTTTAGTCCTCTACTCTCTAACTCAACATAACCATGCTCACTAGCCACTTTGGCTCCTAAGGCTTGAAAACCTTTCAGATGTAAGTCTACTGGTCTAGACCCTATCTGACAACCTCCCGGAAGGGGTATACGAGCTTTACCAAGTCTAGCTAGAAGTGGACCAGCAACAAGAAATGATGCTCGCATCTGTTTTACCAGATCTTCTGGTGGGTCTACATGATTTATTTCGTCTACAGTAACCTGAAGGGTATTCTTTCTGAGTTTTAATTTAGCTCCAAAGACCTCTAACATACTCATCATAGTATGAACGTCTTTAAGATCAGGTATATTATGTAAGGTATTTCTCCCACTAGTAAGTAGTGTAGCAGCCATTATTGGGAGAGCCGAATTCTTAGCACCAATTATGTCTACTTCACCTGTCAACCTTACTCCGCCTTCTATCTTTAATTTCATCCTCTTTATCTCCTTCTATGTTTTGATACTTCTAATAGTACAGAAGCCTTTCTTATAGTTATTTGTACCTGTAATAATTCCTTACTCTCTAATTTAGAATTTAGCTTTTTTTTAGCTTCCTGTAAAGAGGTTAAAATCGTATTATCATCTATCTCATCTGCCCTCTGAGCAGATGGGGTAATAATTATAACTTTGTTCTTTCTAACCTCACAAAAACCACCATCTATAGCATAGTAATACTCTTGAAACTCGTCTCTTATCCTAAGTTCTCCTATGTCTAACGCAGATATCATAGGAGCATGATTAGGCAATACGCCAAAATAACCATCTTTTCCTGGAATCATTAAACTATCTGCTAGACCTTCGTAAACAATCCTATCTGGTGTAATAACCTTAACTTCTAACTTCATTTTAACTTCTTAGCCTTCTCTTTTACCTCTTCTATATTCCCTACCATATAGAATGCTTGCTCTGGTAGACTATCCAGATTTCCCCTAAGTAGCTCTTCAAAACTATCCAAAGTCTCTTCAATACCTAGATATTTTCCAGGAATACCTGTAAATTGCTCAGCTGCAAACATCGGCTGAGACAAAAATCGCTGTATCCGTCTAGCCCTAGCTACTATCTCTTTCTCTTCTTCTGATAGCTCCTCCACGCCTAGTATAGCTATAATATCTTTCAGTCTGTAGTAATGTTCTATAATCCTCTGTACTTCCCTAGCAATTTTGTAGTGTCTTTCTCCAATATAGTAAGGATTTAAAAGTCTAGATGAAGAATTTAATGGATCTATTGCTGGATATATGCCCTGCTCTGCTACTTCTCTAGAAAGCATAATGGTAGCATCTAAATGGCTAAATACAGTGGCTGGAGCAGGGTCTGTAGGATCATCTGCAGGGATATAGACAGCTTGAACTGAGGTTATCGCTCCCTTTGTTGTAGAAACTATCCGTTCCTCCAATTCTCCTACCTCTGTTGCTAGAGTGGGCTGGTAGCCAACAGCTGATGGTAGTCTGCCTAAAAGAGCAGATACCTCACTACCAGCCTGTATAAATCTAAATATATTATCTATAAATAGAAGAACCTCGGTAGATTTTCTTTCCCTAAAATACTCAGCTATTGTAAGTGCGGTATGCGGAAGCCTAAATCTAACTCCGGGCGGTTCATCCATTTGGCCAAAGACAAGGACAGCATTTCTTATAACTCCAGACCTCTGCATTTCTAACCATAAATCATTCCCTTCTCTAGTCCTTTCTCCAACTCCTGCAAATATAGAGATACCTCCATGTTTTACAGCTACATTATGGATAAGCTCCATAATTAGCACTGTCTTTCCTACACCTGCTCCACCAAATAGACCTATCTTTCCCCCTCTTGGATAAGGAGCCAAAAGGTCTATCGCTTTTATCCCTGTTTCAAAGATTTCGTTTGGGGGAATGATTCTTTCTAATGGGGGTGATTCTGTATATATTGACCAATAGTCTTCACTCTCTATCTCTCCTAAGTTATCTATGGGTTCACCAAATAAATTTAGAATTCGTCCCAAAAGTTTCTCTCCTACAGGTATATGAAGAGGCTTACCTGTATTTACTACCCCCATCCCACGAGATATACCTTCCGGAGCACCTAAAGCTATACATCTTACCCTGGTATTACTTAGTATTATTTCTGTTTCTAGGAATAAGTTACCTCCTATTTCCCTCTCTAATATTAGAATATCTTTTACCCTTGGTAATACTTCCTGAGATGGAAACTCTACATCTATAACTGGTCCTAGTACCTGGATCACTACTCCTTTATTCATAAGCTTTCCTCTTCTAATGCTACTTTACTAGTAGAAACTTCTATAATCTCCGTAGTAATTTCTCCCTGTCTAAGTTTTTGATAGATAATGTTAAGCTTTCTAAGTATCTCTTTTGCATTTTCATAAGCCTGATGCATAGCAAACCTTCTAGCAGAATATTCGCTAGTTACAGATTCTAAGAATATCCTATACAACTTTACAGCTAGAGCCATTGGTAAAAGACCGTCTAATATTACTTCGATAGATGGCTCTATAATATACTCTTCTATACTTCTTAAAGTTTCAATATTAGTCTCTATTGGTAATAAAGTTACCTCTTTTGGAATAGAAGAAAGGGCAGATTGAGGTGATATGTATTCTACAGTAACTCTTTTATACCTACCAGTTTCAATCCTTTTAGTTATATCCTCTAATATAATCCTAATATCATTAAAACTTAAGAATGGATTGATAGGATGTACTGCTAGTATATTATAGCCCCTCCTATAGAGAGTTCTTCCAACTCTAGTACCATATACAATTAGGTCACTATTAGGATTACTATTAATGTAACTCTC
>JAOACC010000141.1 GCA_026418035.1 bacterium
TGAAGCCCTTGTTAAGCTCATCAACTACAACCTGTCCTTCCTTTGTCATCTTAGCTGTCTCTTGATTTATCTTTTCTACCGCACTTGCATTCTGAGCTAGGGCTTCTATCATATTACCTATGTTATCTACCGCAGATGATACCTCTTGGACATTCTTGGCTGTCTCTTGAGACCCGTTTGCTAGTTCTTGGACCGTAGTTGCTACCTGTTGAACAGCCATAGTTGTCTGGTTTACCGCATCGCTTATCTGATTCCCGGTCACCGATGTCCGATTACAGGTCTCTTTTACTTTTACTATGAGAACTCTAAAATTATCTATCATAAATCTAAGGTTTTTTGCTAAATCTCCTATCTCCCCTTTTTCTTCTATAGCCCTTTTTAAGGTTAGATCACGCTCATTACCAAATCTCAAATCAAGTTTACCCAACAACTCTACCTCTCTCATAATAAGTTTTATTGGACTAATTAACTTATTAAGTAAAAATATCAATATAACTGCGATAATGCCTATTCCTAAGATAGATATGGAAATAGTTCGAAATAGTCTATTCTTCACATCTTCTATTACTTCTCCTTCAGGTACCTCTACACCAAAGATCCATCTGGTCTCCGTATTCCCAATATTTATTGGAACAAAACTCTTTAACACTCTTACTCTAGTATCTGTAGAGTAAGCTCTAAATGAAAATGTTTTTCCCACTCTAGCACTATTAAGTATCTCTTGACTCTTCTCCTTCTCTAATTCTTCTATCTTTCTACCAAGTAGGTCTCTATTTTTATGGGCAACTATAGTTCCCTTATTCGAGATAATTATGCCAAAGCCAGTTTTATATAATCTAAAATCCTTAATCATATCTGCTAATTGGTTCAAAACAAAGTCTACACCTGCTACTCCAATAACTTTACTATCGGCTTTTATTGGAACCGCTAAAGAGGTAAAAAGCAGATTCTTCCCGCTCACAGTATACTCATAAGGTTCTAATATAGTCTCTTTTCCTGTCTTTAAGGGTAAAAGATAGTAGTCTCCCAAACCCTCTTTATCATAATTTTCTAGCGGAACACGATGTATCCTATCTTCATCCCGATACCAATATGGTATAAATCTACCTGTAGCATCATGGCCTTCTTTTCCCGCATATCTCAAGTCTTTTCCATCAAAGGCATTCGGTTCAAAACAGACCCACACACCAAAAAACTCTTTATTCTCTTCCAAAACCTTTTTTAACATCATATCAGCTATTATTCTATCGGATTTCTTTGAAACTACCATTCCTCCAAACATATTAGCCATAGTCCTAGCAGTATCTAGAGCTACTTCTAAAACTGCTTTTATATAGTTAGAATTTTCTCTAGCCTCAGCCTCCATTATACTATTAGCATCCCCTATTGCCTTTTGATAACTAAAGTAAGCAGAATAACTTAAAATCAAGGTAAATATCAAAATAGTAGGAACTAGAATAAAAATTGCAAATCTCTTCTTTAGACTCATAATATACCTCCTACATCCTCAAAGATTACTATCTCTAGTATGTCTCCCTTTAACAACATAGCATAGATATTATTTTCTGTCAATTTTGCTAAGAATATACCCTCTACCAGTGTTCTGAAAGCAAGCATCTCGTCTTTAAAGTCTCTCATCTCATCCTTGGTCCCCGAATCTTATATTTGGGTATTGAATTTCTAAAAATATATGTTATAATAGAAGTATAATTCTCTATGGGAGGGATGATATGTATAGTAAAGTAAAAAGGAGTATCTGGAAGGAGAAGTGGTTCCTAAATCTATCACCCAAGGCTAAGCTACTCTATATGTATCTTACCACATCTAATAGCTGTCGCTTATACACATCT
>JAOACC010000003.1 GCA_026418035.1 bacterium
ATCTATCACTACCTTTATACCTAAGTTCTTTTCCCACTCAGACTTGACCGCTAAAATTAATGGATCTGTTGCCTGGTTAGGATTGATCAAGAATCGTATAGTTGGAAATCCCTTTCCACCAGGATATCCAGCTTCTGCTAAAAGTTTCCTTGCTGCTTCTGGGTCATATCTAAATTTCTCTATAACCTCTGGGTCATTTGCTGTTGAGCCAGGAATTAGATCTGTTACCCAGCTATAGGCTGGTTTTGCTAATCCTCTATAGACAAACTTACATATCCTCTCTTTATCTATAGCTTTCTGTAGCGCAGTTAGCACCCTTATATCATCAAACGCTGGATGGTCAAAAGCCAAGATATATATAATATTAACTGTACTCTGAGGGAATATTACTAGTTCTTTCTTCATTACTGGATCTTTTTCAATGACTGGTAGTTGTGCTGCACCTACGTTGATGAGGTCTACCTCATTTCTTCTATACATCAAGAAAGCATCTCCACCAAGTTTACCAACTATCTTATCTATTTCTACTTTTTCGGCATCATAGTAGTATGGGTTCTTTTCTAAGACATACTCCACGTTTGGCGTATAGGACACTAATCTGTAAGGTCCGTTAGTAACTAGATTACCAGCCTCAAACGCCTTTTTACCAAGCTTCTCTACAGATTCCTTATGTATAGGGTAAAGTGTTGGCAATGCACAGGTTGTTAAGAAATCAGGATGAGGCCCATCTAAAGTAATCTGAAGCGTATAATCATCTATAACCTTAATTCCTACCTGATTTGGGTCTGATATCTCAGATTGGGCATAAGCCTTGGCATTCTTTATATACCAAGCACCACCAAAAAAGCTTCCTTTTCCGTTTCTAGGATCGAGTATATACTTTATTCCAAACTCAAAATCGTGTGCTGTAAGTTTGTCCCCATTAGACCACTTAGCATCTTTACGAATCTTAAATGTATATACAGTCCCATCTTTGGATATGGTATAACTCTCAGCCATACCGTTTATTAGTTTCATGTCACTGTCCCATTTCATTAATCCTTCACTTAACCCCATCATATGAACCCATATAAAGCCTTGGTGGAAGGATAAATCCCAGGTATTTCCCCAGGAACCATGCCATCTGAATACCTTCTCAGCATAAGAAATGCCTAAGAAACTACTACTTAAGATAATTACACTAAGAAGTACAGTTAAAACCCTTCTAACATTCATCACTCTTCACCTCCTACTGCAGTAGTAACAAGGCATCGTCATACCAGGCAATGCCTTGTCCGTCAAATTCTAGAACAATCTTTATACCAGTAATGCCCTCTGGTAACTTATCGGTTATCGATAACTTCTTCCAGGTGCTAGTTCCATTTACAGATGTTGTTACTTTTTCTCCTATAACCTGATCTCCTTTCAGATAGACTATCTTTGCCCTTGCTCCATCTCCTTTGACTAGTTCAGTCTTTACATATATTGAGAATGTCAAATTTTTACCAGTACTTGCCTCTATGACTTCTGCATAGGTTACTATTGACTTTATTGGATCCCAAGTTGCTATCTTAAGGGAACCATAAGTGGTTCTTCCAACATCCCCATCCCAGATTACTATCTTGTTGTCTACCTGAGAGAAGTCTTCTACATCCCATGCAGCAGGGGTTCCGATCATAGAATCTCTAGCACCAAAGTCATAGTTAAATAGAAGATTCTGCTGAAACTCTTGGGCGTACAGAAGAGAAGTAAAACTAGCTAAAATTAACCCAATTGTAAGAAGTCTTAAAAAAATCTTCATAAATGACACCTCCTCCTTTAGAGTTTTATTTAAGACTTGAAAACATCCCCATTGATAAAGAGACAAACTTTATTCACCACCTCCCCCATAATAATCTTTTAAAATTTCCCTCCCTAGTATAAGCCTTCTTACACCTTTCTTAGACACCAATCTTACACCTCATTATTTAACCTATGTAAAAATCATACCAAAAATGAGTAAGAAAAGTCAACAGAATAGAAGGTCTATTTTGTTGAGTGTTAGCTAAAAACTTACGAAGTCTACAAAGGGAATCTTTCTCTTGTCCCTTCTTTAAATATATAAATAAATCTACCCTCTTTTAGAGCATCTTTTTTTATAAGGTCTTCTATATCAAAATAGAAAAAGCCTATCTTGGCATTTTTTAGCATCTCTCTAGGCTTTGTCTTCTTGAAAGATTTTATAATCTCCTTTTCTTCATCTGAGAAGACTAGCTCTTCTGGTAAGTAATCTTCCGGATAGATATTTAATACATCAAATCTAAAGAGATTTTTTAAAATATTAAAATTTTCTAAAAGATTAAGTCTTAAAATAGCTCTATATAAATCATCCAAAAATTCTCTGACATTTTTCTTACTATCAACCTCATAACTTAGCTTCTCAAAGACTTCTGAGGGCTTATATGTCTTAAAGATATATCTTAAGGTCCAAAAAAGACCCTTTCTATTGTAAAGCTTATCTAACAGTGATTCCATCTGTTTTAATCTGTAAATCTCAGGGTAAGATATAAACCTATTAGAGATTACTTCGTATGGTGGAAAGCTATAGTACTTATAATCATATACTTCTGCCTCGTTTCTTATTCTTGTTCCCTTTAAAAGTTTTAAAAATCCTAACTGGACCTCATCTGCAAAGTATAGGATAGTTTTATCTAGAGATCCCTTAAATTCTTCAAAGTGTTCGTAAGGTAATCCAGCTATTAAATCCAAGTGGAGAATGCATTTCCCTCCCTCTATAAGCTTTTTGATATTCTTATCTACCTTTTTTAAATCAATGAATCCTCTTCCTATAGCTTTGAGTGTATTACTTTTGAAGCTTTGAACCCCTATCTCAAGTCTAAATAGCCCTTCCTTAGAAGTATTCAGTACAGATATTATATCGTCATCTAATAGTGAGGGTTCTATTTCAAGATGGACTTGGGTATCTTTAGAATACCTTTTACAGAATTCTATTATTTTAATAGCTCTTTCTTTATCTATATTGAAAGTCCTATCAACAAACTTTAATAATCTTACACCTCTATTAAATAGATATTTTACATCGTCAAAGACCTTTTCTAGCGGTGTAAATCTAACTTTTTTATCTAGTGAAGATAGACAGTATGAACATCTAAAGGTGCATCCTCTACTTGTCTCATAGTAATAGACCCTGTTAATATCTATCTTTTCGTCCTTATAAGGGAATGGGAGCTTTTCCATATCAAAATAGTTATAGCTTTTGATATGGAACTCTTTATCCTTTGAGATAGCATCGCAGAATTCTATAAAGAACTGTTCTCCTTCACCGCTTACTATAAAATCTGCATATTCCCAATCTTCTAGACTGTCAAAGTATACCTCTGGGCCACCAAGGATAATCTTTGCATCCTTTAGAGCCTTTTTTATCCCTTCTATAAGCCTTTTTACGTAAGGAACATTCCAGATATAGACAGATATAGCTATATATTTTGGGTTTTCTTCGACTATCCTAAATAATATGTCATTTAGGTCTTGATTTATGTTAAATTCTAGAAACTTACAGGGGTATATATCCTTGCAGAGGTGGTAAAAATATCTGATTGCAATATTTGTATGAATATATTTGGCATTTATCCCTATAAATAGAAGCATCTATTTCTTTCTGACTAGGAGAATAACTAAACCAGCGAGTGCTAAACCGGAAAATAGAGCCAGGACATCTACTACAAAGGTAGCAGTGCCTGGCTCTAGGAAAAAGAGTAATCCACCAGAAACCAAAATGATAAATATCGCTATCCTAAATACCCCTAAACCCAGATAAGGATCTATCATTTTCCTTTAAATAAAAAACAGGATACGTAATGATTCTTCTCGGGTTCATACATATCTGGCACTTCTCTATCGCAGGTTCCCTCTATCCAGAAGGGACATCTTGGATTAAACGAGCATCCCGGAGGTAGGTTCAATAGACTAGGTATATCTAAACTTCTTAGTTGCATTGGTTTTTTATTTCTAGTAACCTGTGGGTCTGCCTCTGGGATAGCCATAAGCAGAGCCTTTGTATAAGGATGTAAAGGATTCTCTATTACCCTAGGGGTAGGACCTATCTCTACGATCCTTCCAAGATACATTACCGCGATCCTTCCTTCCCATCCAAAATACTTAGCCATTGCAAGGTCATGTGTAATAAAAAGAAATGTAACATTCATCTCCTCCTTGAGACGTCTCAATAGTTCTATAATACTGAGCCTTATAGATACATCCAACATAGATACCGCTTCATCTGCCACGATGAATTTTGGATTCAACGTTAGAGACCTTGCTATAGCTACCCTCTGTCTCTGCCCTCCACTTAGTTGGTGGGGATATTTGTATATAAAATCTCTAGGTGGTGTAAGGTCCACCCTGTCTAAGAGTTCGAGAACTTTCTCTTCTGCTTCGCTCCTATTCTTTACTATACCATGTCTAAATAGAGGAGCGCTTAGTATATTGTATACTCTATGAACAGGATTTAGAGAAGAGTATGGGTCTTGATGTATAATCTGTACCGCTTTTCTATAATTTTTAAACTCCTCATTATGCATACTCCAGATATCTTTTCCTTCAAATAGTATTCTTCCCGAAGTTGGTCTTATCAATCCAACTATGAGTTTACCAGTAGTTGTCTTACCACAACCACTCTCACCAACAAGACAGAGAACCTCTCCCTTTCCTATAGAAAGAGAAAGGTCTCCTATAACCTGCATATGCTTCCTTCCCCCAAAGATTCCACTTCTTACTGTAAAGGACTTACTCACATGGTCAAGTTGTATAATAGCTCTATCTTCCATTGTTTATCTCCTTATGCCTAATACATGCTACAAAATGGTCTGGTCCTACTTCTACTAGTGTAGGTTCATCCTTTTCACAGGCAGATATTTTATATTCACATCTAGGAGAAAACTTACATCCTGGTGAAAGGTTTATAAGGTCAGGTGGCGAACCCGGAATAGAATAAAGCTCTCTAAAGCCTGCGGTCACAGTAGGAACAGCCTTTATAAGCCCAAGAGTATAGGGATGTTTTGGACGGTAGAATATATCCTCTACACTACCAAGTTCTACTATGGCTCCTGCGTACATAACCGCTACCCTATCTGCAAGCTCTGCTGCTAAAGAGAGGTCGTGAGATATAAATATCATCGAGAGTCCCATATCAGCCTTAATTATCCTAAGGAGCTCAATAATATTCCTCTGGGTGAGAATATCTAAAGCAGTGGTAGGTTCATCTAGTATAAGTATTTTAGGTTCTAAAAGTAAGCTCATAGCTATAAGGACCCTTTGTCTCATACCACCACTTAGCTCGTGAGGATATGAATTTATAACCCTTTCCGGGTCTAACTGAACATATCTTAGAAGGGATATAGCCCTTTCTCTAACAAAACTTCTATTATTTATGCCGTGAGCCTTTGCAGTATCATATATCTGGTCCCATACCTTCAGAACCGGATTGAAAGAGTTTAATGCGGATTGAAAGACCATAGCAATCTCTTTCCATCTGAACTGTCTTAAGTCTTTTTCATTAAACTTACTTATATCATATTCATTTCCATTTCCTTTATATACTATTCTTCCCTCTTTTATATAACCTGAAGAAGGGAGTAATCTTATGATTGCGGTCCCCAATGTTGTCTTTCCAGAGCCACTTTCTCCTATTAATGCTAGATTTTCTCCCTTGTAAAGCTTTAGATTTACCCCTCTTACCGCCTTTACCTTTCCTCTTATGTTAGAGTATTCGACAAATAGATTTTCTATGTTTAAGATTTCTTTAACCAATTTTACTCTCCCGCCCTTAACCTTGGATTGAATATTCCCTCTAGGGATCTAGTAAATGTTACTGCAGACCACTGAAATAGCGCTATGGCTATTATTGGAGATAGGATATAAAAGATACTTCCCTTATAGAATATAGCTCCTCTAGTCCAAGCCAGCTGAATCATAAGACCCCAGTTATGTCCATAGAAAGGAACAAGACCAAGTATTATCAAACCTACCTGACTGTAAACCGCCCCTGTCATTGCCATTATAAGGCTTATGACTATATAGCTAAGCATATTAGGGAGTATCTCAGAGAATATTATATGTGCCCTTCCAAGGTCTAGAACTCTTGCCGCCTCTATATAATCTCTCTCTTTTATGGAAAGGACTTGAGACCTGATAGCCCTTGCAAGGGCGGGCCAACCGAGAAAGCCAATAATAAATGCTAACATAGTAGTATTTGTTAGTCTAACAAATGCTGCTAAAACAGCCAAGAGTGGAAATTGAGGAATCGTTAAGATTATCTCAGTTATAAACATAATAACTGTATCTGTAAATCCTCCCGCATATGCGCTTAATGAACCTAGGCTTACCGCTATCAAGGTAGATATGAGAGCTGCTAGAAATGCCACTATTATGACATCTCTTCCCCCATTAACAATTTGAGAGAATATATCTCTACCCTGATTGTCTGTCCCTAAGATATGCTCCCTAGAAGGGAACTGATATATTCTATCCAGTTTTACCTCGGTATCTAATTTTATAAAGTATGGTCCAATAAACGAGAGTAGTAATATAAATAAAAGAAAGATGAAACCGATGAGTCCTGCCTTGTCTCTAGATATAATAACCAAAGGCTCCCAGAATATTCTTCTAAGAATCTCTCTAGTCTTCATTATTCTCCTCCTATCTTTATACGTGGGTCTAGTTTAGAGTAAAGTAAGTCTGCAATAAAGTTTGCTACTATAACTGCAATAGTAATTATCAAAAATACCGCCTGCATAACAGGATAATCTCTCTGAGCTATACTAGCCCCTAAAGCCCAACCAATACCTTTATAGACAAATATACTCTCTATTAAAGCAGAACCGCCCATAAGAAATCCCATCTGCATAGTTAAGCTAGTGAATAGTGGTAAAAGCGCATTCCTACCCACATAGGCAAACGTTATGCGACTCTCTGGAAGTCCTCTAGCCTTTGCTACCGTTACGTAATCTTCTCCTAAGGTATTTAGAGTACTACTCTTCATACTTAGTGTCCATCCGCCAACAGTACTTACTACATAAGTCATAATTGGTAGAAGGGCATGTGAGAATATATCCTTTATAAATATCCAAGTAAAGCCTGGTTTTATACCAGGAGAGACCGTTCCTCTCATTGCACTTACTGGAATCAAACCAAGTTGAACTCCAATAATAATTAGTAAGAGTATACCAATTAGATAGTTTGGTATAGCACTTAAGATTGCCGCTATAGTTGACATAATATGGTCAAAGATACTCCCTCTTTTATAGGCAGCAAGCATACCAAGGGTTATCCCTAGAGTAAAGCTTATAAGGATAGAGATCCCAACACTAAATATGGTCCAAGGAAGATAGGCAGAAATCATCAAAGCTACCGGAGTTCCTTGAGACAAAAATGAAACACCAAAGTCTCCCCTTAGTAGGTTTCTCATGTAGATTACATACTGTTTAGATAGTGGTGCATCTAAGTCTATAGAGAATAATGCAGCTGCCTGATTTTTTGCATCCTGGAAACTCATACCATACTGAGACATAAGCTGTCCTATATATATCTCTATGGGGTTTCCAGGCATAAGCCTGATGATAAAAAATGTTAACGTGGCTACTATAAATACAGTCAAAATTGCCCTTATAATCCTAAGAAATATATAATTAGAAAAGAGTTTTTTTATCCTAATCAACCTTTCCTTGCCCTCCTATAATGATAAAATTAGGGGACATCTCTATGAGATGTCCCCCATTATTATTTATCTATAATTACTTAGTTACTGGCTTTAATGTTCCGTTTAATATCATTATTACAACAAAACTATCAGCATATGCACTATTCCTGTAGATCGGATCTCCTTCCTTAGGCCAGTTAGTTACTCTTACACCATCTAATGCTGGGTTGTTCCCGTATCTCTCCCAGAGAGGGACTATCGGTAGTAATTCGTTAAATGCAAGTGCAAGTTTTTCTACAGTCTTCTTTTGCTGTAAGACATCATATCCTTCAGCACTCTGGGTGATTAGTTTATCAAGGTCTACCTTACCTACAGATTTTGTAGTCTGTGTAAGTGGGAAGTTCATTCCAGGACCAAGCCCACTTGGATAGTTATATGTAACTAGGTCTGTATAGTAGGAGAAGTGTGCATGTGGATGTGCAGAGCCCCAACCAGCTATAGCCATCTGGAATCTTCCAGCTCTTAATTCGGTAGGATGCTGAGCATAGGTAATACCACGAACCGTAGTCTTTATACCAAACTTTGTTAACTGCTCAGCAGCATTCTCTGCTGCAGCTGCCCAGTCTGCATATTCAGCTGGAACTAGTAACTCGTATTCCATCTTTGTCCCTTTATCCGTTACCCAGATGCCATCTGCACCTTTCTTAAATCCGAGCCCTGTTAATATCTTAACTGCTAGATCAGGATTATAGTCATATTTATTCAGTCTCTTTATAACCGCCTCAGATAGCCATTGTGGAACTAGGTTATCACTTAGACCGGTCATATAGATCTGTCTCTTGGCAGAATCTCCTAGAGATACAAAGGCGTTCTCTTCCTTCTTAATTACATAGGCAATAGCCTGTCTAACCTCTTTCAGATTGAATGGATAGATGTTATGGTTAAAGAATATTGCTGGACCACCATATAGTGGTGGTCTTATAATTCTTATACCCATTTGTATAAATTGTTTCTCTGTTGCAGGTGGAAATCCGTGTGTAGCGTAGTCTACTTCCTTAGCCATAACAAGAGGAGTTACTACTGGGGTTTCCCCATTGTATACCTTGATCTTATCGAACTGAATCTTTTCAGCATCCCAATATCCGTCAAACTTTGTAAGTGTAATCTCAGATTCGGTAAGATTCTTCGGATCTAGGATGAATGGACCAGTACCGATCATCTTCTCTGGTCTAAACTGGTCAAATTCCGCTCTGAGCTTTTTCATCTCATCAGAATCTCTTGTTTTACCCTGATTGAGAAGAGCAATCACTTGGCTTGCATATTTGCCATACACAGCATCTGAACGTATCTGGGTTCTAAGTACATATCTCTCTAAGACCATAGGGGCACATACTACTGCCATACGGAAGTCTACAGTATAATCATCTACCGCTGTTACCTTATCTATATATCTCCAGATAGCCCAGTTGTATAGATAGCCAAGATAGAATGTAGTAACTACATCTTTAGCGGTAAAGGTTTTACCATCCTGCCACTTTACACCCTTTCTAAGATATACTCTAAATGTGTTCGTCTTCCTATTTAGACTCCACTTTGTTGCCAAAAGTGGCATCCACTTACCACTAGCCCATAGATACATAGCTAGAGGTTGTTCTATAAGGTCCAGATATATACCAAGAGTAATAGCATTTGTTACGTATGAATTGAAGTGTCCAACTGGAGGAGGTGAATAAGGCCAGGCAGCATTAAACTGTCCCCCTGCAAGAGCAGAAGACACTAATGTTACTACTAATATCAAACTTAGTAAGGTTAAGATAACCTTCTTCATATATTCCCTCCTTCTCTAAAAATTTTCCTCCCCTTCTTTTAAACCTCATCAAGAGAGACAATCAAATCTTAATTCTATATCTACATTTCTACCCCCTGATTATCACCTCCTTGTATAAATATTACTGATATAAGTATAACACAAGATTAGAAAAAACTTCAATGGGTGAAGAAACTACAACTCATAAAGCATAAATATTGCTTTCATAGTCTTTTCTGCCTCCTTGAGTGTTACTAGTGGTTCTTTATTGTTTATTATACAGTCTACAAAGTGGTCTATCTGATTCTTCCAAAAGTCTGATGCTCCTATAGCTGGCTTTATATATTTTGGTATATCGTCCTCTTTATAAAGGACAAGCTCTTCATTATTAACCTTTATAGAGCCTTTTTCTCCGTATATTTCTAAGCCTATCTGCTCAAAACCCTTTGTAATACTACTCATAGAGAGTTGGGCGATACTTCCATCCTGAAAGTTAATTGTACCTAAAAATGTATCCTCAACTTCTGTATCAAAGAATAGATTTAGTGGAAGTCCTTTTGCTGATGCTATCTCTTTACCTGAAAGCCAGAGTATTGCATCTACTATATGGAGACCATCTCTAAAGAGTGTTCCTCCCCAAGCCTCTTTCTTTGTTGTCTTCCATTTTGGATATTGATTGTAATCTTTGAATGCAAGATATTTCCCTATGATAAATAAGATTTTTCCTATCTCTTCCTCCTCTATAAGCTTCTTTGCTAGCCTAAAGGTATCGCTAAACCTTAGAGAATGGGCAACCATAACTTTGATATCTAATCTTTCTGCCTTTTCTATAATTTCTTTTATCTCCTCTCTACTTGTAGCAGCAGGTTTTTCTAGCAGTATAGGAATTCTAAAGTCCATAACCCTTAAGGCTATATCTCTATGTGTATGGTGTGGTGTACATATACTTACCGCATCTAATTTTTCTAGATTTAGCATATCTTCAAAAATTTCATATGTTTTAAATCCCATCCTTTCTGCATTTTTTCTATTTATATCCAAAGGGTCTGCTATTATAACTCTATTGACATTAGGATTACTCATATAGTGCTGGGCATGGATCTTTCCTATAAATCCATAACCTATTATCCCTATGTTAAGCATAGTTATCTTCCCTCCTACGAGCAAAAAACGATATTATTACAGCAATAACATTTAATACTGCAAACAAAATGAATGCAGTAAGTGTTCTTTCTGAAGTAGACAATAGATATCCACTAGCTAACAGTGATACCGCTACACCTAATGCGTTGAATGTAAAGATAAATGCCATATAGTTTGACCTATCCCTTAAGCCTGCGATATCTGCTATCCAGGCATTGGCATTAACGGATACTGTTGAGACCTGAAAACCTAGAAGGGCACCGGATAAAATAAATGCTATTGGTGATTTAGCTAACCCTAGCATGAGACTAGCCAAGGCGCCAAATATAAAGCTTATAATGAAAGAAAACCTTCTACCTAATAGGTCAGAGATGCCTCCACCAACTCTACTGAAAAGAGACTTTAGTAGATAGAAAGAGATAGATAGCACCCCTATCCAGGCTAGTCCTATCTCCCTACTTATCAGAATACTAAAGCCACTGTATACTATTCCGTAGGAAAATGAACTTATGAATAGAAGAATACTAACCATAAATGTCTCTCTTATTGCTATCTCCTTTAGAGAATTAAATGTTATAGCCTTCGATACAACTATGTTTTTAGGCCTTAATTTAAAAAGGAGTAAGAGGGCTATAATAGGAGGAATCCCTGCCAAAGAAAACATAATCTTACCGCCAAAACTAGATAAAACTTTATTCAACCACAGGACACCTATAGCAGTGCCAAAGCCTACACCAGCATATAAAGCCCCTACAGCCCTACCGTATCTCTCTGTACTAGTGTTATTCAGTAGAAGGACAACCCCTGAGGTCCAAAAAAGTGCTGAAGAAAATCCAAGTATACCTGTTGCCAAGAAGAAGGAGAGCAGATTGTTACCAAGTGCAAAGATAAATGCATAGATAGCGTAACCTCCGATGCCTATAAATACTACTGGAATTTGCCCAAGGAGCTCTTCTAGTTTGTATATAAAAAATCTAGAAGGGACCTGGGATATATAGATCATTGCTATTACTAGACTAGCTATGGTTGAAGGATACCCTAGGTCCTTAAGATATGGAACTATATAGGGTTGTGTAGCTCCTGAGCCGAGAAATAAGAGCCCACCTATAAGGAAGAATATAACCTCGTTATCTATAACTACACCTCTTTTAACTCCTCTACATTCTCTTTTACCTTAGAAACCGCATTTATTATATCATCCATATCTTCCTTGGGTCCAAGTAGGACATTTTGAGGTAGCCAGATTCCTTCTTCATAGCATGCCTTTTCTGTGACAGGGAGATAGACATTTTTGTAATCTCTTCCCTTATAGGGCCAGTCTAAGATGGCTGGGAACTTGTATAGAGGGACGTATCCTGGGCTAGCGGGAATACCCTCTGCATTCAAAGCCTTTATAAATGTGTCTCTCTTTACCCCTTTGAACTCCTCCTTGTTATACCTGAATATAAATAGATGGTATGCATTTCTTGTTACTCCCTCATCTGGGACTAGCGGTTCTACTCCCCCTATCTTTCTTAAACCTTCAGCAAGATACTTGGCATTTTCCTCTCGTCTTTTCATCTGTTCTTCTATCCTTTCCATCTGGACTAAGAGTATTGCCGCTTGAAACTCTGTCATCCTATAGTTCCAACCAAGTATGGGATGGTCATACCATCCACCATCTTTTACTCTACCTACATTCATAAGAGACCATGCCATATCGGCAAACTTCTTATTGTTAGTAGTTATTATTCCTCCTTCTCCTGCATTTATATTCTTTGATGCCTGAAAGCTAAACGTTGCCATATCTCCAATAGAACCAACCTTCTTGCCTCTCCACTCTGCTCCATGAGCCTGAGCTGCATCTTCTATAACAAGGAGATTGTATTTTTGGGCTATTCTCATTATCTCATCCATGTTTGCGGGACAACCACCAATATGAACAGCGATTATTGCCCTTGTCTTTGTAGTTATTACCTGCTCTACACTCTTTGGGTCTATATTGTATGTATTTGGTTCTATATCTGCAAAAACGGGGTCTGCACCAACTAGTAGACAGGCACTGGCGGTAGCTATGAATGTATATGCTGGAACGATAACCTCGTCTCCCTTTTCTATATTTATAGCTCTAAGTGCTATCTCCAATGCTGCTGTTCCATTTACACAGGTAACACCATAATTTGCACCGACAAATTTACTGAATTTCTCCTCAAATTCCTCGTTCTTCTTGCCCGAGATCCTACCCCAATGTCCACTTCTTAGGACCTCTACCAATGCCTTCTCTTCTCTCTCATCAAATATAGGCCATTTTGTAAATGGCTTTGTTCTTACCGGTGTTCCACCTTTAATAGCAAGTTTCATATTCTAACCCTCCCATCTGATCTCTTTTAATGTATTCTTTAACCAGTCTAATCCCTTCTTTAAGCCAACTTTAGGGTCCTCAAGCCCTTCATACTCTATACAGAGAGGATTCTTATAGTTGGCCTTTTTAAGTTCTTCTAGAAATATCTTTAAATCTATTTCACCCTCTCCAAGGGCTAGGGATATATAATTATCCTTTATCCCGTTCTTAGTGCTTCCATTCTTTAGATGTGTATGGATAGTATAGGGAGCGACTAACCTAAAGAATCCTTCTATATCTTTTAGACTATTTCCATACCAGTAGTAGTTCGATGTATCTACCGTAAGTCTTAGATAATCCGAACCTACAGCCTCTAGTATCTCTAATTCTATCCTAGCATCATTAGTAAGTTCTCCGTGATTCTCTAAACCTAAGATTATTCCAAGCTTTTCTGCCCTCTTTACCATTTCTCTAAAGCCTTCTATTATAAGTTTTATGGCATCTTTCCTATCTATCCCCTCTTTTGGTTCACCACCAAAAGCTCTAACTACTTTAGCGGAAACCTCTTTTGCCAGTTTACAAGTAGTCTCTAGCTTTTCAATCTGCTTAGTTAGCTCTCCAATGTCTCTTTGGACAAAATCGTTATAACCTGATACTGCAAATGGTTCTAAATTATACTTTTTTAGTAACTCTTTTACCTTAGGGATATTTTCGAATGTCAATGGAAGACTGTTCTTGTGAACACCTGGTGATGTAGATATCTCTATGCTATCAAAACCTGTAGAACTGGCATACTCTAAGAACTCCTCAAATGTATATCTCCCCATCGATAAACCTAGCGCTCCTATCTTAGGCATCTTTACCTCCTTCTAAAAGTTTTATTGAGTTTTTATAGTAAATAGAACTCTTTTCTTCCTCTGTAAGTCCGCTGCACTCTACCATCCCAATAACAAAGGAAGGATTTATTAATGTAAAATCTGTCCCAAATAACACCCTTTCTATACCAATAGTATCTATACTCACTCTGACTTTATCCCTATCTGCATAGCTAGAGCATGGCTCAACGTATATATTGGGGTATGGCTTTACTATATCTAGACAGTCATACCAGACATCTCCCCCTGTATGCCCCATAATAAATCTTACATTAGGGAATTGCCTTGCTACCCTAGCAAGTTGGACAGCCATAGAGATCCCCCAGGTATGTACGAGATATATGAGCCTTGTGTCTAAAAACTCCTCTATTATTCTCTTGGTTCTTTCGTCATCTATGCTGACTCTAGAATAGGCTGGATGGAGTTTTATACCAACAATCCTTTTATTATCTAGGTATCTATTTACCTCTTCTATAGAATCTTCTAGGTAATTCGGATTCAACACTAGATATCCATAAAGTCTATTGTCTTTCTTTAAAAATTCTATAAGCTCTTTATTCCCCTCTTTAAAATCGTATACTATAGCCTTAGATGAAGAGAATATAGCCTTTACAACGTTAAACCTATCGAGGTACTCCTTTATTCTATCTACCCCAAAGTTATCCATTGCAAAGGGCCAAGAACCAAAGTGACAGTGGACATCTATAATCATAGCTTTACTCCTAGTATTTTTTCAAGATTTTTACTTAAGATACTCTCCTTCTCGTCTTCAGAAAGAGTACTTTCTGTTACTACATTTAAGGCTGTCTCAAATGAAAGTAGAGGTGTTCCAGAGCCAAAGATAACTCGATCGGTACCAACATATTTCTTTAGATATTCTAGGGCGTCTGGACTATTGAGGAGATGGGTTTCTATGTATATATTTTCTGTTTTTCTCATAACCGCAATAGCTTCTGAAAGGTTACTATAGTGAAATCCTGATATTATAAAAGGGAAACCTGTTTCTTTAGCTATAGATGAGATTTTTGTAAGTTCTCCATAGCCAGATGTATGGATGATAATAGGGAGTTTGTCTCTGCTTAATACCTCAATAACCTCCCTAAATGGTGCAAAATCTATTACCCAACCTTGTAGTCTGGGGAAGAATGCTATAGCTAAGAATCCTTTCTCTCTTAAATTTTCTAGATATTCTATATCCTTTGGATAAGCCCTTGGGTCATAAGTAGCTATCGGGTACAATTCCTTTTCATCCTTTAACAAATTAAGTGTTTCTTCATTACCTTCTATTGCATCATAGAATATCCCTTTTAAGGATAGAGAGAATGCCTTAGAATGATAAGACTTTAAAATACTTCTTAATGTTTCTAAAGAGGTATCTATCTTTCTATATGGATAAAAACCAAAACTAGTATTTATATCCACTATCATGCTGATAGCCACCTTTCTATAGCATCCCTTGCATCCTTTCCAGTGAAGGCCACTGTTCTAGCATCCAAGAGTTTGACATCCTCTTTATTCCAATATCTCTGTGCATGCCCTGCTAAGAGAAATTCTATCTTAAAACTTACAGGTCCATCAATTCTTAAAGGCTTTATATCCTTACACCTTTCTACTGCCTTTTTTAATGCAGATTTTATATTACCCTCTACTGTGGCTTGGGGCAACATAATCGCAGATGTCCTAGTAAGTCCATATTTAGTTATTGCTGTCTCTACATCATTTACTAAACTTTTTGCCTCTAGGCAAGCCTTGTCATCTCCTGATACAAAGATCAGAGGAACGCCTAGAGAACCAGCATAAAAGGCACAGATACCTATCTCTCCTACAGGAATATCATTGATATATGCACCTCTCCATATCATAGATGACATTGTATGATCTAAAACAGAGCCCTTTGCTCCTGCCATTGCGTGAGCCCCTATAAGCATCAGCCCGTCAAAATCTGAGGTAAGCATTGGTAAGTAGTTAGGCCAGGGAGAGCCCATAATATACTTTGCTCCATCTACAAGCTCTTCGTAGACCAAATTATATGCCTGATTAGCACCATGTCCATCTAAAACGATTATCTCTTCAACCCCGAGCTCATTTAATGTCTGGACAGCTATATTTACCTCTCTAGTTAGGAGCCTTCTTGCCCTTTCATACATAGGATTTCCAGACTCTGTTTGGACTGGAAGCACAACACCCTCTACCCCTTCTAGGTCTGTTACAATATAGAACCTCATAATACCTCCTTGAATTATTAAATTTATATAAGAATTATATCTTTGTGAAACCAAAAGTCAAGTAGCCTTTATAATTTTTAAAAGTCGTAGTAATTGACACTACATTAGTACAGTGATATTATAACTATAAATTTAAAAATGGAGGTTGCTATGAGTTATTGGTGGCAAAAACCCCTAAGGATGATGAGATGGGATTATATGGATGACTTCTCAAGGATAAAAAGTGAAGATCTAGATAGCTTTGTTAGAATGAAAAAAGAAAAACTACATATAAACTGTGAGTGGATAGTAGGAACTCCTGGTGTCTCTCCCGGACTAGGATATCTGACTACATTCAATGCAGAAGGATTTAGAAGATATCCAGGTTTTGAAGACTTTGACTGTCTTAGGACATATCTTCTATATGCTAGAAAATATGGAATAAGGCTATTGGTATATCTAAATATGCACTGGTTTAGTTATGAATTTGCCAATGCTCATCCCGGATGGGAGCAGATAATGTCTAATGGAGAAGCCTATGGAAGAGTCCATCCCTTATATGGTAATGGGACAACCTTCTGTGTAAATTCTCCTTGGAGGGATTGGGCATTTAAACTTATAGAAGAGACTATGAGAACAGGTGTTGATGGGATATTCTTAGATGGCCCAGTGGTATATCCTGACTGCTGTTATTGTGAATCCTGTAAGAAAAAGTTTGAGGAAAAGTATGGCAGCGAGATACCAAGAGAGAATTGGCAGAATCCCCTATGGAAGCTGTTTATTGAGTTTAGAGAGGACTCTATGGTTGATTTCCTAAGGGATGCTCAAGAGGTTGTCTCTAGAGTAAATCCCGAAGGTGTTATATTTTTGAATGCTGGTTCATGGCAACCTGGGAGTTGGAGAGTGGCTAGGGATGCAAAGAGGTTATCTAGATATCAGAATTTCTCTCTAGCTGAGGCATTCTTTCATCCATCTTCTGGTAGGCTAAACCTTTACCAGTCAGCTATGACTACAAAATATCTAAGAGCTACAGGAATACCTGCGGTAACCGCCTTCCATTACTGTATGGGAGCCTGGCACTATACATTCTTACCTCCTGAAGAGATAAAATTGTCTGTATATCAGGCGGTAAGCTGTAATGGTAATATATGGATAGGTGGAGCAACATATAGACACGAGCATAAGCCAGAAGGGTGTAAGCCTCTAAATGAGACATTGAAATTCTTAGAGAAGAATGAGGATTCTCTAGAGGGCTTAGAATCTATCTCTGATATAGCTCTACTTTTTTCATCTCAGACTACTAGATATTACATATCATCCATTACTGAGTTGTATAAAGACCTAGGTAGTGGTAAGGAACAGGACCTTATAGTTGACCTAGGGACTGGTAAAACTGTTGTCGATTGGAACAAGAGAAAACTTATCTGTGAAAATCTAATGAGTTTTGCATATGAAGGTTATTTTACTGCGCTAACTAGGAATCACATAATGTTTGATATTTTATTAGATGAAGACCTATCTTTAGAAAAGCTATCAAAGTATAGAGTCCTTATAATACCAGATTTCGCCTGTCTAAGTGATGAGCGATGGAGATTAATAGAAGAATTTGTAGAGGATGGGGGCTCTCTATTAACCTCTTTTGATGCGGGGCTTTATGATGAAAAAGGAGAACCAAAATTTATAGAAGAGAGATTAAAATTCTTAGGGATTAAAGAGATAGAGGGAGCTTTCCCTGCTGTAAGAGGAGAGAACTATATAATAGCTAAGGAAGATATCTTTGGTTTTGATAAGGGTAATCTTATAGAGAGGTCTCCATATGCTCTTAAAGTAAGACCGATGGAAGATGCCTATACTCCGTTTTTCTTTATGAATCCTTTAGAAAAGGTATATGTGCCCCTTAAGGGTGAGAGTAGTTATCCTGCAGTAATAATTAATAGTTATGGTAGAGGTAAGGTGGTTTATTTTGCATTTCCTATAGGGACGTTTTATGGTTCTGATAGGATTGGAACCCAAGAACAGT
>JAOACC010000032.1 GCA_026418035.1 bacterium
CTATTGCCCTATCCCTAATACTATCTGTATCTATCCTAACTTGGTTATCTATCTTAGGCTCTCTCCTTATTACACTAGTTACCTCTAATTTACCATCAGTGGCTTCTATTACTCTATCCCTAATACTATCTGTATCTATCCTAACTTGGTTATCTATCTTAGGCTCTCTCCTTATTACCTCGACTAATTCTCCTTTCCCTTCAGTATTTTCTAAACTCTGCTTTCCCCAAATATCCTCAACTGTCTTAATTTCTGCTATTTCTTCTAGAATCTCTTCTTTTTCACTGTTAACTTGAATCTTCTTAATTATCTCTTCTGGTCTTACAATAAATTCAGCTTTTGGGCCATCTTCTTTAACTCCAATACCTTGAACCACTTTTGGAATTTTGTTCTCTTCTTTGATTTCATTGAGTCTTTTTTCAATAGTTTGAGTTATCTCATTAGTTTTTATTATACTCTCCATATCTTTATAATTAATACAGACAAAAACTTGAGATTGCAGGTCTTTCTTTATCAATATTTCTCTATTATCAATATTGAAAATTATCTCGTCTCCAGGTTTCATTAAAGAGGTTATACTAGTTATCTGTTCATTTACTTTTTGATCTCCTAATGATAGATCTGCTTTCTCGCCATCTAAGAAAGGTAGACTCTGAAGAGGAAATATAGAGTTACCGTAAATATAACCTAAAAGAGAGATTTTATCCATCTCTGCTTCTTTCTCATAACCTCTTTCTATCTTCTGTGGTAAAAAATCTAATTTTGCATCCTTCTCATCTAATATGGCAACAAGCAATTCTAAAAAATTTATTCCACCAGTACTTTTATTACTACTTTTATTACTTTGTATATTTGAATCTATATTTAGTTGGGTTATTAACTTCCCTGCGTTAGGAATAGTTATATACAAAAGTTTATCCTCCCCATCCAAGCTTATTGGATAAACTTACAGCCTTGCTAGGAGTTAAATATTTAAATATCTCTCCCACTTTTTCCTTATCAATAATAAGTAATATTTCAACTGCTTTCTTCTCATCCATTTCTTCTATAATTCTAGCGGCAGATTTAACATCCATACTCTCTATTATACTAGCTAATTTTTTAAGATTCTGAGCTCTCTTCTCCGATTCACTCTTTAAAGATTTCAGTTCTGACATTAGTTTAGATATTAATCTATCCTTCTCTTTTAACTGAGACCTTGTCAATTCCAACTCACTATTAGTCTCTTTAAGCTTAGCTGTCAAATTTTTTACTTGACTCTGAAACTTCTCTAAACTTTCCTTAAGTAACTCCGTCTGAGTCTTTGTCTTATCAGTCTTTACATAATTTGATATTATAGGTAAACCACCTAATACATCAATTACTAAATCCCTAGTTACTGGTAAAAAGTATAACAAAGCACCTATACACACTATACAAAACAGCAATATTATAATCCAGCTAAGTATTTTCATATCTCCTTAAATATCTAATAATCCCATTCTCATCTAATATTATATTTTCCAATCTCTTTAGTTTCAACTGATATATTAGAAAGTCTCTCTCCTTTAGCTTTTCCATAGACCTCTTCTTTGTCTCCCAATATAATAATATATCTCTCTGTCTTTTTATCTTCTCATCAAGTAACTTTAACTTATCCTTTTGAACATTAACTTCTTCTTTCTTTTTCTCTAGGTAATCCCTTACAACTAAACTAAAACTTATATTACTGATATTCTCTAGAAATACCCTCTCTCCAAACTCCTTCTCTCTTTCTATCTCTCTTAAGATATTTTCCTCTCTTAAGTACTCTGCCTTAAGCTCTGCTAATTTCTTTTGAGCTTCGTCTTCTTTCTTTGTATACCAATCCAAAATCTTCTCAAATCTGAAATTAAAATTAGTAGCCATATCTTCCAACAATCTCTTTCATCTTTTCTAAAACATCTTCTAAGTTAAATTTCTCCTCTATATCTTGGGACAAAAAAGAATAGATTTCTCCTATTAAGTTCTTAGCAGAATCTACCCTAGGATCTGTTCCATCCACATATGCTCCAATCTGAATTAAGTCTTTTGCTTGTATGTAAACACTCATTATCTCTCTTATTTTATTAGCTAACCTCATATGCTCTGTGGAAACAATATCAGGCATAACCCTACTTATACTAGCAAGAACATCTATAGGTGGATATCTATTCTCCATGGCTATACTTCTCGATAATACTATATGTCCATCAAGAATAGCCCTTACAGCGTCTGCTATTGGCTCATTCATATCATCAGCCTCTACTAGAACCGTATAAAATCCAGTTATACTACCTCTATCACTATTCCCAGCTCTTTCTAAAAGAGTCGGAAGAATTGCAAATACGCTAGGAGTATATCCTTTTGTTGTAGGAGGTTCTCCACTAGCCAAGCCAATCTCCCTCTGTGCCATAGCAAATCTAGTAACAGAATCCATTAAAAGAATAACATCCTTCCCCATATCTCTAAAGTATTCTGCTATAGCGGTAGCAGTAAATGCAGCTTTAAGCCTTAATAGAGGAGGCTGGTCAGAAGTAGCAACAACCACTACTGCCCTTTTCAAACCTTCTTCTCCTAGAGACTTCTCTATAAAGTCCCTCACCTCTCTCCCTCTTTCTCCAATGAGAGCTATAACGCTTACATCTGCCTTACTGTGTCTTGCTATCATTCCTAAAAGCGTACTTTTACCTACACCGCTTCCAGCAAAGATCCCTATACGCTGTCCTTTTCCACAGGTTAATAACCCATCTATAGCTTTAACTCCAACAGATATGATCTCTTTTATCCTAGTCCTTTTAAGCGGATGAGGAGGCATATTGTCTAAAGGATATTCTGTCCCTTCCGCTATATCTCCTAAATCATCTATAGAGTTTCCAAGGGCATCCAAAACCCTTCCTAGAATATCAGGATTTACTCTAACTGATAGCGGTTTTCCTAAGGGAGTAACCTCCATCCCTGGTTTTATCCCATTTATTTTTCCTATTGGCATTAGTATAAGCTTATTCTGCTTGAAACCTACCACCTCAGCTAAAAATTCTTCTCCACCGTCTACAGAATATACTCTGCAGACCTCTCCAACAGATGCAGTAGGTCCAATTGACTCTACAGTTAATCCTGTTACCGTATCTATAAAACCTATCTGTTTAAAAGGTCTTATACTATTAAGTTTTTCTCTATAACTATTGAGGTCTAGATAAATTGGTAAAGACATCTCTAAAACTTTCCTCTAGCTCTTTCAACCGTTCCTTCAATCTAAACTCCACCTGCTCTCCAGGAGTAATAATTATTACATCCCCCTCATCTAATCTTTGATCACTCACTATTTCAACTTTATTTCCGCCTATAGTTAGCAAATTATTACCATCTATCAGGCCAAATATTACAGGATTTACTACTATTTTTATTGACTCTTTTTCCTTCATCAAAGATATGGCTTTAGATATTATGTTATATATAATATCTGGATTAGTCAGAAGTTCTGTAAAGACTAACTTCCTAGCGATCTCCAATGCCATCTGAACTATCTCGTACTTATACTCTTCAAATAATCTATGTCTTTCTAATAAAACCTCCTCTCCCAACTTTTCTAAGTATTCTATTTTATCTTTAAAAAAGTTTATTCCTTCTTCGTATCCTCTTTTATATCCATTCTCATAGCCCTCTCTATAACCATCTCTTCTACCCTCTTCTAAGCCTTCATGATATCCTTCTGTCTTAGCCCTCTCTTTTATAAAATTAGCATTCCTTCTGGCTCTTTCAAGTATCCCTAAAACTAACTCTTGTATTTCTAATGAAAAGGAATCATCCATATGATTATTTTCCATCTTAAAAGCACTTTTTACAAGATCTTCTCTAGACAATTAATTCTTCCTCTCCTCCTCTTGATATTATAATCTCTCCTGCCTCGTCTAGTCTTCTTATTATTGAAACTATCTTCTGTTGAGCCTGTTCTACATCTCTTACTCTTACAGGACCCATAAACTCCATATCCTCCTTAAGCATCTGAGCTGCTCTACTAGACATATTTTTAAATATCTTCTGTTTGACTTCTTCGTTCGTCCCTTTAAGCGCCAAAGCCAAATCCTTAGAATCAACTTCTCTTAGTATCCTTTGTACAGAACGGTCATCCAACATTACTATATCTTCAAATAAGAACATCTGCTTCTTTACCTCTTCAGCCAATTCTGGATCTTCGCTCTCTAGGTATTCTAATACTGCCTTCTCTGTATTTCTATCTACCCTATTTAAAATCTCCACAAAATGTTTCACTCCTCCAACATTAGTAGATTCCTGAGTAGCAAGAAGAGCTAATTTTTTCTCTAATATGTCCTCAACTTTCCTTATCACATCTGGACTAGTTCTGTCTATAGTAGCAATTCTCATAGCTACCTCTGTCATAAGTTCTGGAGGTAGAGATGAAAGTATTGTTGCAGCTTGTTCTGGTGTAAGATAAGAAAGTATAAGTGCAATAGTCTGTGGATGCTCATCTTGAATAAAACTCAGTATTTGCTTAGGATCCATTTTTCTCATAAATTCAAATGGAGTAATCTGTAAAGTAGCAGTAAGTCTCTCTAGTATCTCTAAGGCTTTTTGAGTCCCCAAAGCCTTTTCCAGGATCTGTCTGGCATATTCTAGTCCACCTTGAACTATATAATCCTGAGCGATAGCCATCTGGTAAAATTCCTCAAGTACCTTATCTCTTACTTCTGGGTCTATTTTACCTAAATTTGCTATTTCCAAGGTAAGCTTCTCTATCTCTTCTTCACTTAGTTGTCTCATAATCTGGGCAGATACATCTGGTCCCAAAGCTATAAGGAGAGCAGCCGCCTTCTTGACACCTGTCAAGTCCCCTTTTCCAGGCATATTACTCCTCCTCCCTCATCCAAGACCTAAGGAGTTTGACAAAGGA
>JAOACC010000068.1 GCA_026418035.1 bacterium
GTAAAACTCCATACTTTGCCTTTATATCTTGCCAACTCCAACCTTCTACAGCTGCCCCCATAGCAGAACCAACAAAAGCACCAACTAAGCATCCATAGATCTTATCAAAGAGTCTATCCATGTCATCCTCCTTCTATTATATGAGTATAGGGAGGTCCCATAGAACCTCCCTAATAGCAAACTTATTTATTACTTGAAGAACCATTGCTCTGCTCTATAAGTGTTCCAAAGCCAGTTATCTGGTCCAAACCAATACTCTTCGTCTTTGTCCTTTTCCCAAAAGACATTCTCTAGATTTTCTCTTACAAGAAGAGGCCAAGGTGCAAGTCCAACTGTACCAATTATATATATCTGGTCAGCATATATATCAAAGACTTTTTGTGCCCAATATTTGTATCCAGATGTTCCGGGTGGATATTTGCGCCATTGCCAGTAGGCATTCCATATATCCTTAAAGGTCTGAGGAGGCTCTTCTCCTGATTTACCATCTGTTATAAGCCATAAACCCCAGTTCCAGGCATATACAGTAGCAGAATCTCCAGGCGGATATAGTTTATTTCCTGCAGAATAAGTATAGACGCATCTCTCCATTGTTCTATCTATATGCCAACAGCTTATATCATGTTGACTAGATCTTACACGAGTAAGCTGGAATGCCCTTTCTCTAGGCTGAATTTCTACCTTTATCCCTATTTTCTCCCAGTACATCTTAACAAGTTCACTAACATCCCCTTTAGGTCCTTCGTAAGGCATATAATCAACTAGAATCTCTAACCTCTTTCCATCTGGTCTTAATCTATATCCATCTGGTCCACGTTTTAATCCCATTTCATCTAAAAGTTTATTCGCTGTATCTGGATCATATTGGGCATATGCCTTACCCCAAGATTCTTTGTAGAAACTTGCGTTGGGATTAACAGTAGCTTGCCTAGGTACCGCCAAACCTAGAAAATGTAGTTTATTTATCTCATCTCTATTAATTGCTAGAGATAATGCTCTTCTAAATCTTACATCTTGGAATATCTTTCTCTTTACTGGATCAGGATTGTTTAAGTTTATAGCATATGTTACGTCGTTACCCTTTGTACTTCTTGCCAAAATCACCTTATATCTACCTTTAGCTTCATTGTCCTTCAAAAGTGGGTAATTAATTGGAAGAAGGTCATGGCCAGCTATATCAAGTTCCCCAGCTACTGCTTTTAGATTTGCTACCTCTATACTAGAGTGAAATTCCACTATAGCCCTATCTATATAAGGCAACTGATTCCCTTCAGTATCAATCTTCCAGTAATAAGGATTCCGCTCAAATATCCTACGCTGGCTATCATGACTCTTTAGTACCCAACCCTGAATAGTAGGGGTATTTGGATCTTGCCAACCCCAACCTGAGCTAGGCTGATGAAAAGCAAAACATTTATACCAAACATCAAACTTCTCCTGTTTAGCAAGCGTGTTAGCCTCTGGATTATACTTTATATGGTACTTCTTAAGGTAGTGTTTTGGAGCCCAACATATGTAGGGAGCAGCCGAATAATGAATTAAGGGGAAAGAAGGATATGGAACAGCGAATTCAAATTGAATAGTATAATCATTAATCTTTTTTACTGTCATTAATCTCCCACCTGGTCTAAATATATCAGGCTTTATCGGAGTAAGTTCATCATTAAGGATGATATCTTCCCACCAAAATAATATGTCATCTGCAGTAAAAGGTTCTCCATCAGACCATTTTACACCTCTTCTTAAATATATAGTACATTTCTTAAATTTGTCTGAGAAGACATATCCTTTTGCAAGATTAGGAAGAATCTCCTGAAGGTCATTTGAGAATCTAAAAAGCCCGTCCACCATAGCATCTTCTACATCGTTCCAAGTCTGTGGGTTTAGAGAAGAGCCTCTTAATATCCCACCATATTTACCTATCTCCTTTGTTGGAACAACAACTAATGGTTCTTCAGGAAGTCTCTTCTCTACAGGTGGAAGTTTTCCCTGTTTTACAAGTTCCGCTAACATAGGTGCTTCCTTGAATCTTGTTATCTTCCTTCCCGTATGTTTATAGTATTCTATAGGTGTATTGTAGTATAATACCCTACCTTTAGCCTTTTGAGCAAAGATATATGGAACACTTGTAATAACTAATACTGAAATCAACAACATTAAAACAGTAACCTTAAAGTACTTACCCATAATCTTTCAACCTCCTTCTATCATAATTGGTATCCCATTATTTAATTTTATTGTATACTATATTATAGAACTCACGGTATACCAAGTCAATAGAAAAGTGAAAATGTTATAATTAATCTCTATCTAAGGAGGTTTTATGGAGATAAATAGGGTGAGCTATGAAAAGATAAAAGAGCTTATTCTAAATATGGATCTAAAGCCTGGAGAATTTATATCCGAAGCTATACTCGCCAAAAAGCTCAATGTTAGTAGGACTCCAGTTAGAGAGGCATTAAAAAAGCTAGAACAAGAAGGGTTAATTATAACAGAAGGAAAGAGAAAGAGAATATTTATACTAACCTTAAAAGATTTAAAAGAGATATTTGAACTAAAGAAAATAATAGAAACCGAAGTCGTTTGTTGGGCAATAGAACGAGGAAAAGAGGAAGATTTTATAAGACTGAAGTGTACAATAGAAAAGTTAGAAGGACTCGCTAGAACTAGACCTAAAAATAGCGATAAAATAAAGGAATGGTTTGAGCTTTGGTTTAGGCAGGATAAAGAATTTCATAGTATCATATTTGATATGGCTGATAATAAAAGGGCAAGGCAGATAGTGGAAAATCTTAACTCTCAATGGCATAGATTAAGAATAGGGATAGATGCTATTGAAGGCCGTATTGAGAAGGCTTTAGAAGAGCATAAGAATATAGCTCAGGCTATTTTAGAGAAAAACATCAACAGAGCAAGAGAAGCAATGATAGAACATTTAGATAATCTCTATACCAGTGTATCTAGTCTTATGGAAATCTTCCATTTCCCTAAAAGTTAGAAGAAACTAGTCATTGATTTGTAAAAGTTTATATATTACAGTCTCTAGTGAGAAGCATATTCATGCTATAATTAGGTAAATTATACAGAAAACTTTTTTAGGAGGTTTTAGTGAGGATAATCTTTATAGGTCAAGTGTCTAAAGATATAAACATCTTTAAGTCTAGAGAACAGGTTATTCCGGGTGGAGGGGTATAT
>JAOACC010000153.1 GCA_026418035.1 bacterium
AGATGTGTATAAGAGACAGGTGCTAACACTATATTCCTATAGTCTCCATGACCTCCACCCCTTGTTGCCTGAAAATAATCGCTCTGGGCTGGCTGAACACCACCCAATCCCGGTCCACCTCTCATAACATTTACTATTACACAGGGGAGTTCTCCAGCGGACAGATAAGATATTCCCTCCTGCTTTAAGCTCAATCCAGGACCAGAAGAAGCGGTCATTACTCTAGCTCCACATGCAGAGGCTCCAAAGACCATATTTATAGCGGATGTCTCACTATCTGCCTGTAAGAATACTCCTCCAACTTCTGGTAGACGTTTTGCCATATAATGTAATATTTCACTCTGAGGAGTTATAGGATAACTGAAGAAATATTTACAACCTGCATATATAGCCCCTTCTGCTATGGCTTCATTACCCCGCATAAGTACCTTCATTGATCTCCTCCCTAACAAGTTCTAACGCTATATCAGGACACATAATGACACAAGCCCTACACCCTATGCATTCACTTCCAGTAAGCCTGACTGGATGATACCCTCCCTCATTGAGATAGTCTTCGAATTCAAAGACACCTCGAGGACAGAAAAAGATGCATATACCACAACCTTTACATCTCTCTTTATCTATAATAACGGTATGCTTATACCTCACTTATAATCCCTTCCTTTAACTTCTCAGCATAACTAATCAATTCTTTTGCATTTATCACTGTAGACTCCATTATCTGTCCAGTGAGCATCCTAGATATCTCCATAACCCTTTCTTCATCTTCAAGGACTTTGATTTCTATATCCACCTTGCCAATATCATCTAAAGTCTTTTGGACGCACATATGAGTATCTGCAAAGACAGCAACCTGAGGTAGATGGGTTATATTTATCACCTGAGTCTTCTTAGAAAGCTCATATATCTTTTCTCCAACAGCTATGGCAGTCTTACCTCCTATACCTATATCTATCTCATCAAAGATAAGAGTGGGAAAAAGTTCTACATCTCTTAATAAACTCTTTATGGCTAGTGATATCCTAGACAGCTCACCGCCAGAAACCACATCTTCAATTCTCTTAAGTGGTTCATCGGGCACTGTAGCTATAAGAAAAGTAACACTGTCAAATCCAGTAGATATAGGCTCTTCAATCTCTTCTACCACAAGTTCTATCCTGACATTTGGCATTCCAAGTTCTCTCAATTCCCCCTCTAGATATCGAGAAAGTCTTTTTGCTGTATCTATCCTCTTATCAGATAAAGTTTTTCCTATCTCTCTTAATCTAATATAGGTAGACTCTATAAGAGAGTCTAAATTACCACTTTCTTCTTCAATCTTTTCTAGTTCTTCCTTTCTAACCTCTAGATTCTTTAGTGTCTCTATCAGCTCATTCACTGATTTTACTCTATATTTCCTCTTTAAGTCATTTAAAAAGTGTAGTCTTGCCTCTAGTTCTTCTAAGGCGGAACTATCTATCTCTCGTAACTTACTTATATAACTTCTTAAGGTTCTACATAACTCACTTATCAAAATCTCCTGATTCTCAATCTCTCTCCCAAGACTACCTAATTGATTATCTATACTTTCTAAACCTATCAACAACTGAGACGCCTTAGATAGTCTAGAGACAACAGAGTCATCATCCTCATAAAGAAGCATATAAGACTCTTCTACATCTTGCCTTAATCTCTCTATGTTTAGTAGTTTTCCCTCCTCTTCTTTTAAGATTTCATCCTCATTCTCTAAAAGATTAGCCCTTTTTAACTCATCTATCTGATAGTTCAAAAAATCCAGCTCTTGGAATCTATTTTGAATTCTGGATTCTATCTCAGCCTTTTTCTCCTTTAAGGATTTCCATTCTAAAAATATATCACTAAATGACTTTCTAAGTTCAAACAATCTACCAAAGGAATCTATAATATTTAGTTGATATTCAGGAGAAAGAACTTCACTATTCTCCAGTTGAGAGAAAATATTAACAAGATATTTCCCTATCTCCCTAACTACAGAGGCAGGAACTACCGTTCCATTTACCCTTAAACTGCTCTTACCAGTGTTAGTTATCTCTTTAAGAATAATAATTTCATCTCCCACCTCTATTCCATTATCCTCTAAAAATCTTATCAGTTCTTCCTTCTCTGGTAAGTCAAAGACTCCCACTATCTGAGCCTTAGAATATCCTGACTTTACCATAGAAGAACTTGCTCTAGCTCCAAGTAATTGCTGTATAGCCTCAACTATGAGAGACTTACCCGCTCCAGTCTCACCCGTAATGATATTTAATCCAGAGGAAAAGTTTACATTTATGTTATCTATAATGTCAAAACCC
The DNA here is from genome assembly GCA_026418035.1 of bacterium. GTDB lineage: Bacteria > DUMJ01 > DUMJ01 > DUMJ01 > DUMJ01 > DUMJ01. The sequence goes on from JAOACC010000153.1 coordinate 2,316, forward strand.
TTAACGGAGATCTCTCTGAGCATCTCCAATACCCTCTCCCCAGTGTAATTTCTCTCTTAGGGTAACAAAGAAATTAGAGTTTTCACTAAGCCTAATAAGTTTACAATGAATATTACTAAAATTCACTCTAACTCTATCCTTTGTATCAAGGTGTAGACCTAGTTGCCCATCTATAGTAAGCATAACCTCTTCATGCTTTTCTCCTACTACTATCTCAATCGTATCTTTTGGATTTAAAAGCAAAGGTCTTAAGAATAAAGAATGAGGGCATATAGGTGTTACTAATATACAATCTAAGTTTGGAGAGACTATAGGACCGCCAGCAGAAAGAGAGTAGGCGGTAGAGCCTGTAGGAGTAGACACTATAATTCCATCTGCAGGATATCTAGCAACCAGATTACCATTTATAAAAAGGGTTATCTCTAGCATCCTAGCAAATGTCCCCTTATTTACAACCGCATCATTGATTGCTAGAAATTTACCCTTAATTACATCTTCACTCTCCACAATTACTTCTAGGGTTCCTCTTTTCTCAACAAAATAATTCCCACTCAACAGTTTATCTATAGCAAGCCTATAATATTCAGGCTCTACATCTAGAAGAAAACCTAAGCCTCCTACCTTTACTCCAAGTATAGGAATTCCAAATGGACTTAATAACCGTGATGCCCTTAGTAGGGTTCCATCCCCACCTATCACAATCCCTACATCAAAATCTCCGGTGATGTCCTCAGGCCAGTCTTCATAAAGTCTTACTTCAACATTTTTAGAAGATGCATACTCTACTATTCTTTTACCTAAATCACAGGCCTCTCTTCTATGCGGATGTGGTAATACTATCATCCTCAAAATATCTAAAAGCCTCCTCGACAATTTTATCTATATCTATCTCCCCTCTAGATATCTTACTAGAAAGATACAAGAGATACTCTATATTTCCAGCCCTCCCCTTTATTGGAGAAAAGGTAAGATTACAAGGATACAAGTAAAGTCTTTCAGAAGATTCTATAACCTTCTTAATTACCTCTACATGGAACTCAGGCTTTACAACAACCCCTCCTCTACTTACTCTTTTATAATCAGCTTCAAACTGTGGCTTAACAAGTATTATTATCTCCTTTTCACCTTCAAGGCAATTAACTAAGGCTGGAAGAATCTTTCTTACAGAAATAAAAGATACATCTATAGTTGCCAAAACAGGCTTTATAGGAAATAAGCTTGGCTCTAAGTATCTTGCATTATAACCTTCAATAACTTTAACTTTAGGATCATTAGCTAGAATGGGATGTAAAAGCCCTTTACCAACATCTATGGCATATACAAGTTTTGCACCAAATTTCAATAGACAGTGAGTAAATCCACCCGTAGAGGCTCCTATATCAACACAGATCTTATCTTTTACATCCACAGAAAATTCTCTTATAGCCTTCTCTAGTTTAAAACCACCTCTACTTACATATTCTGGAGGTCTCTTTATCTCTACCTCGGCATCTCTCTTAACTAAGGTCCCACTCTTAGTGACAACCTTCCCATCTACTAAGACATCCCCAGCCATAATAAGGGCCTGGGCTTGGCTTCTAGTAGAAACAAGGCCTAAATTTAACAATAAAATATCAAGTCTCTCTTTAGTAGATTGAGAAGTCATAGAATTCATAAGTTGGAGGTTCAAAATGAACATCAACTTCCCTTACTCTAGCAGAAGTAGGACCCTTTTTAAGCTCTTTTAAGAACTCGTCAAGTTTTTCTAGAGGTCCTTCGGCAACAACCTCAACCTTACCATCCCAAGTATTCCTTGCATAACCTTTTATTCCAAGCATAAATGCCTTATATCTAGCAAAACTTCTAAAACCTACCCCCTGGACCCTTCCTCCAAGGGTTACTACCATCCTTTTATACTCCATTCCCTCTAAATACCGCTCCTAATAGGCCGTTAATAAACTCTGGAGAGCTATCTTTTCCAAATAGCTTAGATAACTCAACAGCTTCATTTATAGCCACTCTAGGAGGAGTATTATTATAAAAACAGAGTTCATATATTCCCATACGGAGTATACTCTTTTCTACTGGAGATATCCTATCAAAATTCCATCCCTTCAGATGAGACTTAATTATTTCATCTATCTCATCCTTCTTACTCCAAACACCTTCAATAATGTCAATAGCAAATTCTCTATCTTCCCCAACTAAGAATTCCGCATCTAACTTCTTCTTTATCTCTTCTATGGCATCAGGTCTAAATTCAAGTTCAAACAACCACTGAAATATCTTCCTACGAAGTTTTCTTCTACTCATAGAAGAATTTATATGCAATGAGTTTATAAATAAGCTTAGCAGTTATAAAACAGGATGTCTTACTAGTCCCTAAAAGTTCTACAACATCGCATCCTACTATATTTTTATGGGCAAAAACTTCCTCTAGTATATCAATTACATTATACCATAGAAATCCACCCGGCTCAGGAGTTCCAACCGCAGGGACAAGAGAAGGATCAAATACATCCATATCTATAGAGATAAACACATTATCGCTTAGCATACTGGATATGTGTTCTATAAAAAATTTTGGGTCCCTTAGAAAATCTCTAGCCTTAATAACTCTTACATTATTGGCTGAGCTTATATACTCATCCTCTTCTAGAGAGAGGCTTCTTATACCAACCTCTATAATATTATCAACATTAAGCTCTGAGATTCTTCTTGATACACAGGCGTGACTAAAAGAAGACCTATCATAAATAGTCCTAAGGTCAGCATGTGCATCAAATATAAGACAAGACAAATTACTATAGTGCTTAAGAATACCTCTTACATTGGCTAAAGTAATCGTATGCTCTCCACCAATTACTATTGGAAACTTACCCTGACCAACTATCTCTTCTATTATTCCCTCGACCAAGGACAGACAAGATATCAAATTCCCTCTTTCCCAGATTGGAGAAGCTATAGTAGCTATACCTTTTCTAAAGGGTTCAAAATCTAAAGATTCATCGAACCACTCAAGCGCTCTAGAAGCTAATATTATCTCATCTGGAGCAAAACGAGTACCAGAGAGATAAGTTCCTGTCTCCTCTAAAGGAACAGGAACTATAATCGCTTTTGCCTTTTCTATATCCTTATATTCCTCTGGAAAGTCACCAAAGGTGACATAATGAGTATAGAATTCCATCACACTTTAGGAGTACTCCTTGGGAATTCTAGTCCTCTATCTATATGGTGAAACTCGTATTTTTTGACCTTAAACTTCTCTGTCAAATATCTCTTAGCAAGATCCAGATCAAACTCTTTACAGGAAAAGATGTCTACCGTAAAGTATTCCTTCTCTGGATAGGTATGTATGGCTATATGACTCTCGGCTATTAATACTACTCCCGAGAGCCCCCAGTCTTCTGGAATATCTTTACTATCATACCTAAAGACATATGGTGGCATAATCTTACGCATACCAATTATACCTGGCAGTTCATCTAAAACCTCATACAGGAAACTTACATCTGCCAGTATACTTTTCGGACTGCCATAGCAATCTAACATCAAATGCGGTCCATACACTTCTTCCTATTCACACTCCCTCTTTCCTAATTATTAGCTACATTATTATGGGTCAAATCGATCCAAAAGTCAATAGGATGAGCACGGTTTTAGCCCTTTATCCCAACCTGTTCTATGGCTGTTAAATAGTACTTTTGTGTAAAGAGATACAAGACTAGGCAAGGAAGTATAGTTAGCATAACCGCAGCCATCATCATAGGATATGTTACAACACTAATATTCATACCGCCAAAACCTGCACCTACATATGCAGGATCGGCAGAGAATAATAGAGATAGCGCTATAGGGATAGTCTTTATATTGTTAAAGAAGATGATACTTCTAGCATATTCATTCCAATACCAGACAAAGGTAAAGAGTCCTACCGTTACAAAAGCAGACCTGGATAATGGAAGATAAATATACCAGAAGCATTTGAAGAAGTCTGCACCATCTATTATAGCTGCATCTTCTAACTCAACTGGTAATGTATTGAACACCTGTCTAAAGACAAATATACAGAGAGGAGCATATATGCCAAAACCGAAGAATGATGGAATAATAAATACATTAAGAGAATCCAATAGGTTTAATCTATGGTACAGGATATAATAAGGTATAAGCAAAATTTGTGGGGGAACAACAAGTGTAGCAAGTATCACCATCATAATAATCTCTTTTCCAGGAATCTTACCTCTAGAAAGTCCATAGCCAACTAGAGCAGAGGATAGGACCTGTCCCAAAATACAAGATACTGTTAGTTTTACAGTGTTCGAAAGAGCGTTAAAGAATTCCATAGGCTTTAGAACATCTATATAGTTTCTAAAATTTAATCTGTTCGGTATCCAATTTACAGAAGGATCCATATAGTCTTCTATGGTCATAAAAGATATGACTACTGTCCTTCCGATAGGATATAGAAATATAAAGGCACCATCAATAAGTAGAAAGTATAATATCAGTTTAGGGATTATTCTTCTTATCTTATATAGTATATTAGAACTCTTATGCCTCATCTTCCTTACCTCTCTACTAGAAACCTCTGAGAATAATAATAAGCCAACAACACCAATGAGATAATAATGATTAAAAATATCCAACTTACCGCAGAGCCATATCCAAGTCTATACTCCTCAAAACTGAGCCTATATACATAATCCATAAAGAAAGGAGTAACACTTCTACCTCTTGCTAATACCCTTGCTATTGTAAAGACATTAGTAAAAGATTCTATTACGGTAAAGACAACATTGATAACAGTAAAAGGACCTAATAAGGGGATCGTTATTGCCCAGAGACTCTTCCACCAGCTGGCACCATCTAGTTCTACCGCCTCATATATCTGAGGGTCTATACTCTGAAGTCCAGCCAAAAATATGAGCATCTGGATACCTACCCTCCATAGTCCTAGAGTGATAAGAGTAGAAAAGAGAGTTATAAAATTCTGTGTGTTTGGGCTAACCTGAATACCAAAAGTCTCTAAAGTCACAGTTACATTAACCATCTTACTAAATATCTCGGGACCTATCTTTGCAACAACCACATCTGAAGCAGCAACTACTGGCAGGAAATATACCATCCTAAAGAAGCCTATCCCTTTTATCTTCTGATTTATAAGAAGGGCAAGTATAAAAGAGAAAAGTATAGTAAATGGAATGCTTACAACACCATACCCCAATGTTACCCCTAGGCTATACCAAAAGTCCTTATCATTAAAGAGTGCCTCTTTATAGTTATCTAGCCAAACAAATGTGCTACCATTAAAGCTCCATTTTAAAAAGCTTAAAACGATAGAAAACAGTAGTGGGAACACAAAAAAGACTGCAAATCCTATAAGCCAGGGTGATATGGCTATATAACCCATCAATACATCTTTTTGTCTATAGTTTAGTCTTTTTAATCCCATACTTACCCCACATAAAGAGTGGTATAACAAAACCGACTAGAAAGCACCATACTGGAGATGGCGGTATGTCTAATCCTAAGGTGACTGTCCTAGATAACATTATACCTAAAAACTCTCCGATAATTACTGCAACTAAAAATAGAACTACCCTTTCTTTAAAAGGAATAGTCTTAGTCCTTATAAGAGCAGATGTTATGAGTATGATAGAGACGATAAATAAAATTAGGAGAAAAATTAAGAGATAAACCTTAAATGCTAGAAGTCTCTCATGTAGATTGAATACCTCATAATCGCTTTCTCCTATATGTCTAAACCTCAGTGTTCTTACTATTTCATCTTTCAATACTGTCTTAAATGTTCCCCAAGAATATTTTGGGTAAACAGTTATTATTACAGCATCCAACTTGTCATATGGGTCATAGTAGAGGGGTATTACAAGTTCTCTCTTAGGATATATAAGTTCTGCTAATTGTGATATCATAGGCAGATAGTCCCTAAGTAACTTGAACCTATTTATTATCTTCTCCATAAATGCTTGACCAAGTATACCAACTACTATAAACCTCTCTCTATTTATATATATCTCGCTTCCAAGAGGATTTACACTTTTACTAAAGAGTATATTTTTGGTATTCTCTGGAAGAAGAACAACCTTGTGAAATTCAGAAAAATCAATATTTCTAAAGTTTCTTCCATCTATTAACCTTCTTCCAATAATACCTACAAAGTTAGGGGTAATCATAGTAATATTCATATTTGTCTCTTCAGAACCTAATAGAACCTTAGCCACACTCTTCTTTACACTATCTACCGATCTTACACCTGGTATATCTGCTATAGCCCTAGCATCTTCCCAAGTAAGAGGCTCTAGCTTCATCTCCTCTGTCAAATAAGGAGAAACTGCAAATATATCCATTCCATAGGTAAATATATTACATCCCAAACCAAGTCTAACAGATTCTAGAGAGCCTATTATAAGAGAAATAAACATAACAGCTATCCCTATCTTTATCCCATTTAATCCTTTGCCCATTTTTCTCTCTCTATAACTATCACCCTATCATAATCATTAAGGGGTCTACTACTGTAAGTGACTACCTTCTCAAACTGTTTCAAACCACTGATAATCTCTGCCTCATCTTCACTAACACCACCTATCTCGACCTTTCTCTTTCTAACAACCTGAACATTGTCTCTTATTAATCTCCTAAGCTCTCTATCATCAGTGGTTATTGGTGTTCCCTCAAGAACGAATACATAGTATTCAGTTTCCTCTGGACTAGGTGGACTCAAGTAATACAAGGGATTTTCCTCACCTTGAGGAGTCTCCTGGTGTATACTTGCAACAGGGACAACTACGCTAAGTTCCCTACTCCTTACCAAGACTCTCATATATACAGGCATATTTACCTTAATACCAGGCACATTATCCCTTATCCTTCCGGTAACTTTTATACCAGTCTTACCCATCAACTCCTCTGTTCCTTCGGAGATAGAGTCTACCTGTGCTTTGTACTCCTTGGTAGAGAGTGGATCAATCTTAAATCTTATCTCCTGTCCTGTCTTGACCTTATCTATATATTTGGGGTCAATAACACAAGAGACTGCCAACTTTCTCTCATCAGCCATAAGAATAATAGGGGTCCCAGCTGTTATATATTCTCCTTTCTTTACAAAGATAGACACTATCCTACCGTCTATACCAGCCTTAACTAACCTCTGGTCTTCTAAATTCTTCAATTGTGCCTCAGCATTCTTTATACTTTCCCTTAGCACTAAAAGGTTATTAATTTTAAGCTTTTCTTGTGTTTCGTACTGTTTCTTAATATTTTTATAACTCTTCTCTGCCAGCTCATAGGCAAGTTTCGTCTGAGTAAATAGATTCTTATAGTTATTGTATTCTGAGAGTGTAATAATCCCATTCTTAAAGAGAAACTCTGCCTTTTCTAACTCCTGTCTAGCCCTTTTAAGATTTTCCTCCTCCTTCTTTAAGTTTATCTCATATTGAGATATATCATATACTTCACTTTTTAACTTTTCTTCTTCTATCTTAAGCCTTTCTATATTCAACTTAGCCTGCTGTATTTGAAGTTCTAAATCTGGAGACTCTATCTGAAATAGTGAGGTCCCTTTTCTAACATAATCTCCAACATTAACCATTATTCCTAAGACCTTTCCAGATACAGCGCTTCTTACAGTAGACTTAATAGCAGGCTCTACATAACCAACTGTAGATATGTCCTGAATGAAAGGTTTTCTCTCGGCAACGGTAACGGTAACCTTGGGATAATGTTCAAAATAAGTTTTGTTATAAACAAAACCAAGGTACATAATCCATATAATACTTATAATAAGCGCAATAATACCTAACTTCTTCTTCATATCTAACCTCCAACAAGAAGAAACCAAATTATATTATAGCTATAATTCTCCCAGAGTATCTCTATGACTCTTACAACTATTAAAGTTGTAAGGAAAACCAAAATACTGCGCCTAGCATCCATACCCTCGCTAGAAGAAAGACCAATAAATACAAACATACTCCAGATGTTCTCCAAACTTATTTCTCTAAGAAACGTATAGAGCATATCATTCTTAAGCATATCTCTGTTTAACGCATAGAATAGAACGGGGCTGAGTGTTATATTAAGATCCTTAAGGTCGACCAGATTTTCTAAGCCCTTGGCTTTAATAAAGTACAAGATAACAAGCCTTAAAGGAATTAAGGGTAAAAGAGATAAAGAGAAAATAAATAGGAGTCTCTTATAATCCACATCTTTTAATATTCGTTTTGCAATTAAACTAGATATTACTGTTCTAACAATATACCACACAGGCAATAATATAAAACCTAAAGACACTGCAAACCTTACAACCCCTTCTCCCTCTGGTAGAGAGAAAAGAGTATTATGCGACAATCTCACAATCGCCTCAGCCTTATGATACATAACATTAGGGTCTATAGTGACATAAAAACTGCAGAGTGCAGATATAGTCCCTACCAAAATTGGGATGATAAGCCAATTAGTATCTTTAATATCCTCCCAGACCTCAGAGGGAGAAATAAGTAACATAAACCACTTCATTATTGCTTGTCTCCTTTAATTATTCTGTACCCAAGAGGTTTTATTCCATTAAATTCCTTATTAGAATAATTTACTATAATCTTAGTACCATCACTATAGGTCGTTTGATAGACGTATCTAGATAACTCTCTATGATCAATAATAAAATGATACTGTAAATATCCAAGCTTTCTATTAAAGAGTTCATACTCTCTCTTTAGATCATACTGCCAGTCTAAAAATTTAGAACTAAAAAGAGACTTATAAAAGGTATCCCTTATTAGTATCGGAGACTCGTAGGTTAACATAGCAGTTGGCAGTGCCCCATACTCTAAAGTCTTAAGAAATTCATAATCAAAATCCTTTCTGAGATTTATGGGTTCAAAGGAATATCTTACTATACCATGTAAGGCTATCTGCCAAAGAGGGATAGATTCTCCACCGAAAAATTCAGAGCTAGAAGAGGGAGCAGAGATAAATGTATCTACAGAACTTATCCCATAACCACACCCCCCATCGATCATACCAGCAGAGCTTGTCATCTTTGAATAGACCTCTGCACAATCAAATCTATCTACAGGATGTTCATCATCAAAACATTCTATAAGCCCTCTACCCAAGCGTCTAAGCTCAATGCTCGCTATTCCATTCTTATTTGCCTCAGTATAGAATCTTTGAAATTTTGTTAATGCCACCTGTGGGCAGATAATATATCCTCTCCTATAAGAATTCTGTTCTACAGGTAGCTTTACCGGACTCTTCAATGTTAATCTCCTATAGAAATCTCTAGAATTCTGATATATCTCAAAGAAATTAACCGAAAGACTAACAAAGTGTCCTAGATTTTTAGCCTTTTCTACCACCGATCTAAGACCTCTAGAACTGTCAAAAGGGGGAAATGTAGTAGGATTCTCTCCTTCAAAACCAGACCTCTCCCAACCAGTAAGTATTAAATTCGCCCTTATACCCAGATCTTTCAGCCTATCAAGTATCCAGCTTATCTGTCTAAAAGATGTTAATCTAATTACAGGGTCAAATAGCTGAAATCCCTTTTTAACCCCCATAAATATTTCCACATCGATAATGTTTGGGTCCAGATAATCATAAATATTAGCCTTTTCTTTTAGAGTTTTAGCTCCTCTCTCTTTTAAGAGAAATTCTCTATAGACCTTACCAACGCCAACGTAATTGGCAGATTTATCCTGTAATAGATAGAACCTAACAGTCCTATCTTTATCATCCCTTCTAGGGGTTATTCTCTTCTTACGATATATATCCTCAAACACCTTTCTAAAATAAAATTTAACTCCTATCGAGTAGTATCCATTACCTGGAGCCATATCCATCACTAGTCCACTAAAGGCGTCCCCTTCTGTTATTATGCCTACAAAACCAAAGTTATTCCTTATACAACCCAATATTGGTAGAGTGATTGGTATCTGGTTTATATCATACTCAGTTGGAGTCAAGTCTCCATAGACCTGTTTCTCAAGCGTAGTAACACCAAAGAATTTTGTAAACTGGACAATAGTTCCACAGCCATCAGGTATAACTAGATATCCTTTTTCTCCAACTCTACCAGCATTGAGATATGGTAAAAAGGTAATACTAATTATAGGGAAAGAAAGGTCTTCCTTAAAGGTATTGTGAGGAATTGTAACCTCAAAATATTTCCCCTTATTGCAGACCTTGGCTGTAAAACTGAGATTTATAGATGGAAACCTATAACTTACATCTATACTATCCCCATTATAATTAACAGTCCTTCGGGCATCATATGAGAATAGAAATCTAGAGTTTCCAAGCTCTTTATCCCAGTATTCAACTATAAACATCGACCTTATCTTAGAGTCCCAATAATCATTTACGGACTTCCAATCTAGAGGGGAACTGGTCATAGTATAATTACCATTCCTAATTATAAGAAGGTCTTTATCAATATTATAAGTAATACCTATCTTAGCGTAAGCCACAGACGTTATTGATAAAAAAGTAATTATTAATAAAATAATCTTTTTCATCAGTACCCTACTAATCTATACCATGCCTCAAGGTAAAGGTCCTTTATAAAAGACCATAGTTCTCTATTAATACCTTGTAGGAAAAGAATTATAGCAATAGCAAAGACCAAACCTATACCAGTTACTAAGAAAATTAGTATATTCCTACCAGAAGAAAGCTGTTGTGTAGTATAAACGTTTATAAAGAAAAGAACTCCACACCAAAACATCAAACCTTGTCTTGCATAATCATAATATATCTTTTCCTGAAATGTGAGAAGATTGCTAGCTAAAGAGATTGGGAAGGAGAATAATAGATATGGAACTATACAGAAGACTGTAGTAAGCATACATTGCTTCCATGTTCCCATTCCATCAAATATCTCTCCAGCACTATAAAAGACAGTTCCACTTACAAACCATAAACCAGAAAACATAAGTAGTCTACGAAGGAAGAGATAGTCTATCCCTTCTAGTGTTGGCTGAAAGATATAGTTAGTAAATCTTCTATTCAGTGCATCTATCAGTGCTAATGCAATAATAATGATGAAACCCCAGTATATAGGTTTTTCCCTAACCTCTGATAAAGTCCTTACAGGAGAATAAACCATACGACCAACTATATTATTGAATATAAACAATAACTTTTTCCCCCAGAAGATAAGAATATTTATAACAACAAGCAATAACACTCCCCAGAGAAGTATATATCTATAGAAGAGTTCTCTCCTATAAAGGACAACTGTTCCTGAATATCTAATCTTATCTTCTGCCAATTTAAACTCTCTAAGTGCACTTCTATAATCCTTCATATAGAAGTAGGTCTCTCCAAGACCTGAATGGATAAACTTCATATAGTTATTTAATCTTAACGCTTCATTCCAATATTTTATAGAGAGGTCATAATCACCATCAAGTAATGCCTCATTAGCCTTATCTATGATCTTCATTAATCTAGACGGATGAAAAAGTTTTATCTCTCCACCATAACCTATGGCTATGTAACCATCACTACGTATAGCGATACAGGTGGCACCTCTACCAGCAAAAAATCTAGTTACAAGAGCCCCTCTCTTATCAAATTTGTATACATAGCAAGAAGAGGTATCAAGAACATAGAGATTCCCAAGTTGATCTACAACTATGCCACCTATAAAGGCATTTATTATAGGTCCAAAGGTCATATTAGTATACCCTTGATAGTTCATTCTCTTTATTACAATATAATTTGGCTCAAACCTACTGACTGTTGATCTTGGTAAACTTCCTGCTACATAGATATTCCCTTTAGAATCTATAGTTACAGCGTTAACCATAGTAAGGTCTGAAGTCCCATACCCACTCTTAATGAGATCTCCAACGTAAGCCCCGGAAGGAGAATAGATCGAGACCTTACCAGAACTAGTATTAACAACATATATATAACCTCTTTCATCTACAGAAACAAATCCAGAGTATGAGATAAAATCATAAACTGGGTCTTGAGATTCAAGTGTGATATTATCAATTAGATTTCCAAAGGGATCAAGGATATCTACAAATCTTCCTTTAGTAACTGCATATATATAACCCCAGGGGTCTATTGTAATAGCTTCTGCTTTAGAACGGATTTCCCTTTCAAGTACCCCTTCTGAAGAATATACCTGTATCTTTTCTTCTCTCTTATCTAAAATATATAGTCTGTCATTGAGCCCAAAAGCTATAGATGATGCCTCTAGGGGCAAACTCCTTATATCTGTCTCAGAAGAAAAGAAACTTCCAGTAAGAAAATAATCCGCCTCAGCAACTCCAGGCAGTAAGATAAATAACAATGTAAGAAAAAATATACTAAATCTGCGGTTTATCATTATTCTTAAAGGAGAGTTTATAGATTTTACCTGAGATCTCTTCTAGTTCAAACCCCTTTTCCCTTAAGAACTTTTCTACCTCCTCATCACGAGAAACTACTAAAAAATCTCCACCAACTTTCCCAGCATCAAGGATATATACACTTCTATCTGCTACGGTAAGAGAGGGAAGCTCATATAGGTCTAAATCACTTAAAGCTAACTCTATCCTCCACCTCTTCTGTGTAGTCTTCCTCCACACCGGTCTTATGTCAAATATTCCTTCTACTTTAAAAGAGAGGGGATATTTATCCTCTTTCCATAGTAGATAAAAATCAATTCCTCCTCCAATGGGAACCTCTTTTAATGGTGTAACATCTGGGTCAGTAGGAATAGAATCAACCTCTCTAATCTCTGTAACTATATCCTTAAAGTGTTGGTCTAAAAATTTCTTTAATCTTGTAGCTTCATGAAGGGCAAAGAATTCATCTATGTAACTTTCTAACTTTTCAGTAGAATTTCTCTTTTTCTTCTCATTATAGTCTTCTATGATCTCTTCGTATTTAACTAGAGGAAATTCTCTTCTTTCAGAATAGAACCAAACTATCTCTATATCGTCAAAATATCTTCCCCCATAGGGAAAACCATCCATCCTAGATATAACTCTATAAAATTTTTTATCAGTCAAGCTTTCCAACCCCTTTCAATATTATTCTACTACATAAGTATAGACCAGAATAAACGTATAGACAATAGGAAAAACCACCGACAAAATATAAGAGTTTTCATGATATTATCTAGCTATAAGTTGTAAAAATGCTACCCTAATAAGTTAATCGAGAGATTAAAGATATCAGAAAGCAATCAATGATAAAGTATTAGGTTCCTATGCAGAAAGGTTTAAAAGATTTCCCATCGTTATAGGTTATATAGGATTTCTAGCTTATTAAGCCCTTGATGGAGTTTATAAACAGTAATCCTTTCTCTCATCAAAGGCACATGGCTGTAAATAGATTATTACTTTCTCATTTCTAGTCTAGCTTTTAAGACTTCTAACTTAACTGTCTACTTAACCTATTTATAAGACCTTTTAGATATCTTATTTCATGTTCTGCAGTCTCCCAAACAGGATGGTGTAAGGCATGTTCTATAGATATGTATCCGTCAAAACCTTCCTCCTGGAGGGTCTTTATAAATCTCTCAAAATCTATCTCTCCAGAATCTAAGAATGTATAGTTTATCTTTCCGTCTTTAGTAATCCAATTGTGAGCATGTAGATGCGCAGTATATCTACCAAGCTTTTTGGCACTGTAGAAGATATCCTCGTTAGCTATAGGAACTTGTAAGTTCACCTTTAGATTTGGTTTATTCACACCCTCAATAAGTCTTAGAGCGTTATCTGAAGTATCCATAAGGGAGTCATAATGCATCTCTAGTATAAAATCCAAGTTATGTTCAAGCCCAAGATCACATATCTCCCTAACCCCCTTTATCCCCATCTCCCACTGGACATCTGTAGCAAAACTGCCAGATATATGTCCAGTAAAGATTCTGATTCTTTTACAATTTAAAGTGCAAGCTATATCTATATATCTCTTAGCAAGAATAATACTTTCATTCCACTCCTCTTCTGTTCCAGTAAAATTAAAATATGGACAAATCTGAGCAGTCTCAAGTTTTACTTCATCCATAAAGCTTTTTAGCCATTTTATATCGATATTATCCAAGTACTGCTGCCAGAACTCTAAACCATCATATCCAAGTTCGGCTAATCTCCTTATAGCATATTCCATTTCATCGAATTTAAATACATTTGTGCAGAAACCCGCCTTCAAAGTAATCCCTCCTTCTTTATAACCACCATCACCTCATTACTATCTCTTTTTTTCCAAGAAACTCTTCCACTTCGTTCCATGTTGGATATCCATCATTATCACCAGTAGTAGTTGTAGCATAGGCACCAACTATATTTCCAAGAAGAGCAGATTCCTTCAAGCTCCATCCCTTTAACTGCCCCACCAAGAAGCCGGCAACAAAACCATCTCCAGCTCCTACGTTATCTACTGAAGAGAAATTAGTAAAGGCAGGGATTAAGGATATCTCTCTATTATTTCCCACCACTGACCCTTCTTTTCCAAGTTTTACACATACAGTATGTGGACCACATGAGAGGAGGTATTCTATAATCTTTTCAGGAACATCTAAGCCGAAAAGTACTTTCCCTTCCTCTAGGGTAAGAAAGAATATATCTGTTTTAGGAATAATCTTATTTATCTCTTCTTTAGCCCTTTCTTTTGTCCAAAGCTTAAGTCTAAGATTAACATCAAAAGACACTTGGAGACCTAACTTCTTTGATAGCTCTATTCCATGCAACACAGTATTCCTGGCACTTTCACTTAATGCAAGAGTAATCCCTGTGGTATGAAAAAATTTAGCACTTGCCAAATATTCTTCAGAAATATCTTCAGGTGATAAGGTGCTTCCAGCGGAATCTTTTCTATAATAGAAGGCTTTAGTATCACCTAAACCTCTTCTCTCTTTAAAATAAATCCCAGTAAATCCTTTCACAACTTTTACACAAGAGACATCAATATTTTCTGCTCTTAAGCAAGAGAGGATAAATCTTCCAAACTCATCGTTACCTAATCTTCCTATCCAGCCAGAAGAATGACCTAATCTTGAAACTCCTATACAGACATTTCCTTCTGCTCCACCAATAGTTTTTCTAAATAGTTCTACGCTACTTAAAGGACCATTCCTTAAGGGATCCATTACTACCATTATTTCTCCTAACCCTACTACCTCTGGCATACTACCTCCTATAGTTTTATTCAGTAAAACTTGGTTTGGATTATACATTATTTTATCTCTACTGTCAAATAAAAACTGATCCATAAATTATGTTATAATATTAAAAATTTCTGTTATGAAAGGAGAGATACTATGGATAGAGAAACAATAAGGGAGATGGAGGAAAGAAGGATAGCTGCTATGCAGACTTTAGATGCAGTAGTTAGGTATATAAGGGATACTAAACCTTCAAACTTATTTGTTGCTGGCACTGGAGAAGAGGAAACAGGGACAAAAGGCAAGGGTGCTGTGACCCCACCTATAAGTGATGCTCAGATGTAGGCACTCTGGCAGAGATGGATTGGAACGGTAGCAGATGTTTTAGAGAAGGCAAATCAAATTCCTGGTCTTATGCTAGATGATGTTATAAGACTCTTTGCTAAAGGCGAAGAGAAGAAATAATATAGATGCCAAAGAATATAGATCATATAAGGGCATCGAAGTCTCTTTTAGGCTGGGCTACACCAGCTCTACATAGTCTTATAGATGCTAGCTCTCAAGTAAAAGGCTTAGGGCATGGCTTTACAGGCCATAATATGGACCTTATAAGAGCGGCTGAATTTTTTCTTGGAGAGAGAGGAAAACTAGAAGCAACTCTTCATATTCTTCAGGATATTGGGCTAGTTGAAGAGAATGACTGGAAGCCCATCTGGGAGAGGATAAAGAGAAGAAGAAAATAAAATTGCTTCTTATGAGAATTCAGGACATTCTGGTCTTCATAGTTAAAGAGAGAACTGTTTTAGTAAAGGTTTTAACCGAAGAGGGGATAGTAGGTATTGGGGAGTGTAGTCCAATGCATCCCAAACTAGTAGCAGAAACTATAGTATCTGCTTTGAAACCTATAATTATAGGTAGAGATCTATTTGATATAGAAAGAATGAGCGAAGACGTCTTTATAAAGACTTATAAATTTAGAGGAAGATTAGTATTTATGGCTTTTAGTGGTATAGAAATTGCAATTTGGGATGCTATAGGAAAAGCATTAAAGTTGCCGGTTTATAA
>JAOACC010000168.1 GCA_026418035.1 bacterium
AATGGGTTATATGGGTGGCAAATCTAAAGTTATTGTTAGAAGTTTTTCTGGTAAGCAGGGTCATTCGATATATGTTATAGGAGAGAATTTAACACCTCAAGAGAAGGAACTTCTAGAAAAGGCGCTAGGCGATAAATATCAGTTAGTCTTAGAAGAGACTATTAAGGACTATGTACTCTAAATAACTTTTTAGGAGGAGATACTTATGGATATAGTTATAAAGGGAAGAAACATAGAAGTTACTGAGGCTTTAGAGAACTATATAAGGAAAAAATTAAGTAAGTTAAATAGATTTTTTAGTCGGATCTCTGACATTCAGGTAGTGCTCAGTACGAGTAATAGTAAAAGTTCAGGCACTACACAAAAGGTTGAAGTAACTGCAAGGATAAATGGTAAGATAATAAGAGCACAAGAATCAACCTCAGATATGTATGCGTCTGTAGACTTAGTAGTAGATAAGTTAGAAAGAAGGATAAAAACATTTAAAGGCAAATTATTGAATAGAGGTAGAACTAAGTCGACTGAAAAGTTTGAGGATCAAGAAGAGACTATCCAGATGGGAGAGACTGAAGAGGGAGCTCTATCTGACAGAATTGTAAGGAGAAAAAGATTAAATATCACCCCTATGTCGGTAGAAGAAGCCTTGCTTCAGATGGAACTTCTTGGACATGATTTCTTTATCTTTGTAAATGCAGATACTTCAGAAATAAATGTTGTATATGTTAGAAAAGAAGGAGGATATGGGCTTATAGAGGTTACTTCATGAGAAAAGAGATAAATAGAATTGTTTATATACTTTCTATCATTGCTATATCTCTATCTATATATATAATTAAATTTTATCCTTTTAGAGCAAGGTTAACTGATGTAATTATATTATTTACCTTAGCCCTAATATTAGAAGCTTTTCCTGTAGAAATACCTGGTAGACAAATCGCCCTTTCTATGGGATTTATAGTCTCCTATACAGGAATATTGATGTTTGGAGCCCCTATAGGAATACTATTAAATGGACTAGGCTCTATAAGTTTGGAGGAACTCAATTTTAAATCCCATGACCCTAAAAGATTTATATTCAATAGGGCTAACTTAATAATATGTGCCGGATTAGCTGGATTATTGTATGAAGCTTTAAATGGACTATATTTCGATTTTGGATGGCGATACTTCTTAGTAGCCTTATCTGTTGCACTTGTTTATTGGTTTTCAAATGTTACGCTTCTAAGTTTAGTGGTTTCTGTAGATAAAGGAAGAAAATTCGTAGGGACTCTGATCTACTATCTCTCAAACATATCCATCATTACATATCTTTTACATTTCTTCTTGGCGCTAGTTATAGCACAAAGTTACAAGTTACTGGGTCCTGTAGTTATGCCGATATATATAGTTCCTATATTTATCGCTAGATATCTTTTTATCTTAGCTAGCGAAGTAAATAGAACATATGATCAAGCTATATCTACCCTTATAAAGCTTTTAGGAGTCTTTGATAGCTATACTAGTAGCCACTCCTTAAGAGTAGCACAGTTATCTGAAGATATAGCTCGAGAGATGGGACTTAGTGAAGCTAGAATAGAAAGAATAAGAAACGCAGCTTTACTACATGACCTAGGTAAAATAGGACTCTCCCTAAATATACTAAACAAACCTGATAAGCTCACTAAAGAGGAATGGTTACAGATTTACAAGCATCCAATAGTAGGAGAAGATTTATCTAAAGAAATATCTAGGTTCAAAGAGGTCCCTCTTTGGATAAGACACCATCATGAAAAATACAATGGGAATGGATATCCAGATGGTCTAAGAGGAGAAGAGATTCCCCTAGAAAGTCGTATAATAGCATGTGCAGATGCTTTTGACGCTATAACTACAGATAGACCCTATTCAAAGAGAAAGGGGATAGAGGAGGCTAAGATAGAACTTTATAAGAGCATAAATTCTCAATTAGATCCTGAAGTGGTCTCAGCCTTATTTAAGGTATTAGAAAAAAATTCGAGTTTATATAATGACTTAAAAATAGAAAAGGAAAAGTAAGAATTTAGAATTAATATAAAATATAAATTAATACTTGGCTATTTATAGCATTCTATGGTAATATTATTAGAAGAAGTCCTAATTTTGCAAGAATACTATTTACTATAAAAACGGTATTGGAGGGAAGCAGATGAAATTAGAAACAGGGAAGATTAGAAATGTAGTTTTACTCTCTCATGGCGGAGTGGGTAAAACATCGCTTACTGATGCTATTCTATTTAACGCTAAGTTAGTAGATAGGCTAGGTAGTGTGGACATTGGAAATAGCAATGTGGACTCTGAGCCAGAAGAGATAAAAAGGAAAACTACTATAATGCTAAAAGTTTTTCCCATACCTTGGAAAGAATATAAGATAAATATTATAGATACCCCAGGGTATTCAGACTTTATTGGGGATGTTCTATCTGGAATAAAAGTAGCAGAAAGCGCAGTAATGCTTATCTGCGCCTCATCAGGAATTCAGGTTAATACGGAGATACTCTGGGATATTCTTGAAGAGCAAGAGAAACCTAGGATAATATTCCTAAATAGAATAGATAGAGAAGGTGCAAACTTTTTTAAGGTATATAACGATCTAAGAGAAAGATTGTCTAATAAGATCTTTGCCTTACAATTACCTCTTGGAGAACAGGCAAACTTCTCTGGTATAATTGATATCCTAAGTAAAAAGGCGTATAAATTTACTAGTGGTAACTACCAAGAGGTTCTTTTACCTGAAGAATACGAGGATAGAGTAGAGGAATTAAGAGAGCACCTTATAGAAGCTGTAGTAGAGAATGATGACGAATTACTTCAAAAGTATTTAGAAGGTGAAAATATCTCCGACGAAGAGATTCTAAAGGGAATGAGAACTGCTATAAAAGAAGGCAAAGCTTTTCCATTATTGTGCGGATCTGCTATCAAGAATATAGGAGTGCATCAATTATTAGATGCAATTAAAGACCTTTTACCCTCACCTGAAGAAGGTAAGGTAGAGATTTTGACTGATGATGGTGCGATTACCTTAGCTAAGCTTGATCCTTCAAAGCCTCCATCTATTTTTGTCTTTAAAACTACGGCTGATCCTTTCGTTGGGAAATTGGCTCTATTTAAAGTTCATACAGGAATATTGAAGTCGGATTCAACATTATTGAATATAACCAAGGGTGTAGAGGAAAAATTAGGGCATCTGGCTTTTCCAAAAGGAAAAGCTCAAGAACCAACAGGAGAGATAATTACAGGTGATATAGGGGTGGTTGCAAAAGTTCAATCCTTAGGAACCTCTGATACCTTATGTGATAAGTCTTATCCTGTAAAATATGTCCCAATAAAGTTTCCACAGCCGCTATATTCTGTAGCAGTCATACCAAAATCAAAAGGGGATGAGGAAAAACTTAGTAATGCGCTTAGTAGACTTCAAGAGGAAGATCCAACCTTTATAAGTTATTATAATACTGAGACCCATCAGACTATAGTCTCTGGACTTGGAGATCTACATATAGAGGTGATACTAGAAAGAATCAAAAGGAAATTCGGTGTTGAGGTGGATACCGAATTACCAAAGATTCCCTATAGAGAGACAATAACTACCAAAGTGAAGGTTCAAGGTAAATATAAGCGTCAGACAGGTGGTAGAGGACAGTATGGAGACTGCTGGATAGAGATAGAGCCTCTTCCTAGGGGAGGAGGTTATGAATTTGTAGATAAGATATTCGGAGGGGCCATTCCTCAAAACTATAGACCTTCTGTTGAAAAAGGTATAAAAGAGGCTATGGAAGAGGGGGTCTTAGCTGGATATCCTTTAGTTGATATAAGAGTTACTCTAGTGGATGGATCTTATCACCCTGTAGATTCTTCTGATATGGCGTTCAAGATAGCTGGCTCTATGGCATTAAAGAAAGGGGCAGCTGAGGCTAATCCGGTTTTACTCGAACCTATTATGTACATTGAGGTTACAGTTCCAGAAGAGTTTATGGGAGATTGCATAGCAGACCTAAATAGTAAAAGGGCTAAGATTATTGGAATGGAAGCACAAGGTAAATACCAAGTTATAAAGGCACACGTCCCTATGGCTGAAATACTAAGATACTCCATAGACCTTAAGTCTATAACGCAAGGAAGGGGTAAGTATAAAGTAGAATTTTCTCACTACGATGTAGTTCCCAGTAAAATAGCAGAAGAAATAATAGCTAATAGTAAGAAAGAAAAAGAGAAGGAAGAAGCTTAATTCAGATATGTTGAAAAAACGGCTTCTTATATTCTTTTGTATAGTAATTACTGTCTGTATATCTGTTGTAATTGGAGGATGGTTATTCTTGTATTATAAAAGTGGGAAGAATATAAGAGACATAGTAAATAATCCATCAGAAATAATGGCTTTTACCCATAAGATATTCTATGGACCATCCTCCTTCAACGTTATTCTTCTAGGAAGAGATTACGACTATGACAATAGAGGTAGACGTTTAGATAGTGGTAGAACTGATACAATTATGGTTTTCCATGTAGATTGTAACAGTAAAAGAATAAGTGGCATTTCCATTCCAAGAGATACCATAGTAGATATACCTGGGTATGGGAGAAACAAGATAAACTCTGCCTATCACTTTGGAGGTATCCCTTTAGCTATAAAGGTAACAGAGAAATTGTTAGGAATAAAAATAGACTATTATGTCCTTCTTAATCCTGATACTTTTAAAAAGCTAGTAGATGCTATAGGTGGGATCGAGATTTATGTCGAAAAGGATATGAAATATAAAGACAGTTGGGGTAAATTATATATAGATCTTAAGAAGGGATATCAACGTTTAAACGGGATGCAGGCAGAGGGATATGTAAGATTTAGACACGATCCAATGGGAGATATAGGAAGAATCGAGAGACAGCAAAAATTCCTCTATGCATTAATATCGCAAGTTACAAAACCAAATGTAATTATTAAGATACCTACATTGATTCAAGAATTATCAAAATATGTACATACAAATCTGCCTGTATCAGAAATGGTTAGCCTAGCAACTTTTTTTGCTCGCGAAAGAAGTGAAATTAAACTAAAAACAACTACTCTGCCAGGTTCGCCTAGTAATGGTTACTGGTATCCTGATTTAGAAGAGACAAATAGACTTATAAGCCTACTTTTCACCGACATGGAGGTGTCATCTAATACTGTACAAGCTAAAGAGTTAATACCATGAGGATTGGAATACCAAGAGTTCTGTTATTCTATAGATACTATCCCATGTGGAAAACTTTCTTCGAAGCTTTAGGTCTGGAAGTGATTCCTTCTTCGATAACAAATAAAGAGATAGTTGATTTATCTGTAGAAAGATCAGTTAGTGAAGCCTGTATACCTATAAAGTTAGTCTATGGACATATACTAGATCTAAAGGACAAGGTTGATCTTATCTATTTACCAAGGATAGTCGGCTTAGAATATCGAACTTATATGTGTCCTAAATTTATAGGAATACCTGATATGATAAGAAATGCAAACTTAGATATACCACCTATTATAGACCCAACCATAGATAAGAGAAATTCCTTAATAGGTTTTTTTAAAAGTTTCTTAGAAGTTGGTAAGTTATTTACTAAAAATACTCTAAAGATAATATATGCATATAGAGAAGGGTTAAGAGCACTCAAAGTCTACAATGAAGAA
>JAOACC010000036.1 GCA_026418035.1 bacterium
CTGCTATGGTCTTAGCTGACAATCCAAGAAATGTTTTACTCCTCGGTGGAGGAGAAGGAGCTACCCTAAGGGAGATACTCAGGCATCCAGTAGAGCGAGCAGTAATGGTCGATATAGATGAGGAGGTTATAGAGCTATGCAAGGAATATCTTCCTCATCTAGCAGGAGGGTCGTTCAATGACACCAGAGCTGAACTCGTTGTCGGAGACGCAAGGGCTTATGTTGAAAACTCTAAAGAGAAGTTTGATGTTATAATCAGTGACCTTACGGAACCTTTAGAAGAGGGACCAGCATCAATACTCTTTACTAAGGAATTCTATAACTCTATAAAAGAGCATCTTAATGAGGGTGGAATATTTGTAACCCAAGCCTTAAGTGTCTCGATTATTAATAATAAAGCTCATACTGCTATACATAATACATTGAAACAGGTCTTTCCGTTAGTCAGATCTTACCATGCTTATATACCAATGTATGATTCAGACTGGGGTTTTGTTATGGCAACATTTGGAAAAGACCCTGTAAAATTGAATGAAGAAGAGATCAACAGGAGATTGGAAAAATTAGGATTAAGTGATTTAAAATATTATGATGGAGAGACTCACAAATCAATTTTTAGTTTACCCAAAGATCTGCGAAAAGCCATTGCTAGTGAGACAATCATTATAGAGGATAATAAACCTTTCTTAATAACAAGGAGAGAGAAATTTTTTGGAGCTTAGTAGTATAAAGTTAGTTATTTTAGATATAGACGGGGTAGTTATAAAAGGGAGAACACCAATACTGGGAGCTATAGAAGGGATAAGATTACTAAAAGAGAATAATGTTAAAGTAGTTTATCTTACTAATAACTCCACTAGACCTAGAAAAAGAATAGCGGAGTTATTAGTAAGTATAGGGATAGAAGTCTCGATCTCTGACATATTTACCTCCAGCTATCTTACTGCGTTATATCTAGATAAAGAGGCAAATAAAGGTGATCGAATCTTTATAATAGGGGAAGAAGGTATAGTTTTGGAGCTAGAAGAGATGGGATTTCAGAATCTCTTCTGGTCAAATTATGAACCACCTATTGACTACGTGATAGTCGGAATGGATAAACACTTTAATTTTCAAAAGCTTACATACGCCCAACAAGCAATTTTCTCTGGAGCTAAATTCATAGCGACTAATACAGACCCAACATTTCCCATTGAAAATGGATTAATCCCTGGAGGGGGAAGTATAGTAAAGGCAGTAGAAGTAGCAGCCAAAAAACAACCCATAATAATTGGTAAGCCAGAAATTGTAGGCCTGAGGCTTATATTAAGTAAGTTCAATATATTAGAACCTAAAGAGGTCCTTCTTATAGGAGATAGAATAGAAACAGACTTAGTTGCAGGAAAAAAATTGGGGTGTAAAACTGGCATAGTATTAAGTGGTGTAACAACCAAGAACGAATTAGAAGGTCTTGAAGATGCAATAAAGCCAGACTATTATGGTGAGAATCTTCTAGAACTTTTGGGAGGGGAGAATTATGATGATAGAATATAATGGGCATGCTTGTTTTACTATAAAAACGTCTTTGGGTACTATAGTAACTGACCCCTTTGGCGAAGATATCCCTTATCCTGTAAAAGAGTTTACTGCAGATATAGTTACCGTCTCTCACGATCATTTTGACCATAATGCAGTAAAAAGAGTTAAAGGCGATCCATATGTGGTAAAAGATGTAGGAGAATATACTTACAGAGGAATTAAGATAAACGGTATTAAGGCAGCTCATGATAAGAATAAAGGATCCCAGAGGGGACAAATAGTTATATTTACCATAGAGGCAGAAGGTCTAAAATTGTGTCACTTAGGAGACTTAGGAGAAATATTAAATGAAGACCAATTAAAAAAGATAGGAGAAATAGATACATTATTTATACCCGTTGGAGGATTCTATACGATAGAGCCAGAGGATGCCAAGATTATAGTCAAAACTATAAACCCTAAAGTAGTCATCCCGATGCATTATAAAACAAATTATGTAAAAGAGTGGAAGATAAAACCGGTTGATGAATTTTTAAAAGATATCCCATATCCAATTAAAAGATTAGATAACAATAAGGTAGAAATAGTTAAAGAAACGTTACCTAAATCTACAGAGGTTTACGTCCTGAAGGTATGAAACTCATATTCATAACCGGTGGAGTTGTTTCTTCTTTAGGTAAAGGGATAACAGCTGCTTCTATAGGTAGACTGTTAAAGGCTAGAGGTTTCGAAGTTACTATTCAAAAGTTAGACCCATATCTAAATGTTGACCCTGGGACTATGAATCCTTATCAGCATGGAGAAGTATTTGTTACTGAAGATGGAGCAGAGACAGATTTAGATTTAGGACACTATGAAAGATTTATAGATTCAAATATGACCAGAGAAAATAATGTTACCGCCGGAGCTATCTACTGGTCTGTCCTTAATAAGGAAAGAAAAGGTGAATTCCTTGGCGGAACTGTCCAAGTAATACCTCATATTACAAATGAAATTAAAGAAAGGATACTCAGCTTAGGAAGAAAGGGGTATGATGTAGTTATAGTTGAAGTTGGAGGAACAGTAGGAGATATAGAAGGGCTTCCATTTTTAGAAGCTATAAGACAGCTGAAGAAGGATATAGGAAAAGAAAATGTAATGTATATTCACGTTACTTTAGTCCCATATTTAAAAACATCTGGAGAATTGAAGACTAAACCAACTCAGCATAGTGTAAAAGAATTAAGAAGTATAGGGATTCAACCAGATATGATAATCTGTAGGACAGACAGGGAATTGCCACAGGAGGTAAAAGATAAGATAGCATTATTCTGCGATGTAGATTCTAAGGCGGTTATAGATGCTCCTGATATGAATTGTATCTATGAAGTTCCGCTACATTTTGAAGAGTCGATGGTAGGAAATATTATAACTGAAGTCTTAGAGATGGAAGATAGGCCTCCAGAACTGCAAGAATGGAGAGAGCTAGTATATAGGGCAAAAAATTTAGAGAAAGACGTTATTATAGGATTTGTTGGCAAATATATCGAACTAAGGGATGCTTATCTCAGTGTTATTTCTGCATTAGAGCACGGTGGTATATGGGAAGGGGCTAAAGTAAACATAAAGTGGATTGATGCAGAATCTATAGAGAAAGATGAAACTAAGTTATTAGAAGATGTAGATGGTATTCTTGTCCCTGGAGGTTTCGGTCAAAGAGGGGTAGAAGGTAAGATAAGGGCAATAAGATATGCAAGAGAAAATAAGATACCATTTTTAGGTTTATGTTTAGGGTTACAATGCGCAGTAATAGAGTATGCCAGAAATGTGTGTAGGTTAGAAGGAGCTAATAGTACCGAATTTGATCCCCAAACTCCATATCCAGTTATAGATATATTACCTGAGCAAAAAGAAGTAAAAATGATGGGAGGAACGATGAGGTTAGGAGGGTATAGGTGTGAACTTAAAGAAGGAACGTTAGCTTTTAAACTCTACAACAAACATTATACTGTAGAAAGGCATCGTCACAGATATGAGGTCAATAATAACTATAGAGAGATATTAGAGAATAATGGTCTTATAGTTAGTGGCATATATAAAGAAAGAAACCTTGTAGAAATAATAGAGCTAAAAGA
This sequence comes from bacterium, assembly GCA_026418035.1. Classification (GTDB taxonomy): domain Bacteria; phylum DUMJ01; class DUMJ01; order DUMJ01; family DUMJ01; genus DUMJ01. The sequence goes on from JAOACC010000036.1 coordinate 3,633, forward strand.
TCATCCATTCTTTATAGCCACACAGTTTCACCCTGAGTTTACATCTAGACCTAATAAACCCCATCCTCTCTTTTCTGGATTTATAAGGGCAGCTTTAAAATGAAAGAGTGGCAGAGGGATCTCCTCTGGTTTTTAGCAATAATCTTTTTTATCTGGTTTCTATATGAAGTAAGAAGTATTGTTCTATTGTTTTTCATTACTGGTTCTATAGCTTACATTATAAATCCCACTATTACAAGATTCGCCCATAAACTAAGATTAAAGAAAGGATTAGCTATAGGAATTTTTTACATAATGATAATAAGTCCTATAATAACTACTCTTGTTTTAATACTACCTATCTTAGGAAATCAGATTATGTCCCTAGTAAGGGATATACCTAAATATTACGACTTTCTAACGGATAGATTAAAACACCTCCAGGATATTGTTCAGACAAATCCTGAAATGCAAAAATTGTTAGATTCTTTTTTGGTTTCTATTCGTCCTAGAATAGAAAACTATCTAGCAACTATAGGTACGAAAGCATTCAACTTTGTAGTAACACTTACAAATTCTATCTTTACGTTGATACTAGCTATAGTACTAAATTTTTACTTTTTAATAGATATGGAAAATATTGAAAAATGGTTTATAAA
>JAOACC010000047.1 GCA_026418035.1 bacterium
TTGAAGCTTACCAGTGGATTGTATAATTCTCAAAGAGTTCTTTTGGCTCTTATGGATAAAGGGTTACCTAGGGATAATGCCTATGAAATTGTTCAGAGAAATGCCCTTAAGGCTTGGGATTTAGGAGAGTCCTTCCTTGAAATTCTTTGGGAAGATGAGGAGGTAAAAAGATATCTTTCTAAGGAAGAACTAGAATCTTGTTTTAACGATGAAGAGTATAAGAGGAATCTAGAAGTTATATATAAAAGGGTAGGGATATAATTATTCATTTTTTAGCGAAAAAGTTTTCAATTTTAGAGTTATTTAATTTGTCTAATTTGCGTACTTTTGTACAAAATTTACTTTTCTCTTGTAAGTTATTTTTGAAACTGATAAAATGATGCTTATCAAATTTATTGAATAGGAGGTTGATGCTATAGAATAAGCGAAAATTATTGTAATAGTAGAGATTCTTGTAGCTGTCTGTCTAGTTACCCTAGAATATGCTAGGTGGTTTAAGTAAGCAAAATTTTAAAAAAGGAGGTTATACTATGAAGTTTATAAGGTTTATATCATGTTTGTCTATAGCGATTTTATTAATCTTTTCAACTATAGTATTTGCTCAGCAGAAGACCACTATTACAGTTCAAACCTATTGGTCACCAGAACAACCTTGGAGTACAGGTTATGTGCTTATCGAAGCATTTAAGCAATATGAAAAATTACATCCTGATGTGGAGATAAAGCATATTTATGTGCCTTTTGGTGACTTAGTGAAGAAACTTATTACACAGGCACTTACTGGAGATTTCCCAGATATAGTTTTTGCCGATAATCCAGATATTCAATATCTAGCTAGAGCTGGAGTTTTTAAAGATATCACTAAATTAGTACAAGAATGGGGGGTATGGAAAGATTTTATCCCTGGTTCTCAACTAGCTGTTACCTACAGAAATAAGATCTATGCATTACATCAAAGCACAAACAACCTTGCTCTATGGTATAACAAAGATTACTTCAAGCAAGTAGGTATCGCATCACCTCCAGAAACCTGGGACGATTTAATTAAGGTATGTCAGAAACTAAAGGCAAGTTTACCTGCAGGAGTATATCCTATCGGATTTTCTGCTAGAAATACTGAAGAGGCTACTTGGCAATTTGAGCCTTTCCTCTGGAGTAACAATGGAAGCTTACTTCAATTGGATAGAGCAGAAGCTATAGATGCCTTAGCATTATGGACTACTCTAGTAAAAGAAGGATATGCACCAAGAGACGTTCTAAACTGGGGACAGGGAGACCTTACGCAATATTTTAAAAATAAACAGCTAGTAATGATAATCCAGGGATGTTGGGAACTTTCGAAACTCGGTCTAGAGGATTATAAGAATAAGGGAATGATATTTGGTACTAACTTTGATGTAACTTCAATTCCTGTTCCAAAGAAAGGTATGAAGCCTGTAGTTCCTATGGGAGGAGAATGTTTTACCCTACCGGCTAAAGGTAATCCACAGAAAGAAAAGATTGCATGGGACATTATAAAGTTCTTAAATGATGCTAAGAATATGGCAGATTTCTGTGCAAATACCGGGCGTGTGCCTACTAGAATTTCAGCTACAGATCTTTTAGTAAAAGAAAGACCAGATTTAAAGGTCTTTGCTCAACAGGCTAAGACCGCTGTCCCACGTCCCGCAGCTGGTGCTGGGGAAAGATATACTGAGGTTTCTACAATAACTAGAGAAGGAATACAAAAAGCGCTAGCCGGCACTTTACCTCCGGAACAGGCGTTTAAAGAAGCAGCAGAAAAGATAAAGAAGTTATTTGCTACAACTGAAGAGTTTAATAAAGCTCTTGTTGAAGCAAGGAATGCACTATCGAAAGTCCGTAAGTAAGTGACTATAATATGGAGGGTATCTCACAGTTTTGTGGGATGCCCTCTTTTTGATTTTGAAAGGAGGATAATCAATGAAAGGGTTTGGTCCTAAAAGATATTTCTTTGTTTTACCGGCTATTATATTTACTATTCTATTTGCAATATATCCTCTTATCTATAATGTAGTCCTAAGCTTTAAAGATGTAACTGCAATAACTCTTATACAGAAAAATACTCGGTTTATAGGATTATCAAATTATAAAGAAATCTTTATGGACCCTATATTCAGACGTACTAGTTTTAATACACTAATGTTTACTGTATTTTCCATCCTATTTCAGTTTATTATTGGATTTTTAATAGCTTTACTCTTTAATAAAAATTTCCCCTTGAGAGATGTGATGATAAGCCTTGTAATGCTCCCTTGGTTTATTCCTATTTTGGTAAGTGGTACTGTTTTTAAACTCTTCTTTATGGATATGGGACTAATAAATAGACTTCTTTTATCTTTTAGATTAATTACTAAAATAATCCCTTGGATTACAGATGGAAACATAGCCATTTATTCACTTATTATAGCCAATATATGGTTAGGAATTCCATTTAATTTTATAATGTTATATACAGGATTAAAAGGTATCTCGGAAGAGCTCTACGAAGCATCAGAGATAGACGGAGCAATTGGCATAAAAAAAACAATATATATTACAGTTCCTCTTTTAAAGCCTGTAATCATTAGTACATTACTCCTCGGGGCAATATTTACTATAAAGGTGTTTGACCTTGTATGGATTATAACGGGTGGAGGTCCTGGAAATGCTTCCCATCTTTTTAGTACTTATTCTTATCAGTTAGCCTTTGGCAATTATAATTTTGGCTTAGGTTCTGCTGTCTCTGTAATAATGATTTTGATAATTGTATCTGTGACGATTATTCTTAATCTGATTAGAATTGAAGATTAGGAGGAAATATTAATGAGAGATAAAAATATGTGGAAATGGACATTAATAGCTTTAATCCCTGTGATTTTTATAGTTTTTCCCATATATTACATACTTGTTGGTAGTATGATGACTACTTCTGAAATATTTCGTCAGCCACCATATTTATTCCCCCCTTCTCCTAAAGAAGCTATTACTAATTATTCAACAGCTTTTAGAATACTAAGTCGTTATGCCTTAAATAGTCTCATTATAACTTTTGGGGTTATGATTTTAGTCTTATTGCTTGCTCCGGCAGCTGCTTTTGCGTTAGCTAAACTTAGGTTAAAGCTAGGAAATATCTTTAATTTTGTCTTTGTTCTTGTACAAATGCTTCCAATCACTGCTACTATTATCCCTTTATATTTATTCTTTAGGGAGTTTAAGCTTACAAATATTCCAGGGGTAATTTTAGCTATATCATCCTTTTCTGTTCCATTTATAGTAATAATGCTTACTTCTTATATGAGAGCTTTTCCTATTCAGCTAATCGAATCTGCACAAATTGATGGAGCTAGTCTTTCTAGAATCTATTGGAAGATAGTCTTGCCTCTATCTATGCCAGCATTAACAACTGCTTCTCTTTTTGCTTTTCTTCAAGGATGGGGAAATTTTGTATTTCCTCTAACCCTTCTTCAAGATGATAGTTTATATCCTTTAAGTATTCGTCTGTTTACATTTGTAAGTGAGTTTGGTGTCCAGTGGAATTATTTGATGGCAGGAAGTTTTGTATACTCTATTCCATCGATAATAGTTATATTAGTAGGCAGTAAATTTTTGATATCTGGTTTAACTGCAGGGGCATTTAAAGAGTAAACTAGGAGGGAGATGATAGTTATGTTTAGAGTGGAAGGGAATAGGCTTATAAGAGAGTTTGATTTTGAGAAACTTTGGGTTGAGCCTTGGGGAAAGGATAGCCTAAGAATTCGTATAACAAAAGAATCTGAAATGCCAGATAAGAATTGGGCACTTTTAGAACAACCGGAATCTAGACCAGAGATAAAAATAGAGGGGAATAAAGCTAGTATTACTAATGGAAAACTTACTTGTCATATAAATGAATTTGGAGCGATAAGACTTGAAAATGATAAAGGAGAGACTTTATTAGTAGAGAAATGGCAGACTAGAGATGATATTAACAATCGTATATCTCTTATGATACCCGGAAGGGAATTGAAGCCGATTATAGGTGGGAAATATAAAGCTACAGTTAGATTTCAAGGAAATGAATCAGAAAAGATCTATGGCTTAGGACAACATCAAGAACCATTTCTAAATCTAAAAGGATGTAGTTTTGAATTGGCACAGAGAAATTCTCAGGTTAATATCCCATTTGCCTTATCTAATTTGGGTTATGGTTTTTTGTGGAACAATCCTGCTTATGGAAGAGTAAGTCTATCTAGAAATTGCACGGAGTGGATAGCAGAGGTTACAGATGTAATAGACTATTGGATTACTGCAGGAGATAACCCGGCAGAGATTATAGAGAAATATACAGCTGTTACGGGAAGACCCCCAATGATAGCAGACTTTGCTCTAGGTTTCTGGCAATCTAAACTTAGATATATAACACAAGAAGAGCTGTTAGGGGTTGCTAGGGAATATAAAAGGAGAGGATTACCTCTCTCTGTTATAGTAGCTGACTTTTTCCACTGGACTATGCAGGGAGAATGGCAGTTTGATCCAAAATATTGGCCAGATCCTGAAGGTATGGTAAAGGAGTTAAAGGATATGGGGGTAGAGTTAATGGTTTCTATATGGCCTACCGTTGATACCCGTAGTAGATACTATAAGGAGATGAGAACTAAAGGGTATCTTTTAAATACCGAACGTGGAGTTCGTGTTCATATGATCTTTAGAGGAAACGAGACTTTTGTAGACTTTACTAATCCGAATGCTCAGAAGTATGTATGGGAGAAAGTTAAAGAGAATTATTATAAGTATGGGATAAGGGTGTTCTGGCTAGATGAGGCAGAACCTGAGTTTAGACCATATGACTTTGACAATATACGCGGATACTTGGGGCCATGGCTTGAAATTGGGAATATATATCCATTTATGTATGCTAAAGCATTCTACGATGGTATGACTTCTGAAGGGATAAAAGATGTAGTAAATCTAGCTCGTTGCGCTTGGGCTGGGAGTCAGCGGTTTGGAGTTATTATTTGGTCTGGGGATATACATTCTAACTTTGAAACGTTAAGAAAGCAGGTTCCCGCAGGTCTTAATATGGGGCTTTCTGGAATTCCATGGTGGACAACAGATATTGGTGGTTTCTTTGGCGGAGACCCAAATGATCCTAAGTTTAGAGAGCTCATAGTGAGATGGTTTCAATTTGGAGTATTTTGTCCTATCTTTAGACTCCATGGATATAGATTACCCGAAGGTAAGAAGGATGAGGACGCTGGCATTTGGGATTTAGAGACTTGTGGACCTAATGAGGTCTGGAGTTACGGTGAAGAGGCTTACGAGATAATAAAGGAACTCTTATTTATGCGTGAAAGGTTAAGACCCTACATTAAGGAGCAGATGAGATTAGCTCATGAGAAAGGTTATCCAGTTATGCGCCCTCTGTTTTTTGACTTCCCGCATGACAAAGAATGCTGGAATGTAGAAGATGAATATATGTTTGGCTCAGATATCTTAGTTGCGCCAGTATTATACGAAGGGATGACTAAGAGGACAGTATATCTTCCGGAAGGCACAGAATGGAAAGATGTAAATAGTGGTAATGTATATAGAGGTGGACAGTGGGTTGAAGTTTCCGCTCCACTTAATGTGATTCCTGTATTTCTCAAAACTGGAGCAGACTTACCTATAAAGGGCTAGAAATCGGTAGATTATTTTTAATAATTGTTTACTATGCTTTAGGGGCTCAAAGTTTTGAGCCCCTTTTACTTCTTTTTAGATAGTTAATATGTGCAGGATGTGGGCTCTAAACGAAATATGTTAAAATTATTTCTATTAAACTTGATTGGAGGGATGAAGATTGAGTATTAATACAGAAAGAGAAATTAATATTGCTTATATAGGTGGTGGTTCTAGAGGGTGGGCGTGGAGGTTAATGACAGACCTAGCATTAGAGAAAGATTTAAGAGGAACAGTCAAACTCTATGATATAGATCGCGAGGCAGCTAAGACCAATGAGATTATAGGAAATAAAATCTCAAGTAAGCCAGAAGTTCCTGGGAAATGGCATTATATAGCGGTAGAAACCTTAGACGAGGCTTTATATGGTGCTGATTTTGTAGTCATATCAATATTACCTGCAACATTTACTGAGATGTATTCTGATGTCCACACCCCTGAAAGATATGGTATATACCAATCGGTAGGTGATACCACTGGCCCTGGGGGGCTTATAAGAGGATTAAGGACTGTTCCTATGTATATCGAATTTGCAGAAGGTATAAAAAAGAACTGTCCGGATGCCTGGATTATAAACTATACTAATCCGATGGCAATATGTCTAAAGACATTATATGAAATCTTTCCTAAAATAAAGGCTTTTGGGTGTTGCCATGAGGTATTTGGAACTCAAGAACTCCTTGTAGATGTTGTAAAACATTTTCTTAATATAGAGGATAAAATTTCTAGAAGAGATATTAAAGTTAATGTATTAGGAATTAACCACTTTACATGGTTTGATAAAGCGACTTATCAGACGGTAAATATTTTTCCTCTTTATGAGAAGTTTATAGATAAATACTATGAAGAAGGATATGAAAGAGAAAAAGGACTCTGGGAGAGAAATTACTTTGCGTCTGCGAATAGAGTTAAATTTGATCTATTTAGAAGATTTGGACTTATAGCAGCAGCTGGAGACAGACATCTGGCAGAATTTATACCGTATATATATCTTGTTGATAAAGAAACAGTGAAGAGATGGAAATTCACTTTGACTCCGGTTGACTGGAGGATAAAGAATAGAGAAATGTTAATAGCACTAAGTAAAGAATTTGCCTCTGGACAAAGAGATATTCCGTTAAATCCATCTGGCGAAGAAGGAGTTATGCAGATGAGAGCTCTTTGGGGTTTAGATACCTTTGTTACAAATGTTAATCTACCAAATAAGGGACAGATCCCTAATCTACCTATGGGTGCCATTGTAGAGACCAATGCAGTCTTTACTAGAGATGATGTCCGACCTGTATATGCGGGAGAACTACCCCAGGATTTAGCCAGTATAATGATAAGACATATAAGTAATCAGGAATTAATTGTAAAAGCGGTTCTTGAGAAAGATCTTAATCTTGCTAAAAGAGCCTTCTTAAATGATCCAGCTATAGAAAAGCTAAGTGTAGATAAGGCTACTGAATTGTTTAATGAAATGATAAATAATACTAAAGAGTATCTAAAAGCGACATTTGATCTGTAAGTATTTTATAATTCTTGATTGAATTTATCTATTCCTAGCATTATGATAGATAAGGTTTTACCAAAAGGAGTTAGATGTAATATGATTTAGAGTATTTATCGAGATTTTGCTAGTTTATTCGAAGGAAAATGGTATATTCTCTCTAAGGAGGAATTGAGATGATTGATATACATACCCATCTTGGAAGATTACTTAGGGAAGATATCCCAGTAACAGTAGAAGAACTTATTGAGAATATGAATAAATGGGGGGTAGAGAAGGCAGTAGTTTTACCTCTAGATGCTACACCTGAAGGAAGCACGTTCTGGTTTACCACAGAGCAGGTTTTAGAGGTTTATAGAAGATATCCAGGTAGAATAATACCCTTTTGTAAATTAGATCCAAGACAGATTAGCAATTCTCCGAAGACAGACTTTAGATGGATACTCCAGGAATATAAAGATTTAGGATGTAGAGGTGTTGGAGAGATAACTGCTAATTTATACATAGATGACCCAATGGTGTTGAACCTCTTTGCACAGTGTGGAGAACTAGATATGCCAGTGTTATTTCATCTAGTAGACCGGATAGGAGCACCATATGGCCTTGTAGATGATATTCACCTGCCTAGATTAGAAAGAACTCTGAAAGAATTACCAGAGACTGTCTTTATAGGTCATGCTATGTCCTTCTGGGCAGAGATAAGTGCAGATGTCTCTGAAGAAACCAGAGGAGGGTATCCAAAGGGGCCAATCACGAAGCCTGGAAGATTACAGGAATTATTGAGGAAATACGATAATCTCTACGGAGACCTCTCTGCAGGAAGTGGTTTTAACGCCATTACCAGAGACCCTGAATATGGGTATAAATTCTTAGAAGAATTTCAAGATAAGCTTTTATTTGGGACAGATTTTTGTCATCACAATCAGGAAGTTCCTATCGTAGATTATATAAAGAATGCTTCAAAAGAGGGTAAAATATCAAAGACTGCCTATGAGAAGATAACT
>JAOACC010000078.1 GCA_026418035.1 bacterium
TGGTGGGACTGCAGATGAAGTAATTCAAAGGATAATTGAAGTGTTAAGTTCTATACCCACAATACCTCTTTGGATGACTCTTGCAGCTGCTATCCCTAAAAATTGGCCAATTACTAAGGTCTATTTTGCTATTACACTTGTTCTTGCTACTATAGGATGGACTGGCTTAGCTAGGGTTGTTCGCGGAAGATTTTTGTCTCTTAGAGAGGAAGAATTTGTTTTAGCAGCAAGGGCTGCTGGAGCAAAGGAAAGTCGTATCATTATTAAATATATGTTTCCTAATTTCTTTAGTTATCTCATAGTAAATATTACATTAGCAATTCCAGGGATGATTTTAGGTGAAACATCTCTAAGTTTCTTAGGATTAGGACTTCAGCCTCCTGCTATTAGTTGGGGGGTATTGCTTCGGGATGTCCCTGACCTTACCATATTAGCTCAGAGGCCATGGCAGCTCTTTCCGGGTCTTTTTGTTGTGATGACAGTTTTAATGTTTAATTTTATAGGTGATGGGCTACGTGATGCGGTAGACCCTTACTCTATCTCATTCTAAGGAGAAACTAAACTATGAGTCTAGAGTTGACTGAGAGAGTTATAGAAGTAAATAATTTGAAGACATATTTCTATCTTGATATAGGAGTAGTTAAGGCTGTTGATGGGGTGGATTTTAGTGTAGATCGAGGTAAGACTTTAGGGATTATAGGAGAAAGTGGATGTGGTAAATCTGTTACTGTTCATACTATAATGAGGCTTATCCAATCACCTCCAGGGAAAATTGTAGACGGTAGTATTAAGCTCTATAGATTTAGAAATAATGAACTAGAGGTTGTAGATATAACAAAATTGGACCCAAAAGGTAAAGAGATGAGAAATATTAGAGGGAAAGAAATTGGGATGGTCTTTCAAGAACCTATGACAGCGTTTTCCCCTATGTATACTATAGGAGATCAAATAGTGGAAGCTATTCTTACTCATGAGAATATAGATAAAAAGAAGGCTAGAGAAAGAGCAATTGAATTTTTAAGAAGAGTAGGAATCCCTAGACCAGAGAGAACTATTGATGCTTATCCATTCCAACTTAGTGGGGGAATGAGACAACGCGCTATGATAGCTATGGCTCTTTCTTGCTATCCAAGGTTACTTATAGCTGATGAGCCTACAACCGCTGTAGATGTAACTGTTCAGGCTCAAATTTTAGACTTGCTACAGGAATTACAAGAAGAAATGAAGCTTGCTATTATATTTATAACCCATAACTTGGCTGTTGTTTCTGAGATAGCTGACGATATAGCGGTTATGTATCTCGGTAAGATAGTAGAATTTGGGAAAAAGGAAGAGATTTTTAACCATCCGCTTCACCCTTATACTGTTGCTTTATTCAGATCTATCCCTAAAGTGGAAGGTAAACTAGAACGATTAGTCCCTATTTATGGAAATGTCCCTAGCTCTTATCAAATACCAGAAGGGTGCTCATTCCATCCTAGGTGTGAAAGTGCTATAAGGGGCATCTGTAATGTTACTCTTCCAGACCTTATAGACGTTGGGAACGGACATAAAGTACGTTGCTTGATATATCAAAAGGTGGAGGTATAGAGATGGAAATGTTAAACAGAGATACTTTTACTCCCTTAATATCTGTAAGAAATCTGAAAAAATACTTTCCTATACAGCGAGGTTTTCTCCGTAAGTTAGTGGGCTATGTAAGAGCGGTTGACGATGTTAATCTAGAGATAGAAGAAAGAGAGACATTGGGTTTAGTAGGTGAAAGTGGTTCTGGTAAAAGTACTTTGGGGAGAACTATGATAAGACTCTATGACCCTACCGATGGACAGATATTTTTTAGGGATGGGGATAAGATAATAAACCTTACAGAGTTAGAAGGTGAAGAATTAAGAAAGTTTCGGAAGAATATGCAGATTATTTTTCAGGATCCTTTTTCATCTTTGAATGAGCGTATGACTGTTTTAGAAAATGTTGGGGATCCTTTAATAATTAATGGATTGATTTCTAGCAGGCAAGAATTGATAGAGCAAGTTGTAGAAACGCTTCAGCAGGTTGGTTTAAGAAGAGAAGATATAAGAAGATATCCACATAGTTTTAGTGGCGGACAAAGACAGCGAATTTGTATTGCTAGAGCTCTAATATTAAAACCTAAGTTTATTGTATGCGATGAGCCTGTATCGGCTTTAGATGTTTCTATACAGGCTCAGATTTTAAACCTACTTAAAGACCTTCAGGAGCAGTTTGGTATAACTTATCTATTTATTAGTCACGATATTAGCGTAGTGCGATATATGGCGGACAGAATAGCTGTTATGTATGCTGGAAGATTGGTAGAGGTAGCCCCTAGAGATGAACTTTTAACACATCCATTGCACCCCTATACAGAAGCCCTTTTAAGTGCAGTTCCTAGGACAGTAATGGGACGTCGTAAAGGAAGGGCTATACTGACAGGAGATCCGCCTGATCCAGCAAATCTGCCCACTGGATGCGTCTTTCATGTTAGATGTAGATATACAAGAGATATATGCAAGGAGGAACAGCCTAATCTAAGGTCTATTGACTCTAATCACCATGTTAGCTGTCATTTAGCTGAGACTTTAGAACTTAAAGGAATGGAAATTCACGTCTAAGTAATAGATCTAAGTTTAAAAATTAAGAAGGGAGATGATTTTTGTGTCTGATAAGGATAAGAGGATGGTGTGGTGGAGAGAGGCAAAGTTTGGGATGTTTATACATTGGGGATTATATGCTATACCTGCAGGTATATGGGACGGAAAAGAAGTTCCTGGTATTGGAGAATGGATTATGAAAAGAGCTAGGATTCCGGTAAAGGAGTATGAAAAGTTAGCAGAGCAATTTAATCCAACAAAGTTTAATGCTGAAGAATGGGTTCAACTTGCTAAAGATGCTGGAATGAAATATTTAGTTATTACTGCTAAACATCATGATGGTTTTGCAATGTATGATTCTACTTGTTCTAACTATGATATTGTTGACGCTACTCCTTTCAAAAAAGACCCAATGAAAGACTTATCTAAAGCTTGTGAAGAAGCTGGAATTAAGTTCTGTTTTTATTACTCTCATGTTCAAGATTGGCATCATCCTGATGGTGTAGGAAACGACTGGGACTATGATGAGAGCAAAAAGAATTTTTCTAGATATATGAGAGAAAAGGCTATACCACAGGTGAAAGAGCTATTAACTCAGTATGGTCCTATAGGTCTTATCTGGTTTGATACTCCAATGAATATCTCTAAAGAGCATGCTCAAGAGTTTGTGAATGTGGTAAGAGAACTACAGCCAGACTGTATTATTAATGGTAGAGTTGGGCATAATTTAGGGGATTACAGACAGATGCCTGATAATAGGATACCAACTTTACCTTATCCAACAGATTGGGAAACTCCAGCTACCTTAAATGACACTTGGGGATATAAGAAGAATGATAATAACTGGAAATCTCCTAAAACAGTTATAAGGTTACTTGTTGATATAAATAGTAAGGGGGGAAATTATTTATTGAATGTTGGACCCGATGCGGAAGGTATAATCCCTCAACCAAGTATAGATATTCTTCGTATTGTAGGTAGATGGATGCGGGTGAATGGAGAGTCCATATATGGTACAATACCTGTTCCTCCTCTTCCTTTTATGTTACCCTGGGGTGGTGTGACTGCAAAACCTGGAAAGCTCTATCTTCATGTCTTTGATTGGCCCAAAGAAGATAATAGATTGGTCTTTCATGGGCTTAAGAATAATGTTAAAAAAGTTTATTTTCTTTCTGATGGACCTCAAGTTCAGCTGAATTTTGTCCAGTATTATGAATTATCTAGAAATGAATATAGAGTGATAATAGATCTACCATCTGAGCCAAAGGATGAATTGGATAGTGTTATAGCATTAGAGATTGATGGAATACCTGATATTCAGCCCTTAGTGATATAGATCTACTTTTATCTCAAGGGATGATAAACTTGGGAATAAATAAGGACTCATTAACTTTCTCAAATAGTATAATGAAGTGAGACGAAAAGTTTAGAGGATAAGTTTTAGGTTTGTTTCTTCTTTTAAGCGGAGGTTAAAGAGATATGGGGATAAATAAAAAGGATAAAGTTATACTTAGGGAGTTAGCTTCTCAGTTAGCTGATATTGCATCTTTACCTATACAGAAAGAAAAGGCAGAGATGTGGAAGAAACTCAATAAGTTAGAGCATGTTAAGCCAATGGTATGGATTGATGAAGTCCCCTGGCACGAGATGAATGTAAATGATGAATTGACACTTAGATGTGAGGACGAATTTTGCAGGAAGATAGAACAGAGACTCCGTCAGACTCTATATCAGTGGAAATATTTAAGAGTAGATATGGTTATTGAACCAAAGATATACTGCCCTAAGGTTATATATGACTCTGGTTTTGGAATAAGAGAAGAATCTGATGTCTTAAGGATTGATTCTAACAACCCTATAGTCTCAAGACATTTTCATCCTCAGATAAGAGACGAAGAGGATATAGAGAAGATAAAATTTCCAACTGTCACATATGATGTAAAGACTACTGAAAAGAATTATCAAATTATGTGTGAAATATTTGGCGGAATCTTGGAGGTAGAAAAGAGAGGGGTACCAGGATTTTGGTTTGCTCCTTGGGATGAACTTGTTACCTGGTGGGGAGTAGAGGAGCTTATGATTGATCTTGTGGAAAGACCTGATTTTGTTCATAAGGTTATATCTAGACTTATTGATGCTCACCTATATAGGCTTGAACAGTATGAAGCTTTAGGCTTACTCTCATTGAATAATGGGCCAGTTAGAGTGGGCTCTGGTGGATATGGATATACGGATGAACTACCTAAACCAGGATTTAATCCTGAGTATGTAAGAGCTATAGACTTATGGGGATGTGCTACCGCTCAGATCTTTGTTGCAGTCTCTCCTGGGATGCATGAAGAGTTTGCAGTAAAACATGAGAAGAAGTGGCTAGATAGATTTGGTTTAGCATACTATGGTTGTTGTGAGCCGTTACATAGAAAGATGGATATGTTAAGGAGAAATATTCCGAATTTAAGGAAAGTTTCTATGAATTATAGAATAGACGTAGATGAAGCTGTAGAAGCGGTAGGGAGAGATTATGTATTTTCATATAAGCCAAACCCTGCAGTTTTAGCTGAGGCAGTTTGGAGCGTGGATAAGGCAAGGAAAGAGTTAGAATATTTATTAAAGAGGGCAAAGGAAAAAGGTTGTTTTGTAGAGATTATAATGAAGGATATAAGCACAGTAAACTATGAGCCGAAGAGGCTATGGGAGTGGGCTGAAATGGCAAGCAAAATTACAGAGGAGTATGCATAGTAATAATATCAAAATCTATTTAGGGACAAATAAATTTGTAAAAAATCTTTTAAAGGAAGTGATAGAGATATTTCTTTAAGGATTAATGTGTAATGTTTAAAGAATTGATTCAACTTAGTTCTTTATAAGGAGGCGAGACTTTATGGATAGAATGACATGGTGGAGAACTGCAAAGTTTGGAATGTTTATACACTGGGGAGTATATAGTATACCTGGCAGAGGAGAATGGGTGATGTATCAGGAGAGGATTCCTAAAGAAGAGTATCGAAGATTAGCTGATAGATTTAATCCAGAGAAGTATAATCCTGAGGAATGGGTTAAATTGGCTCAGAAGGCTGGTATGAAGTATATGGTCTTAACTACAAGACATCATGATGGATTCTCTCTGTTTGATAGTAAAGTAAGCGACTTTACCGCTCCTAAGAGTTCTGCCAAGAGGGATCTCATAAAAGAATATGTAGAAGCCTGCAGAAAGCATGATATGAGAATAGGATTTTACTACTCTCTATTAGACTGGAGATATGATGCCTACTTTAAGGGACCTCAGAATGATCCCGATGGCTGGAAAAATTTTATAGAGTATGTTCATACTCAAGTAGAAGAGCTTATGACTAACTATGGAAAGATTGATGTACTCTGGTATGATGGTGGTTGGCCCTATACAGCAGAAGATTGGCAGTCTCAAAAACTTAATGAGATGGTAAGAAGGCATCAGCCAGATATCATTATAAATAATAGAAGCCAGCTCCCTGAAGATTTTGATACGCCCGAGCAATACATACCAGGGCATTTTCCGGCTCCTAATGCCCCTCAAAGAGACTGGGAATCCTGTATGACTCTAAACGACCATTGGGGATACTGCAAAGGGGATAATAATTGGAAGAATCCGCAGGTAGTTATTTGGAATCTTGCTAGGTGCGCTTCTGGCGGAGGAAATTACCTATTAAATGTTGGACCAAAGCCAGATGGAACAATCCCAGAAGAATCAGTTAAGATATTAGAAGAGGTTGGAGAGTGGATGAATGTGAATGGTGAAAGTATTTATGGAACAGTAAGGACTAAAGTAGGATTCCCTCATGGAGTAACAACGCTAAAAGATAATAAGCTTTACATTCATGTTTTCTACTGGAATGATGAATTTGCATTAGCCCCCTGTAAGATTGATGTAAAGAGGGCATATTTCTTGAAGAATAAAGAAGATGTAAAGTTTACAGTTAAAGGAGAAAGAATTATATTCTCAGATCTACCTGAGAAGGCTCCAGACCCACTAGATACAGTAATAGTTTTGGAATTTGAGGGGGATATAACTGCGCTAGATTCATTTAGACCGTTTGAATAATGGAGAGTTGGATATGGGTGTTTTAGAACTTTTTAGATTAGACGATAAGAATGCCATAGTTACTGGTTCTGCGCAAGGATTAGGTAAGGCTATGGTTCAAGCCTTGGGAGAGGCTGGAGCTAACGTTGCTATTGTCGATATTAATATGGATTTGGCTAGAAAAACTGCAGAAGAAATTTCAAGAAGTCTGAGTAGAAAGTTTGTACCAATTCAGGCAGATGTTACTAAAGAAGATGATGTGAATCGTATGGTAGAGGAAGTTATTGCTAATTTCGGCAATATAGATATCTTGGTGAATAATGCAGGTATTGTAAGACATGCTCCAGCTGAGGTTATGAGCAAGAAGGATTGGGATGATGTGATAGCTGTAAATCTTACAGGGGTATTCTTATGTTCCAAGGCAGTTGGGAGACATATGATAGAACGTAAGCAGGGTAAAATTATAAATATTGCTTCTATGTCGGGCCTTATAGTAAATTATCCGCAACCACAGGTAGCATATAATGCTTCTAAGGCTGGTGTTATAATGCTTACAAAGTCTCTCGCTGTGGAGTGGGCTAAGTATAACATAAATGTAAATGCTATTGCCCCTGGCTATATGAAAACACCTATGACTGCTCCGTTCTTTGAAAAAGAGGAGTATAGGAGATTATGGCTTGAGCCTACACCTATGAAAAGGCCTGGTGAACCAGAAGAACTTAGTGGTGCTGTGGTTTATCTTGCCTCAGATGCTTCTAGCTTTATGACAGGACAGGTATTAGTAATCGATGGAGGGTATACATTGCTATGAGTAGGAATATTGCTTTAGATACTATATATCTTAAGGAGACACCCAGGATTGCTCATACGGAATATAGTTTGGGTTACCATACTGATTATATCTTGAAGAAGACGCAGGCTATCGAGATAAATTTAGAGACGATTAAAAAATTCTTTGATATCTGGATGATAGATTTTTTGTGGAATACAAATGATGGCCTTCATGGGGATTGGGAAAATTTTGGACGCGCTACCGATATGGGGCATGCAGAATATGCTATAGATGGGAGTGATAAAAGAACCCCAAAGGAATGTCCTTTTAAGTCGATAGAAGAGGTATGGGCTTTTGATGCGGTATCTGAATATGGATTACCAAATTTTGACGAACAGGTTCAAGCTTATGAAAATAATATAAAGAGACTTAGAGAGGATTTTCCGGATCAGCTAGTTACAGGAGGATTCTATAAGACTATTGTATCTGGTGCTATACAGGCATTTGGGTGGGAGATGTTTCTTTTAGCTCTTTCTGATATAAATAAAATGGAGAGGGTTTTGGATAGCTTTTTCAGATTTACTTTATTTCATATGGAGGCATGGGCAAAAACTAGTGCGGAGGTTATTATTCAGCACGATGATTTTGTCTGGACTAGTGGACCATTTATGAAACCGGAGATTTATAGAAAGGTAATTATTCCGAGATATGCTGAACTCTGGAAACCTCTTCATAAGGCTGGTAAGAAGGTTTTATTCTGTTCTGATGGTAACTTTATGGAATTTGCTGAGGATATAGTTGAAGCTGGGGCAGATGGGCTTATCTTTGAACCCTGTAACGATTTTAGTTTTATGTGTGAGAGATTTGGAGGTTCTACTGTCTTAATAGGAAGTTATGTCGATTGTAGAGACTTAACTCTAGGTAAGTGGGATATAGTAAAGGAGTGTATAGATAAAACTATCGATTTGGCTAAGAGATATAGAGGAATTATATTTGCAGTTGGGAATCATCTTCCACCAAATATACCTGAAGAGATGATGGATAGGTATATAGAATATTTAAGCAAGAGACTTACTTTTTCGTTGTGAAGTGGCTATATTATAGCTACTTTAGAGGTAATAAGATGAAAACGAAGGTTGTTCCTATTAAGGAATTTAAAGATATAATCTTTTAAGGGAGGCTTTATGAAAAGATTGAGAGTTCCCTTTGAAAAGCCGGAGCCAAACTTTTATGAGTTTAAAGATGTGATTCTCGGTAAAAGACCTGCTAAAAAGGTTCACTTTGTAGAATTATTTCAAGATATAGAGATCGTTCAATATATTACTGAGAATATCTTAGGGAATAAAGTAATTAAATCCATAGAGGAAGATTTCCAAGGTTTCTGGAAACAGCAAATAACGTTCTGGTATAGGATGGGATATGATTATATTAGGGTTGCTGGAGGGTTAAATTTTGTTGGACAAAAAAGGAGGGTTACTTCAGATACCGCTATACTCTCTAGAGGACAACGAAGTTGGATAGAGGAGTCTATGGGAATAATAACTTCATGGAAAGATTTTGAAGAATATCCCTGGCCTAAATCAGAGTCTTTTGACTATTCTAACTATGAGTTTGTCTCTAAAAATCTACCCGAAGGTATGAAGATGATGGTCTGCCCCTCTAGCGGAGTCTTTGAGATCAGTAGTGAATCACTTTTAGGTTTTGAGGGTATGAGTTATCTATTATATGAAGATTACGATTTAGTAAAGGCAGTTTTTAATAAAGTAGGAGAAACCATCTATAGATTCTACGAGAATGTTATTACATTAGATAATGTGGAAGGAATATTCCAAGGTGATGACCTTGGTTTTAAGACAAGTACTATACTATCACCTAGATTTTTGAGGGAGTTAGTTCTACCTTGGCATAAGAAATACGCTGAACTTGCTCATAGACATAACAAGATGTATTGGTTCCATTGTTGCGGAAATATTTTAGAGATTATTGAAGGTTTGATTGGAGATGTAAGGATAGATGCTATTCATTCATTCCAAGACGCCATAATACCAGTGACAGAATTTAAGAAGAGATATGGGGATAGAGTAGCAGTTTTAGGAGGGGTAGATGTTGATAAGTTATGTAGGTTAGAAGAGAAAGAGCTAAGAAATTATGTAAGAGATATACTAGATAAGTGTATGCCTAATAGATATGCCTTAGGTTCTGGTAATACTGTGACAAATTATGTTCCTGTAGAGAATTATCTGGTAATGCTTGATGAAGGGGTGAGATATTATGATTGAATTGCCTTTTAGACAAGTCCATCTGGATTTTCATACTTCGCCACTAATACCAGATGTAGGAGTAGATTTCGAGCCCACCGATTTTGCCCAAACCCTTAAGTCTGCTTATGTAAATTCCATTACGGTCTTTGCTAAATGCCATCATGGAATGTCTTATTATCCAACTAAAGTTGGAATAATGCATCCTGCTTTAAAAAGGGACCTCCTTGGTGAGATGGTAGAAGCCTGTCATAGAGAGGGTATAAGGGTGTGTGTTTATATTAGTGTAGTTTGGGACGAGTATTCTGCTAGTAATCATGGGGATTGGCTACAGGTGAATAAAGATGGAACTCTGGCAGGAAGGCCTCCATTTGGTAATAGAGGCTGGAGATTTCTCTGTATGAATTCTCCATATATAGATTATGTGGCAGAGCAAACAGAAGAAGTTCTTAAGCTTTATAATGTAGATGGCGTGTTCTTTGATATAGTTATGCAGACATTCCCTGGATGTGTATGTAATCACTGTCTGAAGAGTAGGAAGAGACTAGGACTTGATCCAACAAACGATGTGGATCTATATAGACACTCTCAGATTATAGGTAGGAACTTTATATCTAGGATGGACAAGCTAGTCAAAAGTATAAGACCCGATGTTAGTATTTTCTACAACTCTAGGCTCAGGTTTGAGAGTGACTATGAATTAGGCATGAGGCAAGAGACGGATTATTTTACACACTTTGAGATAGAATCACTGCCTTCTGGTGGTTGGGGATATAATCATTTTCCACTATTTGTCCGTTATTATCAAACTCTTGGTAAAGACCTTCTTGGAATGACAGGGAGATTTCACAAAAGTTGGGCTGATTTTGGAGGGTTCAAAAATAAACCTGCTTTGGAGTATGAATGCTTTACAATGTTAGCCTTAGGAGCGAAATGTTCTATTGGAGACCAACTACATCCAAGGGGAAAGTTAGACAAGACTGTTTACAATCTTATAGGTAATGTCTATAAGAAGGTTGCTGAAAGAGAAGAATGGTGTAGAAATGCTAGACCTCTATCTGATATAGGAGTTCTTATCTCTAGCTCCTTCTATAATGACTGGAGGACAGATTCGGATGAAGGGGCTATGAGAATGCTTTCTGAGTTACACTACCAATTTTCATTTATAGACTCTTGTGAAGACCTAAATAAATATAAACTTATTATTGCCCCAGATAGAGTCAATATAGACGAAAAGCTTGCTAATAAGTTGAAGAATTACTTAAATAGTGGTGGAAAGCTTATACTGAGCTATAAGTCAGGATTAAATGAAGAAAAGTTTATCCTTGATGAAATTGGTATTAATTATCTTGGTGATAGTGATTACTCTCCGGATTATTTTAGAGTTCTATCTCCTATAGATAAAGATATAGAGCCTGCAGAGTATGTAATGTATGAAAGGGGGACAAAAATTCTACCTAGAGAGGGGACCCAAGTGTTAACAGAAGTCTATCAACCTTACTTTAATAGAACTTGGGAACATTTCTCTTCTCATGCTCAAACTCCTCCTGAAAAGAAAAGTCCTTATCCAGCAGTAACTAAGAACGGTAATGTAATTTATATATCTTATCCTATATTTAGGACATATATACTTCATGGAAATCTAATTTACAAGAAGCTAGTTAAAAATTGCATAGACCTTCTCTTAGAGAAACCTTTAATTTTAGGTGAATTACCTTCAACTGCTAGGGTAACTGTAAATCTCCAGGAGGTTGCCAATAAGATTAGAACTATAGTCCATATTCTCCACTATATACCTGAGAGAAGATGTAAGAGTATAGATGTTATAGAGGATGTGATACCTCTATACAATGTAGGATTAAAGGTAAGACTTGAGAATGCTCCATCTAAATGCTATCTTGCACCAGAGATGAAAGATTTGGAATTTGTATATAATAATGGATATGTAGAGTTTACTGTGCCAGAGGTTAATGGCTATCAGATAGTAGTATTAGAATAAGAAAGGAGTGAGAGGATGAGATCAACACCAATTGGGATTGTTAAGATAAATGACGGGAGACCTCATGTTTACTCAGCCAATGAAGAGGAGAATATGCAGGTTGTTAGAAGATGGGCTGAGGTTATAAAGAAGAATCTGAAGAATATAGATGGTTCTTCTCCAGAGGTAGTAATAGCTTCTGAAACTATTAAAAGTGTAAGAACCGCTCAGAAGATAGCGGAAGAGCTTACAAGGGCTAATTGTAAGCAGATAGTGATGTGTTATAATGTT
>JAOACC010000097.1 GCA_026418035.1 bacterium
AGATGTGTATAAGAGACAGGTATTCATATAGGCCTCATTGTCATAACATATATAAAGTATTCTATGATTTCTCTCCATAGCTCCAGATAGTGCCTGAAATCCTATATCGTAGGTTCCACCATCTCCTCCAAATGCAAGAAAGGCAATATCTTCTGTTATCTTGCCCTGTCTCTTTAGACTCTGATACGCAGCTTCTACCCCACTTATAGTCGAAGCAGCATTCTCAAATGCACTATGAATCCAAGAGATCTTCCATGCAGTATAAGGGTATATAGTAGTAGCTACTTCAAGACATCCTGTAGCATTAGATGCTATAACAGGCTTGTCTATTGCAAGTAATATCTGCCTCACAGCTATAGATGCACCACACCCTGCACAGAGTCTATGACCACCAGTAAGTCTATCTTCTTTTCTCGAAAGTTCTTTTATATTAACAGGCATTTTAACCCTCCTTACTCTCTAACACCAACATAACTTACTAGGTTTTCTACTTTCCCTGTCTTGTATATACTCTCTAGGCTTTCAAATACTTTAAATATCTGTTCCATAGTCACATCCCTTCCGCCAAGTCCATAGATATAATCAGTTATTATAGGACGATTTGGGACATCATAAAGAACAGACCTAATATCAGTGAATAGAGGTCCACCAAAACCGCCAAAGGTATCTGCCCTATCCATAATCCCTATAACCTTAAGTTTAGAAAGGACTCCCTTAAGCTCTTCTACCGGAAGAGGCCTAAAAAGTCTAGGCTTTAAAAGTCCAACCCTTTTACCATCTCTTCTAAGGGCATCTATGACTTCTTTAGCGGTTCCAGCAGTAGAATTTAATACAATCAAACCTATCTCAGCGTCGTCAAGGTTATAGGTCTCAAAAAGGTCATATCTCCTACCTGTTATCTTGGCAAAATCCTCTGCAACACTTTTTACAACTGGAATAACCCTTTTATACGCCTCTGCCTGAGATCTCTTAAATTCAAAATAAGAATCAGGTAGAGCCAAAGGACCAATAGTAAATGGATGTTCTACATCTAGAAGTGATCTTAAAGGTTTATGTTCTCCGACAAAACTTTTTACCTCTTCATCCTCTAGTGGTTCTATCATTTCTTCGGCATGACTAGTAATAAATCCATCCATATTTACCATCACAGGAAGGTTTACACTTTCTGCTATTCTTACCGCTTGAATAAGATTATCATAAGCCTCCTGAGCAGTCTCAGACCACAATTGAATCCATCCACTATCCCTAGCTCCCATAGCATCAGAATGATCACAATGAATATTTATAGGAGAACTCAATGCTCTATTTACAACAGTCATAACTATTGGAAGTCTGGCTCCAGAAGCTATATATAGCATCTCCCACATCAAAGCCAATCCTTGGGAAGAAGTTGCAGTCATAGTTCTAGCTCCAGCAGCAGAAGCACCAATGCAAGCAGAAAGGGCAGAGTGTTCACTTTCAACTGTAACAAACTCTGTATGAACCTCTCCATTGGCAACATATTCTGAAAATACTTGAACTATCTCTGTTTGAGGAGTAATTGGATAGGCAGCAACAACATCTGGATTTATCTGCTTCATTGCCAATGCTATAGCTTGATTACCTTCTAAAGCTATTAGATTCTTTGTCTTCATAGGCTTCCCTCCTCTACCATGCTTATAGCTTTGGCTGGACAGACTTTGCTACATATACCACAGCCCTTGCAATGTGAATAATCTATACCTTCCATTTTTTCGTCTTTAACTATAATAGATGTATCAGGACAATATATCCAACAGAATAGGCAATTTATACATTTTGATTTATCTACAACAGGACGAAATGTCCTCCAAGAACCAGTCTCATACTCTTGTGCATTTCCAGCTTCTAAAATTACTATTCCTTCTGGCATCTCTTTCCATGTAGGAAGTTTCATTCTGACTGCACCTCCTCATAAGCACGTCTAACTGCCTCTATGTTCCCTTGCACAACCTTTTCACTAAATCTACCAGAGAATTTATGTCTTAGCTCTTCTAAAACCTCATCAAGAGTTGGACTGCCCATAATTCTTATAAGGGCGCCCAATAAAGGGGTATTTGGTATATTTCTTCCTATAGTATCAAGTGCTATCCTAGTTGCATCTAATGCATAAACCCTACCACCTTTAAGGCTTAAACTATCTCTTATCTCTCTAGGAGATTTGCTAGTGTTAACTATAAGTACGCTTGTCTCCTTCCAGCCATCTAAGGTATCTCTCACCTTAAGTAAGCTTGGGTCTAATACTACTATGATATCTGGATTAGTTATTTGAGAATGTATCCTTATAGGCTTATTACTAATCCTAGTGTAGGCTTTCATCGGAGCGCCCATTCTCTCGGGACCATATTCTGGAAAAGCCTGTATATACTTGCCAGCACCTAAAGCTGACTCGGCAAGGAGATAAGCAGCAGATTTGGCTCCCTGCCCTGCTCTCGCATGCCAACGTATTTCAACAAGCTCCTGCATACATAACCTCCTTATTAAAGTTTAGTTCAAGAAATACTGGGTAAATCCTCATAAACTATAGCATAATAGGAGAGGTTTGTCAAATAGAAAATTTGTTATTCTATGTAGATATTTTTATTGACATTTTAAATAATTTAATATATAATTTTAAAAAAGTGAAGGAGGTGATTAAAATGAATAAGATAGTAACAAAATGTCCTATATGTGGAGAAGAGATGTATATAACTGCATTAAAATGTCCTACCTGTGACACAGAGATAAAAGGAACGTTCTATCTAGACGAATTCTTTAAACTTTCTAGGGAACAATTAAACTTTATCAAGTTATTTATAAAAAACAGAGGTAACTTAAGTGATCTAGGAAGAGAGCTAAACTTGTCTTATCCCACACTGAGAAGCAGATTAAACGAAATAGCAAAAATCCTAGGGTATCCAGCGGAGGAAGAAAGGGTAGATAAGATGGAGGTTCTAGAGAAGATAGAGAGGGGAGAGATTACCCCCCAAGAAGCAGTAAAACTTTTAAAAGGAGGCGAATAAAAAATGAGAGGGCAGATTCCTACCGAGGGAATAAAAAAGATCTCTATAGATGGCTTTGGAGGAGATATAAAGATATTGCCTTCTGAAAGAAATGAGCTGGTGTACGATATAGGTGAGGGACTAGAGTTACAACATGAAATAAGAGATAATAGTCTGTTTTTGAAGATCCGAAGTAAGGGTGTACTTGGAATACCATTCTTTAACTTTGGAGGGATTACCGGAGATATAGACCTATATATACCTAGAGATAAAACCCTTGATTTAAATCTAAAGTCTGGAGATATACTTTTTACAGACTATAAAGGAGAAGATATCTCATTAAAAGCAGCATCCGGTGATATAGAAATAGAAAAACTTTTATGTAATTCTTTTCAAGCACATCTTACTAGCGGTGATATAGACATCGACATGGAAACTAAAAAAGGCTCTCTAAACTTCAGGTCCGGGGATGTAAAGATATTCTTAAGAGGTGAAGATTGGGATGTAGATATCTCTGGAGTGAGTGGAGATGTAGATGTAGATACAGAAACAAATTCGATAGACCTTTATCTTAAAGGGATAAGTGGAGATGTCTCTGTGAATAACGAGACTATAGGAACGGGTAGGATAGGAAGTAAGCATCTAGTAACGGATGGAGGAAGGAATAAACTAAGTATAAATGTAATTTCTGGGGATGTCTCAGTGAAGACTGGAAAAGGAACTGGTGAGATAAAAATACTACAACAGACACAGACAAATAGGCAAGAAAGTCAAATTTTAACTTCTACTGAAAACAATACATTTATCTCTTATATACCTGAAGAGGTAAAGAAGATAAGGGATATGTATAAAACGGGTAAGTTATCTAAAGAGGATGCTATAAGCCTTTTAGATGCTATGGGGTATGGAGGATTAAGTAATATCTTGGAGGAATAGTATGGAGATACTGTGGATCATCCTAGCAATAATATCTTTAGGAGGAGCACTATTTTATCTTCCACTAAGTTTAGGAACTGGCGTATTCTGGATAATAGTTGGAATTTTACTAGTACTAATGATTGCACTATTAGTAAAACTTATAGTCTTTCTAGCTCCTATTTTCTTTGTCCTTGGAATTATCCTAATAATTTGGGGATTAATAGAAAGTCCACACAAGAGAATGAAGCTAGAAGAAAGGATAGAGTCCTTAGTGGATAAGATACTAGGTAGAACTAGATATTATGAGGAAGAAAGATTAAGAATCTTAGAAATGTTAGAACGTGGTGAGATCAGTTATGAAGAAGCTATGGAGAGAATAAGAAGGCTTAGGAGGGGATGAAAATGAAAGAAGAAGAGCTTAAGATACTTAAGATGATAGGAGAAGGAAAGATAACAGCAGAAGAGGGGGCTAAACTTTTAGATGCAATAAGGGAGGAATCTGCACGAGACACTGGAAGGTTTCTAGGTAAAAGGGTAAAGATATCTGTTATAAATAAAGAATTAGGCAGGAAGGAAGTTGATATCTCTGTTCCATTATCTTTAGCAAAGGCTTTCCTTAAATTTGGCTTAACAAGTGGAATGACTTTTGGAGGAATCAAACTAGAAGAATCAGGAATAGATTTAAATGAACTGCAAAAGATGATAGACGAAGGATTAGAGGGGACACTTATCCAGGTAGATGATGAACGAGAAAAAGTCGAGATAAGGGTAGAGTAGAGAAACTTTTCAGAATCTTGTATACTATAAGATTAGGGAGAGTTATAATAAAAAATAAGCTCCCTAGTCTTATAGTTTTTAAAAGGAGGAAACAATGAGTCCAGGGAAAAAGATAGAGGTACAAGAAGATTTACTTGCTCTAAGACATACAGCAAGCCATATACTTGCCCATGCTGTAAAAAGATTATACCCTAACGCCAAGTTAGGCATTGGACCACCAACTGATGAAGGATTCTATTATGACTTCTATATAGAGAAACCATTTACTCCTGAGGATCTAGAGAGAATAGAGGAAGAGATGAGGAGGATTATTGAAGAAGATTATAAACTTGAAAGGTTTTCTTTATCAAAAGAAGAGGCAATAAAATTTCTAGAAGAGCTAGAAGAACCATTTAAGATAGAATTAGCAAGAGATATAGAAGGTGAGATAACCTTCTATAGGCAAGGAGATTTCGTCGATATGTGTGCTGGACCTCATATAGAAAGTACTGGTGGGGTAAAGTACTTCAAGTTACTCTCTACCTCTGGTGCGTATTGGAGAGGAGACGAGCACAATCCTATGATGCAGAGGATATACGGAACGAGCTTCTATAAGAAGGAGGAATTAGATAATTATCTAGCGTTCCTAGAAGAGGCAAAGAGGGGAGACCATAGAATCTTAGGGAGAGAACTTGATATATACAGTACACACGAAGAGGTTGGACCCGGGCTTATTTTCTGGCATCCTAATGGGGCAATTATAAGAAATACCATTGAGAACTTTTGGCGTAAGGAGCATATAAAGAGAGGATATGAATTAGTATATACACCCCATATAGCAAGTGAAAAGATATATGAGATAAGTGGACATTTAGAGAATTATGCCGAATCTATGTATGCTCCAATTCAGATAGATACAAATAGATATAGATTGAAGCCAATGAACTGTCCTGGACATATTCTTATATACAAGACAAAACAGAGAAGTTACAGAGACCTACCTATTAGATATGCAGAATTAGGTACTGTCTATAGATATGAAAGAATAGGAACACTTCACGGAATGCTAAGGGTTAGAGGATTTACACAAGATGATGCACATATATTCTGTAGAGAAGACCAGCTCCTAGATGAGATACGAGGAGTTATAAAACTTATGGATTTCTTCATGAAGACATTTAAGTATGAATATAAACCCTATCTATCTACAAGACCAGAAAAGTATATAGGAACAGATGAGATATGGGAGATGGCAACAAAGGCGTTGGAAGAAGCACTTAGACAGGAAGGAATGGACTATGAAATAGATGAAGGTGGAGGGGTTTTCTATGGACCAAAGATAGACATAAAACTTATAGATGCTTTAGGAAGAGAGTGGCAAGGTCCAACTATACAGGTAGACTTTAACCTTCCAGAAAGGTTTGATGTAAACTATATAGGAAGTGACGGAAAAGAACATAGAGTAGTAATGATTCATAGGACAGTCCTTGGCTCTATGGAGAGATTTATAGGTGGACTTATAGAACACTTTGCAGGGAGGTTCCCCCTCTGGATAGCACCTGTTCAAGCAGTTGTAATACCTATAGCAGATAGACATAATGAAAAAGCGATAGAGATAAAGAATATACTCTTAGATAGAGACATAAGGGTAGAACTCGATGCAAGAAATGAGAAGGTAAACTATAAAGTTAGAGAAGCGATAGTAAAGAAGATTCCTTATATAGTTGTGATAGGAGATAGAGAGGTTGAAAATAATACCATCTCTGTAAGAACAATAGACAAGGATCTAGGGAGCTTTAGCGTAGAATCTTTCCTAGAGAGGATTATAAGTGAGATAGAAAAGAAAATATAAGGAGGTTTTAAGTTCCTTGAGGGGTAAGGTCTTAATATCCCTTTTTATTATGGTATCTCTCCTCTTTTTCCTAGGGTCCGAAGAGGAGGAGAGATACCTAAAAGAGGCTAGAAAAGGAATGGTAGAATTAATAAGGAGTAGAGGGATAAAGGATGAAAGGGTTATATCTGCTATGCTTAAAGTTCCAAGACATCTTTTTGTAGATAAGAGTCAATGGAAATCTGCATATGACGATAGACCCTTACCGATAGGTTATGGACAGACTATATCGCAACCATATATAGTTGCCTTAATGACTGAAAGTTTAGGGATAAAGAAGGGAGAAAAGGTTTTAGAAATAGGAACAGGATCGGGATATCAGGCAGCTATTCTAGCAGAACTTACAGATAAGGTCTATTCAGTAGAGATTATAGAGGAATTGGGCAAAAGGGCAGATAGAGTTTTAAAAAGTCTAGGATATAAGGTAAAGATAAAGATAGGTGACGGTTATAATGGTTGGGAAGAGTATGCTCCTTTTGACGCCATTATTGTTACCTGTGCACCTGACCATGTCCCTCCTCCGCTCATCCAACAGTTGAAGATAGGTGGAAGGATGGTTATTCCTGTTGGTCCTACTGGACTATATCAGACATTATGGCTAATCAAGAAGGAGACAGAAGAAAAACTTGTTTATAAAAATCTAGGGGATGTCCTCTTTGTTCCTCTTGTCAGGCGATAAAAACAATATCAGTCCAGCCGAGATATAGAGAATACTACTTACAATAAGGACAAAAGTGAATCCAGTATAAATTGATATTACAGTAGACAAAAATGAACTTAAGACAGAAGCAACACCATTTATAGCCCAACACCAGGGAATAGCATTAACTGAGTATTTTTTAACTTTTTCCAAGGCTATTGGAAATGGCATTCCCATAAGAAATCCCAATGGACCTATCATAATAATACAGAGTAATACTCTAAGATAAAAAGGATATCTTAAAGAGAACTCTAGTATAAAAGGTAAACTAATAGAAATAGCTAAGATAAAAACGCCTAAAATAAGAGTGATTGGACTTTTAGAGAGTCTAATGGAGTAAAAGCTTCCAAAACCAGAAGATAATAATAAAATAGCTAAAATAATAGAAAAAGAGTAGATGGGTTTTCCTAGATAGAGTATAAATCTCTGCATTATTGGAATCTCTACAAAAAGATAAGCTACTCCTATGATAAAAAAATAGATAGATAGTTTTGAGATTTTATGAAGCCTTGGAAGCGTTCCTCTCTTTAAAATAAAGGGTAGCATAATTATAAGGACTGAAAACATTATAAGTAGAAAGATTGTGCCAATTATAATAATATAACCTGCTCCACCGAAAGGTTGCCAAGTTCGTCCCCAATTTTTCAATATTATAGAAATCTGATCTTTCTTGAAGAAGTGAAAGAAAAAAGGCCTATCATCTCTTGGGGGATCAATACGAAAAGGATAATCCTTAGAAAAATCCTCTTCTCTTAACAACTTCTGAAAATACTCAAAGTATATATCCTCAGGGAGGACATTAAATCTGTTTGTCTCAGAGGACTTAAGTCCATAGAGAAAAGTCAAGTCAAAAGACATAGATTCTGAGAATCTTTTTATCTTGCTTATCTCTTCCAAAGTAAATTCTCCATTCTTTACTATAAAAGTCATCGTATTTAGACTCCTAAAAGAGACAATACGCTTTTCGGGCTCTTTAACTCCAAGTTCTCTAAGCCCAGTAAGTATGATATTAAAAAGTCTCAATTCCTCTACAGGTGGCCGCTGAAGCCATCTAGTAAATAAAACTATACCATCAGGATTAAGATGGGTATAGACCGATTTGAAGCTTTCCACCGTATATTTATAATTTTCTCTTAAAGAATAAGAACCAGATGCAACCACATAAAAGGATTCCTCTAATGAAAACTGAATAACATCAAACATCTCTCTACTTTGAGCAAGATATATTCTAGGATGCTCAACTATAAAGCGAATATTTGATAAATCCAAAAGATATTTCTTTAATATATCAACCATTATAGGATTTTCAAAAATGACAGTTATGTCTTTAATATCTTTATTCAAAGCCAAGACTATATCTAGTCCACCTACAGGCTCAACTATGAGAACTTTAGAATTTTTCTTTAAAACATATAAAATAGACTGGGGTAAATAATCTGTGAAATGGTTAGAGGTAATTATAGCTTTTAGATTCTCCCCATCAGTAGTTATACCTATCCCTGAAGGTAATTTTCCATTATATTTATAACTCAAACCAGGGGCATATCTTATAACTGGTGACTCTACAATATCTACCCTTGAATTAACATTTCTATAAGTAGCTAAGACTTTGGTCTGAGGAATTTTAAGTAGTTGTGAAAGATCTTTATATGGAGAAAGTCTTACTGAAATTTCAAATGGCTTGTAAATAGCAAGGTATACAAAAGTCAACAGTAGTATGGTAGAGAGAGTATTGTATCTTGACCTTTGGCAGAGTAAAAGTGAAGCCAAAAGCCCTAAAATTACGCTTACTAACATCGCTCCGAATTCACTAAGGATAGAAATAAAGAATAATACAGAGATAGAGCCGATAGAAGCCCCTATAAATGTCATACTATAAAGAGTAAAATGCGTTTCATGAAAGATGGTCAAGGAAAGAGATACAAGCAGTCCAGAAAAGAAAAAGGGTATCAAGAAAGAGATAAAATTGAGAAAAAAGTAGAAAAACTGTATTTTAGACCAAGGAATTAGGAATGGATCAAAAGGAAGAAGGTTTACCGCTATATAAGTAAGAACAATTGATAATGGATAGATTATACTCAGAAGTCTAAGGTATTTCATCCCTTCCTCTTTATAAATTACTTTCTTAAAGACAAGGTATATTCCTCCTATACCATTACCCAAAAGCGCTAACCCTACAATTAAGAATGCCCAGTGATATCCCTGAGTTATAGAGAATATCCTAGTAAGCAAAACCTGTAGATAGAGTTGTGATATGGAAACAAATATTAATGCTATAAAAAGGGAAATATTATCCTTCTTCACACTAACATTATACTATGTGGCTCACCTCAGAGTATAATATAATTAAAAGAATAATTTTATAGAAACAAATGCAGGGGTGAAAGAAACTTTATGAAATTAGTTAGATATCCCGGTAATCCAATACTTAAACCTACTTATACTTGGGAAGAAGGTGGAACGTTTAATGCAGGAGTTGTATACCATAACGGACTATTTCATCTCCTCTATAGAGCGGTATATGGAGAGAATAGGTCGAACATAGGGTATGCGGTAAGTAGAGATGGTTTTCATTTTTTCAAACTAGATAAGCCTGTCTTTGAACATACTGGAGATTATGAAACCTTTGGAGCGGAAGATCCAAGAATTACAAAGATAGGGGATACATTTTATATGCTCTATACTGCATATTCAGAGAGGGGAACTAGGGTATCTTTAGCCAGCACTAGAAACTTTATAACATGGGAAAGATATGGAGTGGTATTACCGGACGTCGATAATAAAGATGCTGTGCTTTTCCCCGAAAAGATTGGGGGTAAATATGTAATGCTACATAGGATACCTCCAGATATATGGATTGCCTACTCTGATGACCTCATTCATTGGGGAGGACACAGAATTATAATGACTCCTAGGAAAGGCAAATGGGATAGTAAAAAGATTGGAGCTGGAGCTCCTCCAATGAAAACAGACAGCGGGTGGCTTATATTCTACCATGGGGTAGATGAAGATATGGTCTATAGACTTGGTGTAGCCCTTCTAGATTTAGAAGATCCAAGTATAGTATTAAAGAGACAAGAAGAACCAATCCTCGAACCAGAAAAGTACTATGAACTAGAAGGCATAGTTCCTAATGTAGTATTTACTTGTGGAGCAGTAGAGGTAAATAATACCTACTATGTATACTACGGCGGAGGCGACTACGTAATAGGGGTAGCAACAGTAAATAAAGAAGAGGTGGATAAATTTATAAAAGGATGAGAATAACAGTAAGGGTTAAGCCTAATTCTGTTAAACAGAATATTAAAGTAGGAAATAATGAGTATAGAGTTTCTTTAAATTCTCCCCCATTAGAGGGAAAAGCCAATGAAGAATTAATAGAAATCTTGGCAGATTATTTTAATACATCAAAATCCAAAGTCAAGATTATAAGTGGGCATAAAAGTAAGATAAAAGTGGTAGAGATAAAAATGGAGGGTTAGATGCCAGAATTACCTGAATTAGAAATACTTGTAAGCAATTTAAGAAATAGAATAAAGGATAAAACTCTTGGTAGACCAATTATAATAAATCCAAAAGTAATTAGCGGAGATTCGAATCTGCTAGAGGATAAGATGATAAAGGATGTAATGAGAAGAGGTAAGTGGGTCTTAATCTCTCTGGATGAGATGTATATAGCATTTCATCTAAGGCTTAATGGATATATATTCTTAGTAGATTATGGAGAAGCAGATAGTTATGACTGTATAATACTTCCAGTAGATGGAGAATATATACACTTTGGAGACCCAAGGAGGCTTGCTCAGATGAAGATAACCAGTGAGATAGACTCCCTAATAGAGGAGCTAGGAGTAGATCCTCTATCGAAAGATTTTACGCTAGAATATCTAAGTAAAAGCCTTAAGAAGAAGCGTGGTAATATAAAGACGTTCCTAATGGACCAAGATATAATCTCAGGTATAGGAAATACATATGCAGATGAGATACTATTTTGGGCAAAGATAAACCCAACCAGACCTTGTCAGAGTCTAAGTAAAGAGGAAATAGAGGCTCTATATAACTCAATAAAGAATACTCTTGAAGAAGCCCTTAAATTAGGTGGCACATCTACCGAAGAATTTACAAATCTTATATCAAGAGAGAAAAGTTTTGAACCAAAGGTTCATAGAAAAGAAGGAGACCAATGTCCTATCTGTGATACTCCTATAGTTATGATAAAGATTGGTGGTAGGGGTACCTATTACTGTCCAAGATGTCAGAAGTAAGCATAATAGTTACTGGAGCAATAGGAAGCGGTAAGAGTACAGTATGTAACTACCTTAAAGAGTTTGGAGCAGAGTATATATCAAGCGATGAGATTGCAAAGCATATAATAAATACTGATGATAGGGTAAGGAGGCTATTAAAATACTTTTTACCGGATTACGGTTCTAAAGAATTTGTAAGGGAAATATTTGTAGATTCGAATAAGAGGTATGTATTAAATTCTATTGTTCATCCATTTGTCTTAGGATATCTAAGAGGATATACTAGTAGAAGTGACATTTTAGTTATAGAGATACCTTTATATGTAGAGGTAAGGGCATGGGATATTGGAAATATTGTCGTTACAACATATGCATCAGAAGAAATACTACTAGAAAGAATTATAAGAAAGTGGCATATTACACTAGAAGAAGCAAAAAAGAGATTAGCCTCCCAATTAGACCAAGAAATCAAACTTAGATTTGCAAACTATAAAATAGATACCTCAATAAGTTTTGAGTATACGAAGGAACAGACTAAAAGAGTTTGGAAAGACTTAAGTACTCGTATTCTTAGCAAGGAAACTCAAAATCTTACGTAAAATAGTAATTAAGAGATATCCAACTATAGAGCCTAGTATAAATCCATTTAGTGTTCTCAGTAAAGTAATATGTACTGGTGTATGTATGTGGCAGAAAGAATTCATTATAGAGACAGGTGTTATCATAGATATAACACTAAATATAATACCTAATTCCTTTTTTGTCTTCAAGAATTCTAAAGCCAAAAAGATCGATGGATAACCTATAAGAAATTCCTGTGTCCTAGGTCTTACGAACATAAATCTTTCAAGAATAGTCCTCATCCTAACTTCGAAGTCCCAAATAGCCTCTGAAGATATATTACCTGTTCTAAGTATATAAAATATACCTCCTCCAACAAAGAGAATTATCAATAATAGGCTCAAAACATTTAAAGGATAAGTTAAGATATTAACGATAACATCTCTTTGTGAAAGGTATATCAATAATAAAAAGAGTAAAAATGGAATAATATGCGCTAGTTTTACTCCCATAAATTGGCTTATCTGAAGCATAAAATCAGTAGAAGACAATCCTCCACCAATCATCAATCCGCCAGCTAGGCTTAATAAAGCTATCTTGATTATCTTATAAAGTGTAGGTTCTCTTTTATCAGAAAGAACAATTAGCCAAATAGGAACTATAGGAAATATACATGCTACCCCAAGAGCTAAAAGCTTTTTAAAGAGAGAAAGTGGAAAGATAGTAGCTAATCCCCCTGAGAAAAGGGATAGTAAAACTAAAGACCAAACTAAGGATAAGGGCAAAACGTTCTGACCAATTAGGAGTATAGCAGTGCATATCCCTAATCCCATAGAAAGCATAGCTAATCTAAATCCTTGCCAGTCAGGTAAAATACTTACCCTCTCAACAATAAAATCTTCTTTACTTAGCCTCTCTTTAATAGAGGAGATTAGACTTATATTTTCTTCTATTAATGTCTCTTTCTCATAGATATTTGGTATAGGTCTAAGGTATAAAAATCTCACATTTCTCTCTTTAACAGCCCTTACGGTTCTATCTAGTAGCTCTCTGGGTTTAAGTTTATACATCTCTCCTAAGGTTATAGAATGTAATTTCACAATACTCCCCTTTAAATCTTTAGTAAGGACCTCTATACCTTTTTGATTACTAAACTCTACCACTGCTATGTTAAGGCCGTTTTCTTTTATCAACTTAGCAGTTTCTTCTAGGTGCTTAGGGTACCCAAGAACCTCTGTACCCTGGAATAACAGTCCAGCAGTAATATCTCTATATGGAAGAATCGACTCTAGCATCTTAGGAATTGCTCGCTGGTTTATATATGGAGTATTTAACGGTCTAAATATAATCCTATAGCCTAGAGATTTAGCTATTTCCAAAAGTGCAGAATCTATATAACCAGAGGGAAGTGTCCTCAGATTAGAAGAGGTGGTTTTTACTATAAATACCTGGTTAGAATTATACTGAAAAAGACTAACCTTTCCATAACCTATAAGGTCTTTTAAAAGGTCAATCCCTCTAGATACGTTAAATCCCGGCTTTACAATAATGTATGTCTCTGAGGGGCTCCCTTGCCTGTATAGAGCAGATATTAATGGGTCTATACTACCAGAAAATACCAACCTACCAAGTTCTCTATGGGAAAATATGCCAACATAATTTTTAGTTTCTAGATCTTGCCAAGTCAATAAAGGAATACTTAAGGTAGTAGCGCCTGCAGACCTTAATTCTCTAAGCAGTTCATAAAAGGAGATACCCTCTTGAAACGCTAAGCTTTGAAAATCATCAGAATCTATAATAATCTCTACTCGATTATTCATTCTTTCTAGAGAAGATCTTTTGGATATGGAAATCAGGGATAAAACTACCGATATAACTAAAACAAGAATAACAAACCTCTTATCCTTTATCATCTTAACCCCTCTCACTGATTTCAACTAGATGCGAATATAAACCACCATTTCTTAACAATTCTTCATGAGTTCCCATCTCTGCTATTTTACCCTCCTGAATCACGATGATTCTATCCATCTCTTTTATCGTAGAAAGTCTATGGGCTATTACAATAGAAGTTCTACCTTCCATAAGTCTTTGTAAAGCTATTTGTATAAGTTTTTCTGTCTCTGTATCTATATTTGAAGTAGCCTCGTCAAGTATTAGAATTCTAGGGTCTGAGAGTATAGCCCTAGCAATTGATATCAACTGTTTCTCTCCAACGGATATCCCTGCACCTCTTTCTCCTAACTCTGTATATAAGCCTTTTGGAAGCCTAGAGAGAAGATTACCCAGACAAGCCAGTTCGCAGGCTCTTTCTATTTCCTCTACTGTAGCATCCAGTCTGCCAAACCTAATATTCTCTAGGATTGTCCCAGAGAATATAAAAGGCTCTTGGGGGACAACAGCTATGAGTTTTCTTAGACTCTTATTCGATATCTTCTGTAAATCTATACCGTCTATCAGGATTCTACCACCCTGAGGCTGATAAAATTTTAGTAATAGATTAGTTATAGACGTCTTCCCTGCCCCTGTTGGTCCAGCTATACCAATCTTCTCACTAGGTTCTATATGTAGATTAAAATCTTCAAGTATCAATCTATCTGGCTCATAACCAAAATACACATGTTCAAAATCTATTCGTCCTTCGACAAAATCTACATCTATAGCATCTGGAGCATCCTTTATCTTCGGCTCTATATCTAGAATCCCAAAAACTCTTTCTGCTCCAGCCATAGCGGATTGAAGAATATTATATATATTAGTGAGTTCCTGTATAGGTCCAAAGAATCTACCAAGATAATTCAAAAATGCAACCAGTGTCCCAATAGTTATTGCTCCTTGAATTACCTTTGTACCCCCATACCACAAGATAAGAGCTGTCCCACAGGCTGATATAAGTTCAACTGCAGGGAAATATATACCAGCAAGATGAACTGACTTCATAACAGCTTCTAAGCTATTCTGTGTAAGTCTATAGAAGTTTTCAGCACTCTCTTTGAAACGTGCAAAAACCTTGGTAACCTTTATACCAGCCATACTTTCGGCAAAGTTTCCAGTAACTATAGAGATACTAATTCTGACCATTCTATATATATCTCTCATCCTCTTTCTAAACTCAAAACTTACGACAAAGAGAAGTGGTAATAATAGGAAGGTAAGTCCAGTAAGCGTTAGATTCATACTCAAAAGGAGGACAATAATTCCTATAAGAACAAATCCATCACCTATAATAGTGGTAATACCTGAGCTTATAAGTTCCAAAATAGCATCAATATCAGAGGTAAGACGGGATATCATCCTTCCAACCTTCTCTCTATTGTGATATGAAAGATCAAGATTCTGTAGGTGGGCAAAAAGTTCGTTTCTCAACTTCAGCACAATAGTTTCTCCCATCCTTGTCATAAAATAGGACTGTAGACCTGAAAAGAGCGAACTTATGCCTATACATACCATATAGAATACACCATACACTATAAGCTTATCAAAATCTTTAAGGATTAATGCCTTATCTATAGCTAACCTTAATATATATGGTCTAGCCAAATCTGCAGCACTCGCTACAAGCATAAAGAGAACTGTAACAAGTATCTCTCTTTTGTGAGGAATAGCTAGCTTAAATATTCTTCTAGCAAGCTTAGGATCATACGCTTTACCTAAAACTTCCTCTTCAAGCTCTATCTCAGGCATTACTTTCACCTACTAACTGCATATGATATATCCTAGCATATATGCCATTCCTATCTAACAGCTCTTCATGAGTCCCTTCTTCAACTATCCTTCCATTCTCCAATACTATTATCTTATCTGCATTTCTTATGGTAGATAATCTATGGGCAACAATAAAGATAGTAGATCTCTTTCTAAATTCTTCTAGTGCTTCATGAATAAGAAGCTCCGTCTCCACATCAACACTAGAGGTCGGTTCATCTAAGAGAAGTATTGGTGGATTTATAAGGAGAGCTCTTGCTAAGCTAACCCTTTGCCTCTCACCTCCAGACAGAGTAACACCTCGTTCTCCCACCATAGTGTTATATCCTTGGGGAAGGCTCATAATGAAATCATAACACTGAGCCTTCTTGCTCACGTCTATAATCTCTTCCATAGTAGCATTGGGCTTGCCAAAGGCGATGTTATTCTTTATGGTATCTGAGAATAAAAATGGCTCCTGAAAGACCATTCCTATATGTTTTCTTAAATAATCTAGACTATATTTTCTTATATCTATCCCATCTATATATATAGTGCCGTGCTGTGGATCATATAGCCTAGGTATAAGTTCCAAGAGTGTACTCTTACCACAACCGGTAGAACCAACTATTGCTATAGTCTCTCCTGGTTTCACTCTAAGATTTATGTCTTTTAATACAGGTTCATTCTTATTGTAACCAAATGTTACATGTTCAAATACCACCTCTCCTCTTATTGGTTTTAAAATAGGATTCTGCGGTTCAACTTCACGTGGCACACTAAATATCTCCAATAATCTATCTCTAGCTGCTATATACCTTTGAGAGAGATTTATTATGTGTCCAACTGAACGCATAGGCCAGAGTAACATACCAACATAGGAGTTAAAAGCAACTAGTTCTCCAAGAGTAAGATTACCATTTATTACTTGGATACCACCATAGAGGAGTATAATTAAAAGACTTAAATTAGCTATAAAACCTATAAGAGGAGAATAAAATGAAGATATTCTGGTAGCTGATAAAACCTTATTTAAAACTCCAAAAGATTCTTTATTAAATTTATCTATAGCGTAATCCTCTCTGCCATATGATTTAACCACCTTAATCCCATAAAGATGCTCCTCTGCCACCCTAGTCATAACCGCTATCTGCTGTTGGGTCTTCAGGTGTAGAGGCCTTACCTTTCTAGAAAACTTAACTGTAGTTAGTGAGATAAATGGCAAAATTAAAGAGACTATAAGGGCTAATCTCACATTTGTAACAAATATAAAATACATAGCTCCACAGAAAAGGAGAAGGATCCAAAAGACTTGTATAAGAGCATGGTTAACAAATCTTTTTACCACTTCTACATCGCTAGCAGCTCTAGAAACAAGTTCACCAATAGACATCTTTCCGAAGTAAGAAACAGGAACATGATGTAGATGTTCATATAGTTCATCCTTGATTGCCTTCCCTATCTTTTCTGTAAATAGACCACTTAGATTCCTCTGTATATAGGTTAGAAATCCTCTAACTAGTGCTATTAAAACTATAATGACAGCATAACGAGAAAGTTCTTTAGAGCTTCCTTGGGTAAGACTATCTATTCCAGCCTGAAGAATACGAGGCGATATGAGACTAAGTATAGTAGCAATTGTAAGGGCTACTATACTTACAACCAAATATTTCCACCATCTAGATACATATCTAAGCAGAAACGTATCCATTGTATTCAGCTAAATTATATGATAACATATTAAAAAAATAAATCAACATCTAGGGTTGACGGGAGAATTGGCTGGATATGAAGTCAAAAGAGATAAGAGAGGAATTTTTAAAATTTTTTGAATCTAAAGGTCATCTCAGGCTTGGCAGTGCAAGTCTGATTCCAGATGACCCAACTGTATTATTAACTATAGCAGGAATGGTCCCATTTAAGAGGTATTTCCTTGGTGAAACACCTCCTGCTAGACGAATCACAACTGTACAGAAGTGTGTAAGAACACCAGACATAGAAAGGGTAGGTTATACTAGGAGACATTTAACATTCTTTGAAATGCTAGGTAATTTTTCTTTTGGAGATTATTTCAAAAGAGAAGCTATAACTTGGTCTTGGGAATTTCTGACAGAAATACTAAAACTTCCAAAAGAAAAACTTTGGATAACTGTCTATAAAGATGATGAAGAAACTATATCCATCTGGGAAAAAGAGGTAGGAATTTCAAGTACTCGGATAGTTCGTATGGGAGAAGAGGATAACTTCTGGGCGATGGGTCCTGTAGGCCCTTGTGGACCTTGCTCTGAGGTAATCTTTGACCTAGGGCCCGAGTTTGGATGTGGGAAGCCAGATTGTAAGATAGGTTGTGACTGTGACAGGTATCTAGAAGTTTGGAACCTGGTCTTTACAGAATTTAATAGAGAGGAATCGGGGAGACTCTCTCCCCTACCAAGAAAAAATATAGATACAGGAATGGGATTAGAAAGAGCAGCTTTTGTAATGCAAGGTGTAGGCTCAGTATTTGAAACAGACCTGTTTCAGCCCATAATGGAATACTTAGAAGAGATAACAGATAAGAGGTATAAAGAAAACACTAATATTACATACATCTTTAATGTTATAGCAGACCACTGTAGGGCTATTACATTCCTCATAGGGGATGGAGTTATTCCTAGTAATGAGGGAAGAGGATATGTACTAAGACGTATACTTAGAAGAGCGGTAAGATACGGGGTAAACCTTGGAATAAACGCTTCATTCCTCTACAAGATAGTACCACTAGTAATATTCCTTATGAAGGATGCCTATCCAGAGTTAGAAAAAGAAGAAGACTTCATAGTAAACATAGTAAAAAAGGAAGAGGAAAACTTCCTCTCTACACTAGAGAGAGGTTTAGACAGATTAGAAGGCATAATAGAAAAAGATAAATATGTATCTGGAGAAGAGGCATTCAGACTTTATGATACATATGGATTTCCACTAGAACTCACTGTAGAAATAGCAAAAGAAAAGAATGTAGAGGTAGATATAGAAGGATTCTCCAAGATGATGGAGGAAAGCAGAGAAAGGGCAAGGGCAAGTAGAAAGAAAGTTCTTCTTACTACGATAAAAGAGGACCTAGCCACAAGATTTACCGGGTATGATACACTCGAAGATAGTGGGGAGATTATCTACTTAACCAAAGATAATAACCCTGCAGAAGAGTTAAATAAGGGAGAAATAGGAGAAATTGTTACAGATATTACTCCATTTTATGCAGAAAGTGGAGGACAGCTTGCCGATAAAGGTATAATCCTTTCAGATAATGCCAAACTTAATGTGTTAGATGTTCAAAAGAAGGGAAATGCTATATATCATAAGGTAGAGGTAGTAGAAGGAAGGGTGTCTATTGGAGATAAGGTATATTTAGTAGTTGATAGGGAAAGAAGAAAATCTTTGGCTAGAGCCCATACAGGGACGCATCTATTGCATTCAGTTTTAAGAAAAACTTTAGGGGATATAGTAAAACAAGCAGGTTCTCTTGTAGATACAGATCTACTCAGGTTTGACTTTGTATATTTTGAGGATATACAAGCTTCTGTTAGAGACACTATAGAGAGTGAAGTAAACAGATATATAAGAGAAAATCTAGCGGTTAATATAGAAGAGCTTCCCTTAGAAGAGGCAATAAAGAGTGGAGCTATTGCTCTTTTTGAAGAGAGATATGGAGAAAATGTAAGAGTGGTAAGTATAGATACTGTAAGTAAAGAGTTATGCGGTGGAACACATGTAAAAAGAACTGGAGATATTGGCATCTTTATTATAAAGGATATCTACAGTATAGGAACCGGAATAAAGAGGGTAGAAGCATTAGTAGGAGATAAAGCATTAAGATTTGCTCAAGAAGAAAGAGCACTGATAAAAGAGATCACAGATATACTTAAGAGTAACCCACAAGAGATTATATCTAGTCTTAAGAAGAGAGAGGATGAGATAGAATTACTTAAAAGGTATATAGAAAAGGCGGAGGACCTTTTAGCAGATCTTCTCTCAGAAAGGTTAATAGGAAATAGGATAAACTTAAATGGAATAGATATAGTTGGTTCGCTAATAGGAGATTTTTCTATCGAATTCTTAAGAATCGTAGGAGATAGAATAAAGGAAGAACTACCAAACGCTGTAATTCTCCTTGGAGCAAAGGATAAAGATAGAGTAAGGTTTGTCCTTATGGTATCAAAAAATCTAGTAGAAAGAGGATTAAAGGCAGGAGAATTAATAAAAGAAGTGAGCAAGCTCTTTAATGGTAGCGGTGGTGGAAGAGATGAGCTTGCTCAGGGTGGAGGTAAATTGACTACCTCGTTTGACAGAGGAATAGACAAATTAAGAGAGATTATAGAGGAGAAGCTCAAAACCTAGAGGATATACTTAGAGATATCCTTCTCCTTAATGATACTAGAAAGCTTCTCCTCTACATATTTTTCATCTATAATTATCTCTCCATTACCTATATCTGGGGCTTCAAAAGAAAGATCTTCTAGTACTTTTTCTGTTACGGTATAAAGCCTTCTAGCTCCTATATTCTCCAATTCTTCATTCAACTGAAAAGCCCTTCTTGCTATTGCATATATAGCGGATTCTGTGAATTTGAGATTTATACCTTCGGTGGCTAATAGCATTGTATACTGCTTTATTAAGGCATTTTCCGGTTGAGTTAATATTCTTACAAAATCTTCAACTCTCAAGGGTTCAAGCTCAACCCTAATCGGAAATCTCCCCTGTAATTCGGGTATAAGGTCACTAGGTTTAGTCTCATGAAAAGCTCCTGCCCCAATAAAGAGTATATAATCTGTCCTTACTGGACCATATCTAGTATTAACAGTGGATCCTTCTACTATTGGTAAAAGGTCTCTCTGAACTCCTTCTCTAGAAACATCAGGACCTACACCACGTTCTCTACCAGCGATCTTATCCATCTCATCTATAAATATGATTCCAGACTGCTCAGCCCTAGTTACACCCTCTCTAATAGCTCCTTCTTCATCTATAAGTTTTTTAGCCTCTTCCTCTTCTAAAATCTTCAAAGCCTCTCTAACTGTTGTCTTTCTACGGGTCTTTTTCTTAGGTAATATGCCATCAAATATACTCTGCATATTTAATCCTATATCTTCCATACCAGTACCACTTAAGACATTAAAAAATGGAGTATTAGAACTCTCAACCTCGATTTCCACAATAACATTATCTAATAACCCTTTTCTCAGGTCTATTCTAGCCCTTTCTCGCCTTTCCTTTATATCTGGTGGAACGATCTTACTTTGACTTCTCATAGCACCCTGAAATAACATCTCAAGGGGATTAACAGGTTCATAGTTCTGAGGATTTGGGAAGAGATATTCTAACAATCTATCTTCGGCAAAAACTCTCGCTTGTTCTCTAACCTTTTCAATCTCTCTACGTTTTACAGTCTGAACAGAAACCTCTACTAGATCCCTAACCATAGAATCCACATCTCTTCCGACATAGCCAACCTCTGTAAATTTGGTAGCTTCTACCTTAACAAAAGGGGCATCAACTATCTGGGAGAGCCTACGGGCAATCTCTGTCTTACCTACTCCAGTAGGACCTATCATAAGGATATTCTTAGGAGATATCTCCTTTCTAAGTTCTTCCGGAAGTCTCATCCTACGGATTCTATTCCTTATAGCTATAGCTACAGCCTTTTTAGCCTGCTCCTGCCCAACTATATATCTGTCTAGTTCTCTAACTATTTCCTTAGGCGTAAGTTCATGATTATTCAATTTAAATCACTTCCTTTTATAAAGTCTTCTATTTTATTATAACAGTATTTAGATACCTTTCATACTCCTTTTCCCATATCTCTGTATCTTTTGGATTATATACTACCGTTTCAAAGGAATTCTTTATAAGTCTTCTTCCCTCTTCTAGATCCTTAATAGCCCCTTTAACCATTGCCTGAACCATAATATTACCCATAGCGGTTGCCTCTACCGGACCCGTATATACAGGTATGCCTAATGTATTGGCAGTAAACTGTGACAAAAGGGTATTTTGAGAACCTCCGCCAACTATATGTAAGACATTTATATCTTTCTTTATTAGACTCTTTAATTTTTCAAAAACTTCTTTGTACTTGAAAGCTAAACTCTCTAGAACACATCTAGCTATTTCTCCCTTAGTCTCAGGAATTCCTTGATTTGTCTTTTCACAAAAACTTTTTATAGCTGTTGGCATATCAGGTGGATTTAGAAATATTGGATCATCAGGGTCAATAAAGAATCTAAAGGGCTTAGCCTCCTCTGCTAGTTTAACTATCTCACTATATGAGAGACTGTAGCCTTCTCTTTCCCAAGACCTTCTACACCCTTGAAGTAACCATAGTCCACTTATATTCTTTAAGAATCTAAAGGTCCTATTAACCCCACCTTCATTTGTAAAATTAGCATCCATAGACTCCTTATTAATTATTGGCTCTTTTATCTCAACTCCAATTAAAGACCAAGTCCCAGAGCTTATATAAGCCCAGTTTTCGCCTTCTCCAGGAACAGCTGCTACCGCAGAACCCGTGTCATGCTCTGCAGGGGCAACAACTGTAATCTCACCTATATTCAATTCTTCTCTTATATCTTTAGTGATACTCCCAAGATTAGTTCCTGTAGGCATAATCTCAGGCATAATATCCATCGGTAAACCGAGAGAAGCAAATATCTTTTCACTCCATTTATCTTTTATTGGATCATAGAGTTGGGATGTTGTAGCTATAGAAAACTCCGTAGTTACTTTACCAGTAAACATAAAATTAAAGAGGTCTGGCATAAAAAGAAGTTTATATATAGACTTAAATAATGGAGAGTTTTCTAGAATCATACTATAAAGCTGAAAGATAGAATTTATCTGCATAATCTGAATCCCAGTTAGAGAATAGAGCTCTTCTTTAGGAATTATCTCAAAAACCTTCTCAGGAACCCCATCGGTCCTATGGTCCCTATAGCATACAGGCAACCCAACTAGCTCATTATTCTTACTTATAAAACCAAAATCGACACCCCAAGTATCTATACCTAAACTTTCTATATCCGGAAATTCTTTAACACCATTTAAGAGACCAATCTTTAACTCTTGAAAAATCTGTGTGATATTCCAATACAGACGACCTAAGATTCTTACAGGTCTATTTATGAATCTGTGAACCTCTTTAAGAGAAATCTTCTCTTCTTCTAATATTCCAACAACAGCCCTACCACTCTCAGCCCCTAAATCAAAGGCAAGAAAAGTCCTTCTACTCATAGAATATTTCCCTCCTCAACTTTACTTGTAATATCAACATCACATTAATTATAGCAAAGAATCAAGAAATTTAATCTGTAATGATGTATAGCTTATGTCAAACTATACAATGCTTGTCTAGTAATAGAATTGTGATAAGATTAATAATAAATCTGACTTGCTAGGAGGTAAGGAGAACATGAAAGACTACCAGAAAAGATACGAGCTTCTAAAAGAATCTCTTGCAGAGAAAGGGATAGATGTAGATCAGATAAAAGAGAAGCTAAAGAAACAGAGAATAGAGACTCCAAGCTGGGCTTATGGAGATTCTGGAACAAGATTCTATGTCTTTAAACAAAAAGGTGCTGCTAGGAACGTCCGTGAAAAATTACAAGATGCTTCACAGGTGCACAAACTTACAGGAGTCTGTCCTACGGTAGCGCTACATATACCTTGGGACTATACTGATAACTGGGACGA
Source organism: bacterium (assembly GCA_026418035.1). Lineage (GTDB taxonomy): Bacteria > DUMJ01 > DUMJ01 > DUMJ01 > DUMJ01 > DUMJ01. The sequence goes on from JAOACC010000097.1 coordinate 23,482, forward strand.
ATTATTGGAGTATGCAAAATCTTTAGGAATAAAACCTGGAGCAATAAATCCAAATTTATTTCAAGATGACGATTATAAGCTTGGAAGTCTATGTAACCCAGACAAAAGGATAAGGGAGAAAGCAATAAATCATGTCTTAGAATGTATAGAGATTGCCAAGAGACTGGGTTCAAGAGATATCAGTCTATGGATCTCTGATGGAACAAATCACCCTGGGCAGGATGATATAAGAAATAGAAAGCATAGATTAGAAGAATCATTAAGGGAGATCTATAAGCATCTAGATGATAGAATGAGGCTTCTCTTAGAATACAAGTTTTTTGAGCCAGCCTTTTATCTTACAGACGTTGGAGACTGGGGAATGGCATACCTACTCTCAACTAAACTGGGTCCTAAAGCTATGGTCCTAGTAGATCTTGGTCACCATCCTTTGGGAACAAATATAGAGCAGATTGTTGCTTACCTGATAGACGAAGGGAAATTAGGAGGATTTCACTTTAATGCAAAGAAGTATGCGGATGATGACTTAACGGTGGGTTCGATAAATCCATACGAATTATTCCTTATCTATAATGAACTAGTTGGGGCAGAAGAAGAGGGAGTAAAGCTTGATGTTGCCTATATGATAGACCAAAGTCACAATATAAAGCAGAAGATAGAGGAGATGCTTCAGAGTGTAGAAAATATCCAAAAGGCTTACGCAAAAGCGTTAATAGTAGATAGAAGATCACTAAGGAAATATCAATTAGAAGGAGACGTTGTAAGCGCAGAGAAGATTCTTACTGATGCATTTGAAACAGATGTAATGCCAATAATATATAAAGCTAGAGAAGAGCTAGGTGTTCCTCTAGACCCAATAAAGGCGTTAAGAGAAAGTAGATATCTAGAAAAGATAAAAGAGGAAAGAAAATAAGGGGCGGATATATCCGCCCCTTATTTTTACCCTTTAAAAGCTATAGCCTCTATCTCTACTCTAGCCCCTCTGGGTAACTCTTTTACCGCTATAGTACTTCTAGCTGGAGGGTCTTTTCTAAAGAAAGATTCGTAAGCTTCGTTAAATTCTTTAAAGTCTTCCATACTGGTAAGAAAGACAGTAGTCTTGACAATTGAATCCATAGGTAGGTCTAATTCCTCTAATATAGCCCCAATATTCTTTAGAATCTGAGTAGTAGCTTCTTTAATATCAGCCTTCATCTCTCCAGAAACTGTATCTATAGGAATCTGACCAGATATAAAGACAAAATCACCAGCTATAACAGCCTGAGAATAAGGTCCAATAGCTCTAGGAGCTTTATCAGTAGATATTGCTCTTTTCATCAGCTCATCCTCCTTCTTATAAATTAACATACCTTAGATATTTTCTCATAAGTTTGTATGATCTGCAATTTTGCTGTATAATTAAGCTATGTATATGGAAGAGGAACTTATCAATTCAACATTAAGATTCGATGGTAAACTTATAAAGGTAAAGGTAGATGAGGTAAAAACTCCCGAAGGAGATATAGCTACTAGAGAGGTCGTAGTACATAAGGGGGCTGTAGCAGTTCTACCTATAGTAGATAATAAAGTCTTACTGGTAAAACAGTACAGACATCCAGTAAGAGAGATTCTCTGGGAGATACCTGCAGGGGTTTTTAAGGAAGGAGAAACTCCAGAGGAATGTGCAGCAAGAGAACTTAGGGAGGAGACAGGATTATCTCCAATAAATCTAATAAAGCTAGGAGAGATATTTGTATCACCAGGGTATAGCACAGAAAAGATACATCTTTTCTACGCAGACAAATTCATTCCTTCACCTCTACCTAAAGATAAAGACGAGTTTATAGAATTAGGAGAGTTTGCTATAGATTCTTTTAAAGAGATGATAGAGGAAGGAAAGATAAAGGATAGTAAAACCTTATCTGCATTTTGTCTTTATCTAATAAAGAGATGAGAGTATTTTGCGATTTACACATACATATAGGTAGTACTTCTAGAGGAGAAGCGGTTAAGGTAACAGGAGCTAAGAATCTTACCTTTGGCAATATAGCAAAGGAGTGTAAGGAAAGAAAGGGTATTCAGATCGTAGGAATTGTTGACTGCGCATCCCCGATTGTCTTGAAAGATATCGACGAATTAATAGAATCAGGAGAGATTACAGAGATTACTGACGGAGGATTCTTATTTAGAGATGAGATTTTAATAATCCCTGGGGCTGAAGTAGAAACAACCGAAGCCAATGGAGGTAATTCCCATCATATAGCTTTCTTCCCAACCTTAGAGGACATAAAAAGATTCAGTAAATTTTTATCTAGGCATGTAACAAATATAAACTTTAGCACACAGCGATGTAGATTGCCAGCTCAAAGAATTTGGGAGGTAGTAAATAGTCTAGATGGAATTCTTATACCAGCTCATGCGTTTACTCCACATAAGAGTGTATATGGAAACTGCTATCCAAGATTATCTCAGATATTCAAGGATAGTGCATTAGACAGAATACCTGCAGTAGAGCTAGGGTTAAGTGCTGATACTGATCTAGCAGATAGGATAGCGGAACTATCAAAATTTTCATTCTTAAGTAATTCAGATGCCCATTCTCTAACTAAGATTGGAAGAGAATATAATATTATAGAAGTAGAAAAAACATCTTATAAAGAGTTACTAATGGCACTAATTAGAAAAGACGGGAGAAAGGTAATTGCTAACTATGGCTTGGACCCTAAGTTGGGGAAATATCATAGAAGTTTTTGTCCATTATGTGAACGAATAGCAGAGGAAGACCCTCCTGTTACGGTATGTAAGAACTGTGGTAATGAGAATATGGTAATAGGCGTTTTAGACAGAATAACATTGATACAAGACTATCCTGAGCCTAGACATCCTGATCATAGACCCCCGTACCACTACCAAGTTCCACTAGAGTTTGTTCCAGGGATAGGAGAGAAAACCTATGAAGTCCTTATAAACACATTTGGAAGCGAGATGGGTGTTTTACACAAGGCTGACGAGGAGAGTTTAATTAAGGTAGCAGGAAAGGAACTGGCAAAACTTATAATAAAGGCAAGAGAAGGGACATTGAAATTAGCTCCTGGAGGGGGAGGAATATATGGAAAAGTTGTTGAAGAGAAAAAGCAGAGACAGCTATCTCTATTCTGATGAATACTGCATAGAAAAATTTCTGTCCTTTCTCTCTTATGAAAGAGGTTACTCACAAAATACACTATCTTCCTATAAGATCGACCTAGTAGAGTTGTCTGATTTCCTAAATGAAAAGGAAAGTTCCTTAATAAAGGCAAGTAAGGACGACCTTGTTCAATTTATTAATATGCTTTCTGAAAGAGGTTTTACAAATAACACAATAATAAGGAAATTGGCATCAATAAGAACATTCTTTAAATACTTATTAAGTGAAGGGATGATTGAGGAGGACCTAGTATCCTTCTTGGATACCCCAAAAAAGGAGAAAAAGATACCTAAGGTATTATTTGAAGATCAGATAAAAAAGCTCTTAGAACAACCTCTACTTCAAGAAGAAAGATACGCTAGAGAAAGGTCTATTCTAGAACTTCTCTATTCATGTGGACTTAGAGTAAGTGAGATAGTAAACCTAACTATCAATGATATAAATCTAGAAGAGGGATTCGTAAGGATAAAAGGTAAAGGAAATAAAGAAAGGATAGTTCCTCTGGGTTCAAAGGCGATATCTGCTATTAACGAATATTTAAAACAGAGGAAACATATAAAAGAGAAAAAGCTATTTTTAAATAGTAGGAATAAAGGATTGTCACGTCAGAGTGTCTGGCTTATAGTAAAGCAATTTGCCAATAATGTAGGTCTAGATATAAGCCCTCATACACTGAGACACTCATTTGCTACTCATCTATTGGATAATGGAGCAGACTTAAGAGTTGTTCAAGAACTTTTAGGACATTCTAGTATATCTACAACACAGATATACACACATGTATCTAACAAAAGGCTAAAAGAGGAATTTGAGATGGCTCATCCAAGAGCTATAGAAAGGAGAGATGTATGATACTACAAGGAAAAAAGATAGCAATATTTAATGTTGCCAATAAAAAAAGTATAGCTTGGGCTATAGCCCAATCAGTAATTAAATATGGAGGAGAGGTCATAATAGGCTATCAAAATGAGAGATTTAAAGACAATGTAGAAGAACTTATAAAAGACTTATCTCCAAAGCCATTAATACTGGAATGTGATGTCAGTAACGATGAAAAGATAGAATCTGTAAAAAGAGTAGTGGAAAGAGAGATAGGTAAGATTGATGGACTAGTCCACTCCATAGCATACGCCCCCACAGAGGCTTTAAAGTCTCCATTTATAGAGACTAATAGAGAATCATTTAGGATTGCATTAGAGGTAAGTGTCTATTCTTTTTTAGCTATGAGTAGGATATTTAAGGATTTAATAAATCTAGGCGGTTCTATAATTACCCTAACCTACTATGGCTCAGAGAAGGTGATACCAAATTATAATGTAATGGGTGTAGCCAAATCAGCCTTAGAGTCTAGCGTGAGGTATCTAGCATATGATTTAGGAAAGGATGGTATAAGGGTAAACGCAATCTCTCCCGGTCCCTTAAGCACATTAGCAGCTAGAGGAATATCTGGATTTGTAGATATGTTACAGCTACATAGAGAAAGAGCTCCACTTAAGAGGAATGTAGAACATAGAGAGGTTGGAGATACTGCAGTTTTTCTACTAAGTGAACTCAGCTCTGGTATAACAGGTGAAATTATATACGTAGATGCTGGCTATAATATAATGGGGATGTAGAGCTTAAAGCTCTACCCCATTCTCCTCTATCACTCTTCTATAGTAATACCCACTTCTTTTTATAATTCTTCTCTGAGTAGGATAATCCACATAAATTATCCCAAATCTCTTAGTATAGCCATAAGCCCATTCGAAATTGTCTAAGAGAGACCATACGAAGTAACCCTTCAAATTTACTCCATCTTTAATAGCGTTATAGGCTTGATAGAAATGTCTCCTTAAATAGTCCTCTCTTTTCGGGTCATCAACCCTATCATTTATTAACTCATCTCTAAAGGCAGCACCATTTTCTGTTATATAAAGAGGGATATTTCCATAATCTTTCTTTATAGAAGCCAAAAGTTCATACAATCCCTCAGGATATATCTCCCAACCCATCTCTGTCTTATTAGTCGTTGGTTCTATACCACGTGCATTGGTAATTGGAATATTGGGGTCATAAGTTATAATATTTCTTGTATAGTAATTTACACCAAGGAAGTCTATCTTCAAGCTTATCTTCTTCATATGTTCTGGATCTACCTCAAATGGAATCACATTTTTATCTAGAAGTTCTACAAATTCCTGAGGAAAAGAACCTTTTAATACTGGGTCTAAAAACCATCTATTCCACATAAGGTCCATCTTTCTGGCAGAAAGGACATCTTCCTCCCTATTAGAAGCCGGATGCATAGGAGTAAGATTCAATGTTATACCAATCTGCCCTCTGACACCTAGATCTCTATAAGCTTCAACCGTTAAGCCATGTGCAAGAAGAGCTGAATATGTAGCCTTTACAGCTAAACTAAAATCTTTCTTTCCAGGAGCATGTATACCCATGCCATACCCTAGATATGTAAAAACAGCAGGTTCATTAAGAGTAATCCAAAAAGGAATAGATTCTCCTAACTCCTTAAATAATGTATAAGAATAATCAGCAAAATACTTACTGGTATCAAGATTACCCCATCCTCCATTTTCTTCTAAAGCCTGTGGTAAATCCCAGTGATATATAGTAGCAAAGGGTGTAATACCTGCCGAGTTTAGAATATCTACCAATTTTTTATAGAAATCTATCCCCTTCCTGTTGATGTTTCCCTTACCTTCTGGAAAGACCCTAGGCCATGATATAGAAAACCTATATGCCTTAAGCCTAAGAACCTTCATAAGTTCTATATCTTCGGCATATCTATGATAATGGTCACAGGCGATATCACCATTAGAACCATCCACGATATTACCAGGTATATGAGTGAATACATCCCAGATGGAAGGTCCTTTACCATCCTCATCAAAGGCGCCTTCTATCTGATAAGAAGCAGTAGCGCAACCCCAGACAAAATCCTTTGGAAACTGATAAAACATACTCTTATTCCTCCTTATTAAATTTGAACGGGTTTGGTAAAAGGTCTGCCAATTTAAACCTCTCCAATTTACCATCTCTAGAAGAAACAATAACCTCTAAATCTCTATCTGAGAACTCGCTCATAACCTGAAGACATGCCCCGCAAGGAATAGGAATTGAATCATCATCTGAAATAATTACCACCCTAGTGATACTCTTTTCTCCATTCGATATAGCCTTAAAGATCGCTACTCTTTCTGCACATACAGTAAGCCCAAAGGACATATTTTCAACATTACAGCCAGTGTAAAAGTTACCCGAAGATGTTTCTACAACTGCACCTACTCTATACTTTGAATATGGAGCATAGGCATTATTCAATACTTCTCTAGCAATATCAATCATCTTCTTCTCGTTCATCTTCTCTATGCACCTTCTTAATTCTTAATTTTGTGATTCTTCTACCTCTAACCTCTTCAACCCTAATCAAGACCCCATCATATTCAAATTCCTCACCAGATTTTGGTATATGACTTACGTGGTCATATACAAAACCAGCTATCGTATCTGTCTCTTCAGCCGGAAGATTTACTCCAAGCATCTCATTTAGCTCCTCAAGATTCATTCTACCGTCCACAATAATCTCATCTGGAGATATTTCTCTCACCATCGATTCTTCATTTACATCATACTCATCCATTATCTCTCCAACTAGTTCTTCAAGTATATCTTCTATAGTTACTAAGCCTGCGGTACCACCATACTCATCTATTATAATTGCCATATGGATCTTCTGAGCTCTCATTTCTCTAAAGAGTTCATCTATAGGTTTGGTCTCTGGGACATAATAAGGAGCCCTCATAATAGAGCTTAATGGAGGAGGATTCTTCAAACCAAAATATTTAAGTAAGTCTTTGGCATATATAATGCCTACTATATTATCTATCGTCTCTTCATACACTGGGATCCTAGAATGTCCACTCATAGTTATGGTATTTATAGCTTCCTCAAAGGAGGAGTTTACCTCTAATGCTACTATATCAACCCTAGGAACCATCACTTCCCTTGCCAGTGTCTCAGAGAATTCAAATACACCTTCTATGATTTCTCGTTCTTCCTCTTCTATAATACCCTCTTCTTCACCTATGTCTACCAGAGTCTTTATCTCTTCTTCAGTTACAAACGGCTCTGGATTTACTAGCTTTAATCCGAAAATTCCCAATATTAAGTTAGCTACAGCGGTCATAGCTATGGCTATAGGAGAAAAAATTTTATGAAAGAAAGCGAGAGGCTTAGCTGTAAAAAGAGCTACCTTCTCTGCTCTCTGAAAGACATAAGATTTAGGAGTTACCTCGGCAAAGACAAGTATGAGGAAGGTAGAAATAATAGTAGAGATAGGAATAGACCATCCTGGATTAAGGTTTAAAGTACTAAGCCATCTAAAAGACACAGCGGTAAGAATAGCGGTCAAGGCATTTTGAGCTATATTATTACCTAGAAGAATGGTAGAAAGAAGTCTTGTAGAGTCCTTAAGTAATTTATTTAACCTTTTAGCTCTTTCATCCCCCTCGTTCTCTAATTGCCTAAGCTTTACCTTGCTTACCGCTGTTATTGCAGTTTCAGAACTCATAAAGTATGCAGATAGAGAAAGGAATAGAAATACTAGAATATAATCAAGCCAGAAACTACTACTACCTTCCAAAGAGATACTCCCTCCTATTTAAGAAGCAGTTTGAATATTGTTAGCATTACTATTATACCCAAAAAAGAACCAAATATTACCTCTTTTAAAGAATGTATCTTTCCTTCGACTCTACTTTGGGCTACCATCAAAGCCAAAATAACACCCAATATACTTATTACTAAAGAGTTCGAGAGATAGACTATAGCTACCGCTAAACTAAAAGCCACTGCGGAGTGTCCACTAACTATTCCGCCCCTAAGAAATTTATCTCCTACAAGACTCTTAATCACTATAACTGAGATTATTACCAAGATAATTCCCCCAACAATAAGATGATAGGGGATAGACCTTAACGTCCTAAGGGTAACTCTAAATGGAAGATCTAGATGAGGATAAAACACAAGATAACCTATAGCTACTGATGCTATAACTGTTATCAAAACAGCACCAGCTGATACATCCTTTATAAACTTTATCTTAGGGTCAAACTTATCATTTACTATATCTAATAACTTTTCAATAGCAGTATTAAATAGTTCGGTAAAAAGAACTAAGGTTATAACAAAGAACAGTATAGCTATTTCTATCCTGGTAAGATTCAATAATATCCCACACAGTATAACTATTCCAGCGAAGAGAATATCTAATCTAAAGTTCCTCTCAGCCTTAAATGCCGATATAATTCCCTGTATAGCTAAATCTACACTTTCTGCAAAAGATTTAGTCTTAGACATAATCTAACCCAAGAGTTTCTCCGTTAGTTCCATCATCTTATTATAACCTTCTTCGTCTTCATCGTTGTAACCCAAAAGATGCAAAAGCCCATGTATAGCCAAGAATTTTACCTCCCTTTCCAAATCCCAATTTTGCTCTTCAGCCTGTTTAGAAGCAGTATCAAGAGAGATATAAATATCTCCCCAAATGATATTTTCGTCCATAGGAAAACTAAGGACATCAGTTGCGGAATCTATACCTCTATAATCTCTATTAAGCCTTCTGATATATTCGTCATCAGTTAATACTATATTTATCTCTTCTTCTTTAACATTAAGTTCTCTAAGTTTATCTTTGATAAATTTCTTCAATCTACTTCTATTAATCTTGATATTTGGATGGATATTAACTACCTCTAGAGACAATAGCTCTTGCCTCCCTTTGTATCTCTGGATATTCTATCCTAGGATGGAAAAGTCCATTCAAGACCTTAATAAATGATTCTGCTATAATATTTATATCCCTAAGAGTAAGTGGGCTATCATCTAATTGCCCATCCTTTAAACGCTCTTCTATTATACCCCTAACAACATCCTCTATTTTTTGAGGAGTGGGATGTTCTAATGACCTAACAGCAGCCTCTACAGCATCTGCCAACATAACTATAGCGGTCTCCTTACTTCTAGGCTTAGGTCCCTTATACCTATAATCTTCTTCTCTTACATTATCAGGGTTTTCTTTTAATGCTTTATGATAGAAATACGAAACCAAAGATGTCCCGTGGTGTTCTCTTATAAAGTCTATTATCTGCTCTGGAATTCTATACTGCTTAGCCAGCATAACCCCATCATCCACATGCTGAAGTATAATAAGTCTACTAAGACTAGGTGGTAATCTATCATGTAAGTTCTCCTGACCCAGTTGATTCTCTATAAAGAAATAGGGTCTTCTCACCTTACCAATATCATGGTAGTAGGATCCAGCTCTAATAAGAGGAAGGTTAGCCCCTAAAGCCTCCCCTGCTGATTCTGCCAGATTGCCTATAAGAATAGAGTGGTGATAAGTTCCAGGAGCTTCTAACATAAGTCTCTTTAATAGAGGCTGTGTAAAGTTAATCAACTCTGTAAGTCTAATTGGAGTTAAAATTTGAAATAGATGTTCAAGATACGGCATTAAGCCAATGGCAAGGATAGATGATAGTAATCCTGAACCTAGGGCATAAACAGCATTTAATATGATACTTCTTAAATCACCGTATCCCATTACAGAAATGGCACCTACTCCAGCTACCTGAGTTAGAGATACAAAAATTCCTGCCTTTGTAAGGTCTCCCCTCTGAGTAATATCTTTCGTTGTTAAAACCCCTACAATAGAACCTATAAAAAGAGGCAAGTAGAATCTTAAAATATCCGGGTTAGAGACATTGGGAAGTATACCTGAAAATACCAAAATGACTATAGAGAGCCTATAGTCTAGTAAGACAGTAGACAGTATTGTTAGTGTTGCTAAGGGTACTAGATATATTGATAAAAGAGAAAACCCTTTAACAAGTATAAGGCCAACGATTAAAATAATAGCAATCAACCAGTTTAGAGGAACATTGTTATATATACTAGGGAGATAACTCCTTACAAATTCCACTATAACCAATTCACTGAGTAATATAATCACACCAAGCCCAATAATACCAGGGATATTAGGTTGACTCTTGGTAAGACCTAGGGCATCTAGATACTTCATATGTTCTCTAGTTATAATGTCTCCTCTACGGACAATAATTTGTCCCTTTAAAATTCTATACTTTATAGGTTGAACAGAGTTCTTAGCCTCATTTTGGCGCTTTATAGTTTCTTCCACATTAAGAAAGAGGTTTGGTCTAATAAAATATTTTGAAAGTTTAACTGTAATCTCCTTTAACTCCTGAGGAACTGACAGTCTGTTGACTTCATCCTCTATAAGTTGCTCTACTATACTAATATTCTGAGGTGATATACCTTTAGACAAGATGTCTTTAACTATTCGAGTAATATAACCCCTTAGTCTATTTATCTGGTCTCGTCTAAGAGAAAAAAGTATCTTTACTATATCATCGGTCAATCTTATTGGTAGAATCTTCTTTAATTCAACAAAATTTTTCACCTGAGCTCTCTCTAGGGTATTGAAGAAATAAGCAATTTCGTCTATAACCTGAAGCTCTACCATTGTATCCAACTCATAAACAGGCTTTACCTCTTTAATTGCTTGCTCTCTAAGCTGTTCTGTCCTCTCTTCATCGATAAATTCCATAGTTCTAGGAGAGATGATATCTGTAGGGGAAACCTGTCCCACCTCTATGTTTAACGAAGCAGGTAAAAAATCTGATATAAGGACACCAAAATAGAAGAGAAAGACAACTATCCATATTATTTCTCTACCCTTTATGACCTTGAAGAAGACTTGAGAAATAAAAAGATTTAAATCTTTTATATAGGAGATTAGTTTATCTCCTATTTGTTCTATTATTAGATTCATAAATATTATAAGCCCTTATAATCCTCTGAACCAAGTCGTGCCTTACAACGTCTTGCTCAGTCAAGTATACAAAGGCTAGCCCTTCGACATCCTTCAGTATTCTCTGTGCCTGAATAAGTCCAGACTCTCTATCCGAAGGTAAATCTATCTGCGTTATGTCACCGGTCACAACATACTTAGAACCAAAACCCATCCTAGTGAGAAACATCTTCATCTGTTCAGGGGTAGTATTCTGGGCTTCATCAAGAATAACAAAAGCATCATTGAGAGTTCTTCCCCTCATGTAGGCTAGGGGGGCGACTTCAATAATACCTCTCTCCATGTACTTCTGAATCTTCTCCACCTCTAGCATATCGTAGAGGGCATCATATAGGGGTCTGAGATACGGGTCTACTTTCTCCTGCAAGTCTCCAGGAAGAAACCCTAGTCTTTCTCCAGCTTCAATAGCAGGCCTAGTAAGTATAATCCTTGCTACAGTTTTATTTTTGAGGGCTACCAAAGCCATAGCCATAGCTAGATAGGTTTTTCCAGTTCCGGCAGGCCCAATAGCGAAAACAAGATCATAATTTCTCATAGTATCGACATACTTTTTTTGCCCTGGAGTCTTTGGAAAAACTCTCTTACCTCTTGGGGTAACTAGTATAACATCATCTCTCAGAGAGCTTATACTAAAAGATTCCTGCTCAGGATATTCAAGTAAAAGAGTTATATCCTTCTTACCTACCATATGACCCTTTCTAGCTATCCTAGATAAGTCCTCTACGATAGCTACCGTTTTCTCTACATCCTCATCCTTACCCCTTATACACAAACCCTGTTCAACTAAAAATATCTCTGTATTAGTCCTTTCGGAGAGAAATACCAAATTTTCGTCTAAATTTCCAAGTAGATTCTTTAAAGTCCTAATATCATCAAACTCTATATACCTTTCTATAGATCAAATCACCTCTTCCTCTGGTGTGCCTGGGGAGATTCGAACTCCCCACCAGTGGATCCGGAGTCCACCGTTCTATCCGGCTGAACTACAGGCACTTTTAAAAATGGCGGAGAGGGTGGGATTCGAACCCACGGGATGTGCTTTGAAACACATCCAATCGCTTAGCAGGCGACCGCCTTAGACCTACTCGGCCACCTCTCCATGCCTAGAAAGATTTTACCACAAAAAATAAAGTTTAGCAACAATCACCTGATTAAACTTTTTTATGGTATACTTAGGAAATATGAAGCGATGGGTTGTTGGAATAGCTTTTATATTGATATTAGCGACTAATACGTTTTTATATGCCAATTCTCCTGTAAGGCTTAAGGGGGACCAAATAACGATATCTCAAGAGTTAGTAGTAGCAATTGGAAATATCTACGTAGAATATAAGGATATAACCCTTAAAGCTAATTATGTAGAGTTAGACCCTAAAACATGGGTATTGACTGCAAAAGGGAACGTAAGTATTACTCAAGAAAAAAATGCCATAACTGGAGAAACGTTAACATTATTTCTCAAAGAGGATAAGTATAAGCTCGACAATGTGAAGGGGGAATTAACGGATAGAAGTGTAAAGGGTTTTATATACATTAAAGGGGATAGTTTAGAAAAAGGTCAACAGGGTAGTATTAGGGGAGAGGGGGTGTCTTTTACAACCTGTAACTTAGAGACACCTCACTACTACATAAAGGCTAGAGAGTTAATAATATATCCTCAAGAAAGATTATACGCAACAGATGTAAGTTTCTACGTAGGTAATACGAGGATCTTCTCACTAGCATATTATAATCTTCTATTTGAATATCCAGATAGACAACCATTTATCCCAGAAATCGGAAGCTCTACAGACAAAGGATATTATATAAAAACATTCTATAGTCATTATCAAAGTAGAAACCTTTATGGATATGCTACTCTTGAGTTGGCAGAAAAAACTGGAATAGGGTTAGGACTTACTGAGTTCTATAATATCAAAAACGTTGGGCCAGGATCTTTCAATATATATGTACTACCAACAATAGAAGAGATAAAGGCAGATATAGGACTTACTCAAGAGGCAAAGATAGGTGATATAAGATTAAATGGAGCTATTGCTAGAGAAAATGTCCTCTATGATAGATGGGAGTATAGGATAAGTGCATCTAGTAAAGGATACTCATTATCTCATCAGGGCTTAGAGAATAAAACCAGCAATGTAAGCTCTTACAATACTAATATTGAGGCATCAGAAAAGATAGGAGAGGTAAATACATCTTTATCTCTATCAAATAGATACTATGAAAGTGGGGGTGTCCCTATAGAATCGAATGACTATAGATTAACCGCTACAACTAAAATAGGGGATGTAAACACATCTATCTCTCTAAGAGATAGATTCTATAAGAAGGCTAATATACCAGCAGAAGTAGGAGAATATAGAATTACCGCTAACACAAAGATTCAGAATATGAATATTAAGGGAGAGGTCTTTACTATATCTTATCCCGATATAGCTTCTCTCTCGCAGTTCGGTTATTCTCGTATACTAACCAAGGTTCCTGAGTTATCTATAGGTTCTAGCATTCCAATATCCCCTGACATTAGTGTAAATGGCGAGTTAAATATAGGAAACTATATAGAACTTCCAACAAACATTCAGGGATATGCTATAAAAGGAAATATTCAAGCTATCCCCAAAACTATAAAGGTCCTCGATGGAGATCTAGAATCCTCCTTAAGGATAAATGGGTCTTACTATCTTCCAGAGAGCTATATAGCTGGATTAGGAATAAACGCAAGATGGACAAAGGACATTCTACAAAATCTTAGATTAAATCTCTCCTACGAATATAACGAAGGATGGGGTAATTCTCTCATCAATATACTATCTGAGCTCCCTGCTCTACCGTCAAATGCGATATCTGGGAGTTTAATCTCTAAGGGGGATGACTATTCTATAACCATATCTAGCAAATATGATATATTGAATTCTACTCTCAATCCAATCGTAATAAATAGCTCTTGGCAGAGAGGAGAGGAAAACAAGGTATCTCTTAATCTATCAATAAATCCATACTATCTTGGAGATATCACCGCAGTATCCACTATAAGCTGGAGAATAGATCCAAAATGGAAAATAGATATGTCTTGGAAGTTATACGCTCAGAATCTTCAATTTCAAGAGATAAGAATCAATTATGATCTTCACTGTTGGGAGATGAATCTAAGATATAACTATACTACTCAAACAACATCTATAAGTTTCTCCCTAAAGGCTCTTCCTGGTATGGGAACTATAGGTTTACCAGAGTTTTAAAGCTCAGAGATTTTGACCCAGCGTCTCTCTCTTATAGAGAGTTCTACCGCTTCTAAAACCTCCTGACATTTTACTCCGTCATAAAAGTTTGGTTCTATAGGAGTATCATTTGCTATAGCTTCACATAGGTCGTAGATCTCATGAATAAATGTATGTTCGTATCCAATGATATGTCCCGGAGGCCACCAGGCGCTTATATAGGGATGAATTGATTCTGTTACCAGAATTGTTCTAAACCCACTTGCGTATTCAGGATCCTTCCTAGAGCAAAATTGAAGTTCATTCATTCGCTCTAGGTTAAATATTATAGAACCCTCGCTTCCATTAATCTCAAAAGAGTTGTAATTTTTCCTACCAGGGGCAAATCTAGTAGCTTCGAAACTCCCTAAAGCACCATTAGTAAATCTAACAAGAAAGAGTGTGGCATCATCTACTGTAACTTCTCCTCTTTCCTTTACCTCTCCAGCCTTAGCACTTAGCCCTGTCATTGAAACAGCTAAGGGTCTTTCCTTAATAAATGTCTCACTCATACCGATAACCTCTTCAAATTCACCAACTAAAAATCTTGCAATATCTATAAGGTGAGCCCCCAAATCCCCAAGTGATCCAGAACCAGCTATATCCTTTTGCAATCTCCAGACAAGTGGAAAGTTAGGGTCTACTATCCAATCCTGTAGATAAACAGCCCTAAAATGATAGATCTTTCCTATCAGTCCATCCTGTATAAGCCTTTTAGCTAAAGCTATTGCTGGAGCTCTTCTATAGTTAAATCCTACCATATGCTTAATACCAGCAGACTCAACCGCCTTTAACATCTCTCTTGCCTCTTTAAGATTCATAGCCAATGGCTTTTCACAGAGTATATGCTTACCAGCTTCTGCTGCAGCGATAGCAATCTCCTTATGGACATTGGTAGGGGCAGTTATATCAATAAGGTCAATATCCTTTCTCTCAACTAATCTCTTCCAAGAAGTCTCTATCCCCTGCCAGCCAAATATATTTGCAGTTTCTCTAACTCTAGCTTCATCTCTACCACAGATGGCCTTCATAACTGGTATACCTTTAGGCTTAAAGAATTTAGGCATATCAAGATAGGCATGACTATGAGCCTTTCCCATAAACTTATAGCCTATGAGCCCTACATTGATATACACAAAAAACACCTCCTCTAGCCCTAAACTCTAAACAAGATAAATATTATCATAGAGAAAATCTTTTTAAAATAGAAATTCAAGAGTCCTTATCTAGAAATAATCTCTATAGCCTTTTTATGAGCTTTAAGCTCTAAGGTATCGTCAAGTGGTGAGAGCTTAATATTACCATATTTATTAGACAGTGCCTTTTCGAGGAGAAAATCTGCAAACCACGGATTCTTAGGTAATAATGGACCATGGAGATAGGTACCAAAGACATTTCTTTGCCAAGCCCCCTCAAACTTATCTGTTCCGTTATTCCCATAACCCTTTATAATCTCTCCAAGAGGATTAGCATCTCTGCTAAGATATGTCCTACCGCTATGGTTTTCAAAACCCACCAGGGTAAAATCTTCATAACCACTGAGTTTAGATCTAGCAAAAACATTTCCTATAAATCTTTTATCGCCAGCCTCAGTATAGACATCAAGGATACCTATACCTTCTAATCTAGGGTTATTTTTAGGTTTGTAGTAATGGCCAAAGAGCTGATAACCTCCGCAGATTCCAAGAAAGACTACCCCTTCTTCTGCCAACTTTCTAAGCTTATCCCCTTTTCTATGGACCAGGTCTGGAGCTAAAAGTCTCTGTTCTCTATCCTGTCCACCGCCCATAAAAAAGAAATCAACGTCGGACGATATATCGTCTCCTATAGAGACAGATATAACCTTTACATCAATTCCTCTCCATTGAGCCCTTTTTACCAAAACAGAGATATTTCCTCTATCTCCATAGAGATTCATAAGATCAGGATAAAGATGACAGATAACTAACTCAAGACTCACTTCTTAAATAACTCTTCCACCAAATCTTTACTCTTCACAATTGAAGCTACATTTGCATTCTTAATCTCTTCGTAGAGTTCTCTTCTATAGACCTTAACTGATTTTGGGGCGCTTATCCCAATTTTTACATGGTCTCTATCCACCTCTAAGATAGTAATCTCTATATCATCTCCAACAATTATAGACTGTCCCCTTTTTCTAGTAAGAACAAGCATCCTAGCCCGCCGTTACAGACTGAGCTATATTTTCAAATATGCAATGTCTCGTCGTATAAGGAGAATTTTCTAAGATTATCTGAGAAGCTTCTTTATTCTCTGCATCTATAATAATTGGGGCAACTAAGTTTGCAGTAGAAAGTTTAAAATCTTCATTTAAAGTAACAATGACATAGATTACTATATCTTTATCTCTATAAGTGTCTTCAAGTTCTACTACATACTCTGGGAAAAAGATAAATGGATCAGCTAAAAGAAATGCTAACTCAGGGGTTCTAAGAGATTGAAGCCAGCAAAAAGGAGAATCCTCTTTCTCCTTTATAAGGATAAACTCTCTTTCATCCTCAAAACCCAATATAGGAGAGATAAAGACTATCTTAAACTCATCATTTACTTCTATATCTCCAAAAAGTAATGTCTTTACTAACATAACTCACCCTATCCTAGATAATCGATTAAGCTAGGCTGTATAGCTCTAGAAGCTGCTATCAAGCTAGCCTGATATACATTTTGCTGTGCATATAATTTAAGTACAACGTCTTCTATCTCTATATCCTCCTGTTTGGAGAGTAGGTCTGTGTATCGAATAGACTTATCTGACAATACATCTTTAGTAAGCTCTACCCTTTTTAATCTGGCTCCTAAACTAGAGGTTTCTGAACTCAATCTATTAATAATTGCATCTACCTTTTCTATTGAATTATTAATCTGTGCTGTATTACCGTCAAGAAAGGCATTCTTAAGTGAAATTAAGGTATCAAACATCTCTGTATCAACAAATAATGTCTTTCCAGTAGGGCTAGCTTCAATGGTAACTCCATTAGAAACCTCTATCCGTCTTATATTAGCGTCTCCTTTATACAGAATATTATCATCTACCCTCTCTAAAGGAGCACTAGTAGTCTTATAACCCCCAAAGATATATCTACCACCGATATCTGTATTACCTATCTGCACAATATGATCTATAATCTGGTTTACCTCACTTGCTATTGCCTCTCTATCCTCTTGAGAAAGGGACTCACCAGCACCTCTTAATGCTAAAGATTTGATTTCACTAAGTGCAGATGATAAATTCTGTAAAGCCTTATCTGCTACATTTAACTCTGTTTCTAAGAAATTTACATTTCTATCGTACTGGGAATTGGTATTTAGGGTTGACCTTAATCCCATAATCCTAGATGCAGATACAGGGTCATCCGATGGTTTAATAACCTTTTTACCACTTGAAAGCTGACTCTGAAGTTTTTCTAACCTAGTAAGGTTGTTAGATAAATTTCTAAGGATATTATTGGCTATTGTATTATAAGTTACCCTCATTCTTTACCTCCCAACTACTCCTGTTCGTTCTATAAGTATAGAGAGCATCTCATCTAAGGTGGTCAATATTCTACTTGCTGCAGAGAATGCCTGCTGATACTTTATCATATTAATAACCTCTTCATCTATAGATACTCCTGAGACCTCTTCTCTTCTACTAGATATAGCATCAACTAACACCTTTTGATTCTCAGAGATCAAATTAGCCCTCTGAGAGATTATCCCCAGCATACTGACCTGATTCTTCCAATAATCTCCTACCGTGAAACTACCATCTACCAAAAATTCTCCCTTAATCCTTGCAATCTTTAGGGCATTAGACCCATCACCAGGGGCATCTAGACTACTAGCAGAAGCTATTTTATTTAGGTCCTGCAATATTAGGTCATTTATCTTTATATTATTAGCATTTATTCCCTTTCCAGCATCCACCAATGTAAAGAAGTCAATACCAGTAGAATTATCCAATCCATAACCAGACCTATGTAACTCGTTAACCCTCTCATAGATCACAGTGGTAAGTCTATCAATTACACTTAAGTAGCCAGTTTCATACTGGTAGCTCGTATCACTGACAGTACCTATAATATTATTCAAAATATAGATAATACCAGGTACTTTACCCTGTTCATTCCCTAGATATACATCTGCACCATCCTCCCACAGTATCTTTCCACTAGAAACAGTCATCCTATAGACTGTATTATTTATACCTACCAATAGGTGATCTCTTATATTTATAACTGCCTCTCCCACCTCATTTATTCTTACATCAAAATTTATTAGTCCTGAGAGCTTGTCAAGTAATAAATCCCTCTTATCTAAAAGGTCATTTGGGGACTGTCCCCTTATATATGCCCTCTTTATCTCCTCATTGAGAGCACCTATCTGTGTTGCTATGTCATTTATAGTATCAACCTGTATCTCCAAGTCTTTACTCAATTGTTCTCTCTGTAATACTAACTCGCTCCTTATATGTGCCAAAAAGGATATGAGGGACTGTGCCTGTTCTTTAAGGGAACCTCTTACCGACATACTCTCAGGATTTGTGCTCAACTCCTGCCAACTATTCCAAAAACTATCCATAATAGAAGATAGTCCATTATTAGATGGTTCTCCAAGTATATACTCTACCTCTTCCAAAGAACTCTTTAGTTCATCCCAATAGTTCTTTATTCTATTTTCATCCCTATACTGTATATCTAAAAACTCACTTCTAACTCTCCTTATGTAACTTAACTGTGCTCCAGTACCTACGATTCCTATAGAGGGTAAAGATATAGGAGGAGTGTTAACCACCAACCCTTCCTGTCTAGAGTAACCCTCGGTATTTGCATTAGCAACATTATGGGAAGTAACATCTATCAACGCTCTATTAACAAAAAGTGCACGTCTTGCAATCTCTAAGCCAAAGAAAGTAGATATCATAACTATTCTCCTAACCAGATCTTTATAATATCTTCCGGTATATCACCAGAGAGCATCCTCTCTGCCAAAACCCTTTCTGCTATATTGTATCTACCCTCTTCTATTTCCCTTTTAATAGCATCTAATTTTTCTTGGATATCCGGCTCCCCTATATTAGACATAGCAGTGAATATCCTTGCTAAAGTTTCTCCCTCTTTAGATATCTCTACCTTATCATAGGATTTGGGTTGTAAAGATGGTTTTTCTCTCGCTTCTCTAGAGAGATATATCCTAAGTAACCTCTTCAGTTCTTCATTTTCGTATATCTTCATAATTACCCCCTCTCCTCTAATAAACCAAAACTGAGATATGAGTTATTTTTGATAAACTCAGTATATTTATCTAAAAGTCCTATAGAAGCTTCTAATAATCTAGTATTTATCTTCACAAGTTCCTTTAATTCCATAACTAACTCTCCTAGATATCTAAACTTTTCCTCAGCCCTAGTCCTATCCTCTATAGGAAGGCTGGATATTACATCCTCAAAGCTCTTCAACTCTTCAGATTCAAGTTCAATACTATCTCCTAACATAAATAACCTACTAAG
Source organism: bacterium (assembly GCA_026418035.1). Classification (GTDB taxonomy): domain Bacteria; phylum DUMJ01; class DUMJ01; order DUMJ01; family DUMJ01; genus DUMJ01. The sequence goes on from JAOACC010000097.1 coordinate 43,302, forward strand.
TATCTCGGACTGACTGTTGGTTATTTTTAACAGTGAGTTTAGGTCTCTATTAACTAGAGAGATATACATCTCTTTGGACAGTTTAACTAAAGCCTTATAAGCCTCTATATATGCATCTATTAAATCTAGGAAAGACTTCTTTTCCATATCTAAAGATAAATATCGGTAAAAAGATAAAAAACTTTAATCGATCTACAACTTCTTTTTACGAAAATATTCTAACAAGAAAGTATCTTCATACTCTTTAATACTTCCTGGAGCTAAAACATTCCTTACTTCTTTTAATAATTTTATCCTACACTCAGGGCAAAGCCTTCCGCTATCTATAGGTCTTCCGCAGGATTCGCAGGTTGGTTTTATCGAAAGCCTCCCTGCCCTTATAAATTTACTTATCTTATTTTCGCCTACACCCGTAGCTTCCATAATCTCAGAGAGATTAGCATTGGGATGTTCCTTTAGATACTCTTTCACTTTATTAAAATCTTCTTCTTCCTTCCTTTGACACTCTGGGCAGATATCACTTGCAACCTTTAAAAAGAGTTTTCCACATTCTTTACAGTTAGCTAAAGGCATACTACCTCCACTTTATCTCAATCTCATCTCCATCCTTTATTGGGGAACTAAAAGATGTCGGTTCTCCATTTAACCTCATCTCTATAAACTGGATATCTCCTTCTACCGGAATATAATTAAGAACATCCGCAACTATAGGCTGATACGAAGACCTTATCTCATAATCACCCTCTAAGAAAGGAGAATCAAGGTCAATCTCTTTACCATTAAAGATTATTACCTTTCCACATCTAATATTTAAGTTTCTCCCGTTAACCCTTATATTCAGTGTGTAGCCATCTTCAATTTTTTCTCCCAAGATATCTCTAACCTTAGGTGGTCCGATATACTTTACCTCTATAACGTCTCTGTCTTTTAAAGACACATCACCCTCTATTAATCTCCCATTAAGATAAACTTGGTATAGATTCCATTTTATAGTCTGCCTAGAACCATTCAAGGTATAATAGAGTGTCCTAGGTCCTGCATCTAGTCCAATAGAGTTGAGGAATCCATAAAGGCTTACATCACTCTCTATCTGAACTCTTGCCCTATCATAGAGAATAGTAGACATTTCAACCGGCTTTCCTTCTACTAATACCTTAACCGGTAACTCATACTCTCTGTCATTCACCCTTACCCTAGGAACATCAACGGTATTTAAGAGGTCTTCTACAGACACAACCGCATCAAGCCCTTTCTCTCCTGGAATAATCTCAATCTCATCCCCAGCCTTTATTCTAGTATCAAGGTTAGCAAGCTCACCATTAACTATGATCTTGGCAGGTTTGCCTCTTTCCCCAGAAAAGACCTTAACATTTCCATTTACCTCAATAGTTATACCTTTTCCTGGTTCTCCATAGATCAGCCAGGGAGAAAACCCGCTTGACACTATAAGGTCACTAATCGTTACTATACCGGTATCCAAAAGCCTTACCCTTTCTCCATTTACCCAAACCTCTATTGGGACAAAACCTTTATTATTGAGGCATGAGTTTAATATACCAACAGGTGTTATCCACTCTGGACCCTTTAATCTCTTCCCAGAGACTAATTTTAGAGAATCTATAGACTGTATAGCTATCCGTTCTATAGGTATTCCTAAGATCCTCGAAAGTAGCTCTCTAATATTTGGGGTTAAACTTCCTCCTCCTATACAGATTAGGACCTGTCTCTTATACACATCT
>JAOACC010000010.1 GCA_026418035.1 bacterium
CTATTAAGTCTATTTAAAATAAGTCTAGCTAAGGCTAGCTGAGCAGATATATAGTCCCACTTGTGAGAGTTTAAGAATCTTCTTATCCTGTTAACTAGAGACTCTCTAAATGAATATCTATTAGGTTCAATAAATTTCTTATCTGTAGCTTTTCTAGCTATACCCCTCAGTGAAGGAAGCTTTACTTCTAAGAAACCTCTCACTATAACAGCCAATATCTCCTTACTCTTTTTATGCATAGGTAAATTTTGTATAATACTTATTATCAAGTTATTCCTCCTTTCTGGTTAGGTTTTTATTTATAGTATACCAGTTCTAACCAGAAAGGAGTTTTTACTTTTAAAAATGATTACAGATCAGGTCAAATTAGAAAACATACAGTCTGATTTATTTATATCAAGTTTGACATTCTCTATTATACGTGTATAATATTCTACTAACTAGTTAGATACTAGTATTTATACCGATAAACACGGATAGATACTCTAAATAATACAAAGTACAAAAGTCAACTCATAAAGGAGGAAGGATAACATGAATGAGTGGTTAGATAAGATTATTATTCCTGAATACGTGGAAGATATTTTAAAAAATAGTAAGGTTATACTAGCCAGAAAACAGGCAGACCTTTTTGAACTAGCATTAAAGGATGCTGAAAATGGTATGAAAAAGGTGGTATATGAGGTCCCTGGTAGAGGCGAATACTGTGAGGCTATAGTGTGCAAGGTAAAGAATGGAATATCTGCTAATTATACTGAACCTTATATGAGAAGAAGAGACCCAGACTGTATGGTTATTGGAGATAACCTCCCTACAGATAAAGAGACCTATTCTCAAAGATATGAGGGAGACTTTGAGCAACTAAGGAAAGAAACATTCAAGTGGCTTAAAACTCAGGAATTAGCTGTTTTCTTCTTTAAACCTGGGCAGTTGGACGACGGAATGTACGGGATGGCGATCTCTCCTTCTAACGCAGGATTTTTCTGCCTAGGACTTGGAATACTACAGGGTATAGTAGATATAGAAAAAATTAAGGGAGAAATACCGATAAAATGTATCATATATGTGGCTCCACCATTTAGACATACACACTTTGGAGGAAGGCAAGTTGTAGTGCACTATCGTTCCGAAAATCTTCATGAGATATTTAGTTATAATTTATATCCTGGACCAAGCGCAAAAAAAGGGGTATATGGTGTTTTACTCAACTTTGGAGAAAAGGAAGGTTGGGTTACTAATCATGCTGCAGTAGTCCAAGTTATTACTCCATATGGGAATAAATTAAATCTTATGCACGAAGGTGCTAGTGGAGGCGGGAAAAGCGAGACAAACGAGCATATCCACAGGGACCAGGACGGTACAATTAGACTAGCTGAAAATATCCTAACTCATGAGACAATAACCCTTGTTCTACCACGTGGTTGTGTATTAAGACCAGTAGCAGATGATATGGTTCTATGCCACCCATCTATTCAGAAAAATGATGGATACTTATATGCAAAAGATGCAGAAGCAGGATGGTTTGTTAGGGTTAACCACATAAAACATTACGGAACTGATCCAATTATGGAAGCCCTCTCTATACATCCAAAAGAACCTTTGCTATTTTTGAATATAGATGCTCCACCATTTAGTACAGCATTACTGTGGGAACATATTGAGGATGCTCCTGGTGTCCCCTGCCCTAATCCAAGATTTGTTATTCCCAGAAGAATAGTACCCAATATACTAAATAAAGTAGTACCTATCCATGTAAGAAGTTTTGGTGTAAGAACTCCTCCTTGTACAAAAGATAGACCAACTTATGGAATTATTGGTCTATTTCAGATATTACCCCCTGCTTTAGCTTGGCTTTGGAGACTTGTAGCACCAAGAGGGCATGAAAATCCAAGTATTGTGCAAACAGAAGGGATATCTGCAGAAGGTGTGGGTTCTTATTGGCCCTTTGCTACAGGGAAAAGGGTCAATCATGCTAACCTATTATTAAAACAAATAATTCAGACACCTAAGGTTCAATATGTCTTATGTCCCAATCAATATATTGGTGCTTGGAGAGTTGGATTTAATCCACAATGGATTATGAGAGAATACCTAGCAAGAAAAGGTGGAGTAAGGTTTTCATATGAAGAAGTCTCTGAAGCTAGGTGTCCACTGCTTGGATATTCTCTAAACAAATTAATTGTAGAAGGGGTAGAAATAGAAAGATTCTTGTTAAAGCCAGAATTACAACCAGAGGTAGGAATAGAAGCCTATGATGAAGGAGCTAAGATATTATACCGATTCTTTAAAAGAGAATTAGAAGTTTACTATAAGGATCCTGACCTATTACCCCTAGGGAAAAAGATTATAGACTGTTGTCTTTCTGGGGGTAAAGTTTCTGACTATGCTAGTTTTATAGAATCAGAAAGCTTTTTAACCGATGACTAAGATACAATGGATAAAGCTATATTTTTAGATAGAGATGGGACTATTATAAAAGATGATGGATTCATTAAAGAGATAAAACAAGTAAAGTTTTATCCATATACCTTTGAAGCATTGAATCTAGCACAAAAATACTTTAAGCTATTCATTATTACCAATCAGCCCGGTATCTCAAAAGGATATATAACATTCGAAGAAGTTACAACGGTTAACAATTATATCTTAGAAAGGCTAAAAAAGGAAGGAATATCTATAGAACGTATTTATCTTTGCCCTCATTCTAAAGAAGATGACTGTCCCTGTAGAAAACCTAATCCATATTTTGTTGATATTGCTAGTAAAGAGTTCAACCTTAATCTCAACGAATCCTATATGATAGGAGATCATCCTTCTGACATTCAGCTCGCTAAAAATGCCGGTATATATGGCATTTATATACTTACTGGACATGGAAAAAGACATTATAAAGAGGTTGAAAAGAACGTTATAAAAAAGATTAATCTCAAGAAAGCTATAGAATATATCATCTCTAAGATTTAAGTTAGGAGGGAATTGAATTGGCATCAAAGATTCAGACTCAAAAAAGCAATGAAATTATAGCATATTTGTATATATTATTTGGTTTTCTCATCTATATGTGTATTGGGAGTATTTACTCTTGGAGTCTTTTTAGAAAACCTTTAGAAGAGACACTGAATATAAAGGCTACTCAAAGTGGACTTCCATATATGACCTTCTTATTAATCTTTTCTTTTACCATGCCATTTGCTGGTAATCTTATAGAAAAGTTAAAGCCATTTAGAACAATTCTTCTTGGAAATATTTTTCTTCTTTTTGGATTCTTATTGGCTAGCCTTTCTAGAAAAATCTTCCACATAACAATATCATATGGAATACTCGTTGGACTCGGTGTTGGTATAATTTATGGGGTTCCAATAGGAGTAATCTCTAAATGGCTACCTAAAAAAAGAGGATTAGCAATGGGTTTAACATTGGCAGGATTTGGAGCTTCTCCATTTGCTACAGCCCCGCTGATAAGACATTTTATAAGTGTTTATGGACCATTCCTAACTTTCAAGATACTGGGAATATTATTCTTCTTTATTATTTTAATATTTTCTTTACCACTAAAATTTCCGGATCATTCAGAAAAAACTATAAATCAAGATAACAATAAAGATAATATAGATATCGATACGAAGATGATGCTTAAAACAAAGGAATTTTATTCGTTATGGACCTGTTTCATGTTTGGTACACTTATCGGCCTTACAATAATAGGCATAACAAGCCCATTTGCTCAAGAGATAGTAGGGATAGATAGTAAAACAGCTGCTCTGCTAGTCTCTCTCTTTGCTGTATTTAATGGAATTGGTAGACCATTATTCGGATTTTTAACTGATAAACTTAAACCATTTAAGACAATTTTACTCTCATATATCATAATAATTATATCATCCATACTAGGATTACTTTTAAACTCAGGGAAGATAACACTATTTGCAGTTGTATTTTCTCTTTTATGGCTAACATTAGGTGGTTGGCTTGCAATTGCGCCTTCTGCTACATCAATTATCTTTGGTGCAAAATATTATGTACAAAATTATGGATTTGTCTACACAGCATATGGTGTAGGGGCAATACTGGGAGTATTTTTATCTGGGAAAATCAGAGATAATTTGGGCTCCTACATATATATTTTTTATCCGTTAATATTTATAAGTATTCTAGGAACAATAATTTCAGCTACATTTTTAAAAGAGAGTAATTACATTACTAAGACGTTGAATCCACAAAAAAATCTATTATCTTGGAAATATAGAAAAGATTAAAACTTTAAAATAAAATTTGGATACGGAGGTAAACTTGAGATATTCAGAGATTATAAAAACTTTACCAGAACCATTAAAGATTCCAGACGCTAGAAGTAAGATTAGACAGAATAATGAATCATCGAAGATTATAGTTCTTGATGACGACTCCACTGGATGTCAAACCGTCCATGATATATCTATCCTATTAGACTGGAAGGGACCTATCTTTAGAGAAACACTCTTTAGCGAAGATATCTTTTATATCCTGACAAACTCAAGAGCTTATTCAGAGAGAAAGGCTATGGCAATTAATAGAGATATAGCTAAAAGATTAAAGGCATCTTTTAACCCAAATAAGCTAAAAATAATAAGTAGGAGTGATTCTACTTTGAGGGGACACTTCTACGGTGAAGTAAAGACCTTAATGGACATACTGGGACCATTCGATGGAGTGATAGTTGCCCCATACTTTAAAGAGGGTAAAAGATTTACTGTAGCTGACACTCATTACGTATTAGAGAATGATGAACTGATAGAGGTGAATAAGACAGAGTTTAGTAGAGATCCCGTATTTGGTTATAAAAATGCTTATCTTCCCCATTGGATTGAGGAGAAGTCAAAGGGATTATGGAAGAGTGAAGATGCAATATCTATATCTATAGTGGATACAAGAAAGGGAGGACCTGAAAGGATAAAGGAGATACTATTAGGTATCCAAAAGGGGAAACCAGTAATTGTAAATGCTCTATGTGATGAAGACCTAGAAGTCTTTATCCTAGGGCTTATAGAGGCAGAAAAGAATGGTAAAAGATTCCTATATAGAACAGCAGCATCTTTTGTAAAAGTTAGGGCAGGGATTGAAGATAAAGAATTGATATCTCCACCAAAGAGGCAACGAGGACTTATTATTGTAGGGTCTTTTGTAAATATGACTACAATACAGCTCGAAAGACTTCTAAAAGGAGGCAAGGTTAATGGGATAGAAATAAAAATAAGTAATATACTGAATAGTTACAGACAGTATCTAAAAGAGATCGTTGAAGAGTTAGATAACAAACTAAAGAAGAGTTCAGTAGCTGTATATACAGAAAGAGAATACTTTAAGATTGCCTCAGAAAGTGAACTAAAGGTTGGTGAAAAAATCTCCAATTTCTTAAGTGATATCGTAAAGAACATAAAAGGATTTCCTGAGTTTATAATATCTAAGGGTGGTATCACCTCACACGTAATAGCAGAAAGAGGATTAAGCGCAAAGAAGGTTAAAGTATTGGGCCAGATAGCACCTGGAGTTCCACTATGGGAGCTTGGAAAAGAAAGCAAGTATCCTGGTCTTATGTATGTAGTATTTCCAGGTAATGTGGGAGATAGAGATACACTACTTGAGGTATATAAGAAATTTACCCAATAAGGGGGCTGGTTTTCCAACCCCCTAAAAGATTATTTTAATGCCACTTCGGCAGAAAATGTTACAAAGCCCTGATCAATATCGTATTCGTGCCCTCCGATAAATTTTCCATGAAGTGTTCCATCTGACATTACTTCGGACACACTATGATGAACACCCGCAGTATCTTCCTCTATCTTTGTCCATCCTGTAATTTTATTAAACCCAAGATAGAAATTCTTAGCGTATGCCTCTATGCCATCGTCATCATCCTGATAGCTAGGAGGATTAAGGTCATTCAATAGATAGTGTGCCCCTACGTGGAACTTGACCTTAGCCTTTACCGCATTACTTGGGATATTGAGTTGCATAGTATCCGGTTTAAAGTTATTAACAGCATCAGGTGATGGAGGCATAATAACTGGGTCACCAAATACAGTACTTCCTCTAATAAGCTTTGCTAGATCCTTTCTCTCTGTTTTATTACTAATAAGATTATTTTGAGCATCGTAGTATTCCACCTCTACAAAACAGAAGAGAGCAATCCTATCAACATTATTTAGATTAGTTAAATCAATATTATTGGCAGTAAAGTATGGGATTTTGTACTCATATGTAAGGAAAGGAATAAGAGGGCACTGACATCCTCCAAACTGACCCATAACTATAAATCCCAGGAGGACTAGCAGTAGTAAAAGAGAGAGCTTCTTCTTTGACATACTTTTCACCTCCCTTCTTATAATTTATGGTATAAGTCTTTTTATCATCTCTATTTAGATTTTACCACAGATAAGAAACCTGTCAAAGAAATATCTGTAACTGTCGTATATTCCGACCTCTTGACGGATAGAATGTATATACCTATAATATAGTTCATGCGAAAATTCGAATATGCTAATAAATTATTAGATTTGATATGGGATAAGTTTGAAGCATTAGCTCATCCTGTAAGGCTTAAGATTATCTTAGCCTTAATTGAAGAACCTATGTGTGTCTGCGAACTTTCAGGATATCTCTCTGAGAAGCAACCACTTATTTCTCAGCATTTAGCTATACTTAAGGATAGTGGATTGGTTGAAGCCAAGAGAATAGGAAATAGAATCCAGTATAGTATTAGCGATGTTAGGATCGTAGACATTATAAAGCTTATGGAGGATATTACGATTAAAAAATTAAAAGAGTTAGTAGATGTGCAGGAGGGATAATATATGGCACGCAATTGGTATCCAATTATAGACTACAATAAGTGTATAGGAGATTTAACATGTGCTAATTTCTGTCCTCACAGGGTTTATGAAGCTAATGATAATAAGCCGATTGTAGTAAATCCTGATGAATGTGTAGAATTTTGTAGGGGATGTCAAAAGATATGCCCAGCAGATGCAATTTCATATTTTGGAGATAAGGAGGGAAATAGATGGCTAAGAAGGGTTTAATATTATGTGTATGTCAAGGAACATGCCCATCCTTTCAACAGATGAACATCTTTGAGGTATTAAATACCCTAAGGCGTGAAAGGCTTGTAGATTTTGTTGCCTTACATCCACAGCTTTGTGCAGATGACGGTGATGTATTCTTTAACGTCTTTTTAGAGGGGGCAAATAATAATATAGAAAGGTTAATAATAGCTGGATGTGACCCTAATATGCAAAGAAAGATGTTTAGAGACGCATTTGATCTTACAGGCTTCGATAAGGCTAAACATATCGGTGTAGACATCCGTAATATGACTACAGAACAGGCTATAGAGGCTATAAAGAAAGTCTTATGATTTTAGGTATAGATACTGGTGGAACTTATACAGACTCTGTTCTCTTAGATGAGGACAGAGTCTTGTCTAAGGGGAAAGCTCCCACTACTCACTATGAACTTACAAAAGGGATAAAAGAAAGTATAAGTAAACTTGAAAGATCGCTTTTCTCTAATATCTCAGCTGTCATACTTTCTACTACTTTGGCTACGAATACTATTGTCGAAATGAGGAGACTTGAGAGGGTAAAAGAAATTTTAATTGGATACGATAAAGATTTCTTTTTGAGGAATATTCATAATAGGCTCAATTGGTTGGAGTTTGAGTTTGTCTCGGGGAGTATAGATGTTACAGGGGAAGAATTATCTCCTCTAGACATAGAAGCAATAAAAGAATTACCAAAGGTAGAATATCCTATAGCGATATCCGGCTATATGAGTCCAGTAAATCCAAAATATGAGTTAACCGCTAAGGAAATCTTAAAATCCAAGACGAGTTATCCTGTAGTCTGCGGAAGTGAACTTTCAGGAGAGTTAAACTCAATAAAAAGGTCTATAACTACCGCTCTTAATGCATCTCTAATCCCTTCTATATCAAACTTTATATCAGATGTAAAAAAAGTCTTATCAGAATTAGGAATCGATTCAAGAATATTTATAGTAAATGCTGATGGGTCTATAATAGATGCGGAGTCTGCTATGGAAAAGCCTATAAAAACAGTCCTTTCTGGTCCAGCAAGTAGCACACTCGGCGGATTCTTCCTATCCAATGTAAGTAATGGAATAGTTTTAGATATGGGAGGAACAACCACTGATATATCTCTTATAAAAGATTCGCTTCCAATCATCTCAAATGAAGGGGCAAAGGTTGGTGATTGGGACCTTTTATTACCATCCCTAAAGATGAGAACTATCGGACTTGGCGGAGATAGCAGGATATATATCTTAAAGAATGAGATAAGGATAGGACCAACAAGAGTTATCCCTATTTCTGTCTTGGGCAAGATATACCCAGATATAAATAAAAGATTAAAGACAAAACATAACTCCTCCCTTGTTCCTCCAAATGAGTTTATCTTAAAGCTTAAGGAACCAAATTTTGATCTTAATGAGATAGAAAAAAAGCTATTAAAAAGTATAGACAAAGAACCAATATCTCTTGAAGAGGCTACAAAGATCTGTGAATTAAGTCATCCATATATATTGGACTCCGCCATTCATAGACTAGAAGAGATGGGAATAATTATTAGATCTGGATTAACACCAACAGACATACTAAATCACCTTGGCGAATGTGAGATAGGGGACCCAAGTATAGGTTCTAAGGCTATCTTAGCATTTTCTAAAGATGGAGAGTTTCCTAGGCATATAAAGAGACTTATAGCGAAAAAGATTGCTATTGAGATACTTAGGTATCTATTATTTCTGGAGTATAAAGATGATAGAATAGATGGACTTCTAAGCAAGATAATATCTGACGGCTTCAATAGAAAATCTAATCTTTTAGAAACATCAATAAGGATTCCTTTCCCTATAATAGGTATAGGGGCTCCTATAAAGAGCTTTATATACGATGTAGCGGAGATGCTAGATACAACAGCTATAGTTCCAGAACACTATGAGGTAGCCAATGCTATCGGAGCAGGATGGGGAAGAGTCTTAAGATCTTTAGAGTTAGAGATAGTTCCTATAGTTTCCTCTGCAGAGATAAAGGGTTATAGGGTAGTAGGATTGGATAAAAGATTTGAAACATACGAAGAGGCAGAGAGGTTTGCTATTAACTATGGTAAAGATATGCTAAAGACTCAGATAAAAAAATTAGTTGGTGAAGATGTCAGTATAAACGCAGAATTCTTATCTAACACTAATGGAGACATCTCTATAAGAAAGATAAGATTTTTAGGTATGGGACAGATAAAATAGTATATAATAGTATCTAAAAAAGAAAACTCAAAAGGAGGTTCCCTATGCTTAAAGCCAAGATGTTTTTAGACTATGAGTATAAAATTGGAAAGTTAGACAGAAGACTTTTTGGCTCTTTTATAGAACACTTAGGAAGGGCTGTATATACAGGCATATATGAGCCTGGTCATCCATCTAGTGATGAAGAAGGCTTTAGAAAAGATGTAATAGAACTAGTAAAAGCATTAAATACTCCTATAATAAGATATCCAGGAGGAAATTTTGTCTCAGGTTATAATTGGGAGGATGGAATAGGGCCTAAAGAGAGAAGACCAAAAAAGTTAGACTTAGCCTGGAGAAGTATTGAACCTAACGAGGTTGGGATAAACGAATTTGTAAGTTGGGCTAAAAAGGCTAACTCTGAGGTTATGATGGCTATAAACTTGGGTACAAGAGGGATAGATGATGCTAGAAATATTGTTGAATACTGTAACTATCCTGGAGGAACATATTACAGCGACCTAAGGATATCTCACGGGGTAAAAGAGCCACACAAGATAAAGGTATGGTGTCTAGGGAACGAGATGGACGGACCTTGGCAGATTGGACATAAAACTGCTGTAGAGTATGGACGTTTAGCGGTAGAGTCCGCTAAAGTAATGAAATGGGTTGATCCAACCATAGAGCTAGTAGTATGTGGTAGCTCTAATCCATGGATGCCAACGTATCCAGAGTGGGAGTATACAGTGTTGGACCTCACCTATGAGCACGTAGATTATATATCTATGCATATATACTATCGTAAGAGGCCAGAAGATGATACGTTAACCTTTGTAGCAAGGTCTATAGAGATGGACAATTTCATAAAGACAGTAGCAAGTCTCTGTGATGTCATAAAAGCCAAAAAGAGAAGTAAAAAGACAGTAAATATATCATTTGACGAGTGGAATGTCTGGTATCATTCTGCTGAGAGGGATAGAAAGGTAGAGCCATGGCAATTTGCTCCACCTTTATGCGAAGAAGACTATACCGTAGAAGATGCCATTTTATTTGGAAGTATGTTGATAACTCTATTAAAGAATGCAGATAGGGTAAAGATAGCCTGTCTTGCTCAGCTTGTCAATGTAATAGCTCCTATAACTACTCAGCCAGGAGGAATTGCCTTTAAGAGAACAATCTATTATCCATTTATGCATGCATCCAATACAGCTAAGGGTGATGTACTTCTTACTAAGATTGATTCTCCAAAATATGACTGTAAGCTATATACGGATGTCCCCTATGTAGAAGGAGTGGCTCTATATGATGAAGAAAGTAAGAGTTTAGTAATCTTCGCTATAAACAGATCTATCGAGGAATCTACTCTCCTTGAAGTCAACATAGCAGGTAACGCTAAATATTCTAGGATTGAACATATAGTCTTAAGAGACGATGATATATATGCAAGTAATACAATCTCAAACCCAGATAGAGTAAAACCTCAGTCTTCTGTATTAAATATAAATGAATCTAATAAAAATAAGATAGAAGTAGAGTTACCAAGGTTCTCTTGGAATGTGCTAAGATTTATACCTTCATAAACTTCCATTTACCAGAGTTGAATCTATTATATATAACTATTGCTCTTACTACTTGATCAAAAGCTATAGCTAGCCAAGCACCTGTAAGACCCCACTTAAAGACTAGTACAAAAAGATAAGATAGAGCAACCCTCATACCCCACATACCAAGCATAGTTGAATACAAAGGAAAGCGGGTATCTCCCGCTCCTCTTAGTGCTCCTGCTAAGATAAATTGCGTAGATTGAGCTGGCTGAATTGCTGCTATAATTCTAAGGCAGGTTCTTCCCTGCTCTATAATAGAAATATTATCTGTATAAAGCATAATTAAGTATCTTCCAAAAAAGAATATTATAAATGCTGTTACTCCAGCAACCATCATACCAATTAGTCTTGTCTGCCTAGCGCTTTCCTCAGCAATATCTGATTTTTTCGCACCTAAAAGTTGACCCACTAGAGTTGTGGCAGCCATGGAAAATGCCTGACCAGGCATAAAAGATAGAGATTGTATATTCATAGCTATCTGATGGGTTGCGAAAGGAACTGTTCCTAACTCTGCTATTATTCTTACAAAAGCTAGTTGTCCTGACCTAAGGACAAACTGTTCTACTGCAGAAGGTATACCAATATTTAATATCCTCTTTATAATACTACCATTTAGACGATAGCTCTCTTTTAAAGATAACCTAACTATTGTTTTACCATTGTATAAAACATAGAGTAATATACTCATACTGATAAATCTAGCAATAGATGTTGCTATTGCAGCTCCAGCTACGCCTAAGGCTGGTGCACCTAACTTGCCAAATATAAGGATATAATTTCCAACTATGTTTGTTAAATTGGCCACTGTATCAGCAATAAGAGGAGTCTTCATATCCCCAGAGCCTCTCAGGATAGCACCGATAATCATCGCAATAATATTAAAGGTCATACCCATAGCTATAATCCTCATATAGGTTATACCGAGGACTAATACATCTGGTTCTGCCCCCATACCTTTTTCAATCTGTGGAGCAAAGACATATAAGAAGAGAGATATCCCTATTCCAAAGAAGATACTTACTACTAGACTCTGCTTTGCAACGTTTTTAGCATTCTTTACATCCCTTGCACCTACAAATCGAGCTACCAATGCAGTAGTCCCTACAGTAAAAGCCATAAATACAGATATGATAAGAAAATTTGGTTGATTTACCATCCCCACCGCAGATATAGCAGATGGGCCAAGTCTTCCTACCATAATCATATCTGCAATACCAACAAAACTAATAAGGAACATATTAAGAAGGGCTGGTAGAGATAGGGAAATTACTTTGGATCGTATATGTTTCTTGTCCAAAGATTCAGGCAATATCTGTTGGCGACTTTCTTCTGACATTTTCTCAATTTCTAAAGTTTCTCTCGTCTTCACCCTTATCCTCCTTCAATACATTACGCAGTTTTATTAATGCCTCTCTTATTTCATCCTTCTCCCTTTCATCCAAAAGATTAAGTGCCTTGTTTAGAACCTCAAGCCTTTCTTCCTGAATCTTTTCCAATAGAGCATTTCCCTCATCTGTTATCTCTAGAGTTATTACTCTCCTATCTTCCTTACTCCTTACTCTAGCTACCAAATTATTATCCTCAAGTCTATCCACAAGTTCTGTTACAGTACTAGAAGAGATATATAACGCATCACATAGATCTCCCATGGTAGGATGTCTCTCCTTTATTATCTTCAGGGCCCTATACTGAAGAGGGGTAATGTCATATTTCTCCATTAATTTTCTATTTCTACTCTTTATTAACGCCAATATATCGTTTAATAGAATTTCGATCTCTTCGTTCATCTTAACTTTCGTATTACGAACATTTTGGTTAAAGAAATTCTACAAAATTTCTAGTTATTTGTAAAGAGATTAACTATCTAGACTCTTTAACTCTTAGTGTTGGGTAGATTTTAAATAACCCTATTGACACTCCCAGTATTACTGTTATAGAATGTAGAAAATATTAGTATACAAAGTTGTATAAAATACAACAAAGAGGAGGGACCATATTATGAAAAGATCTATCAAAATCTTAGTTATCCTAAGTTTAATCTTATCTCTGAGTTTTACGATTGTTCCTGTAAGTCTTGCTCAGAAGAAAGAAGTAATCAAAGGGGGACAGTATAATCTGTCTGACTATCAAAGACTTACTGGAACAAAAATCACCAAATTTAATGAAGCCCCTATGCTTACCGAACTGGTAAAGCAGGGGAAGCTTCCTCCAGTTGAAAAGAGACTACCAGACGAACCAGTCGTTCAGATACCATTTGAAGAGATAGGCCAATATGGAGGAACATTAAGGGGAGAAGCCCATCTTGGTATGGGTGATAAGACCGGTTGGTGGAGAACAATTCATGAACCATTAGTTTATTGGGATAATCTCCATAAACAGATACATCCAAATCTGGCTAGAGCCTGGAAGGTCTCTGATAATGGTAAAACATTCACCTTTTATCTGAGAAAGGGCCTAAAGTGGTCTGATGGGGAACCATTTACAGCTGACGATATTATGTTTTACTATGAGGATATACTTCTAAACAAAGAACTTACCCCAACATTTCCTACTTGGTTAACAATGAAGGGTAAACAAGTCACAATAGAAAAAATAGATGACTACACAGTAAGGTTCAAATTTCAAGATCCTTATGGATATTTTGTAGCAAGGGTAGCAGAAGGTTGGGATCTCTATGCACCTAAACATTATCTAAAGCAGTTCCATCCCAAATATACATCTAAAGAAAAGATAGAAGAGCTAGCTAAGAAGGAAGGTTTTAATAATTGGTATCAGTTCTTTGCTAAAAAGAGTGACTGGGCACTAAATCCTGAACTTCCAGAGATGTCTGCATTCAAGACGACTAATCTTTTAAGCTCTACATATCATATAGCGGAAAGAAATCCCTACTACTTTAAAATTGACCCTGCTGGTAATCAACTTCCTTATATAGATAGGGTAAGGAGAGAGCTGGTATCTAATATAGAGATGATAGTAATGAAATTGGCGGCAGGAGAAATAGACTTCCAACTAAGACATGTCTGGAATCTCTATGACAACTATACCCTACTTATGGAGAATAGAACAAAAGGAGACTATAGGATAATAAAATATGCTGGGCTTATAACAAGTACTGCTGCAATCTTTATTAATCAGAATGTCAAAGACCCTGCCTTAAGGTCTCTTTTCCAGAATAAACAGTTCCGTAGGGCTTTATCCTTGGCTATTAACAGAAATGACATAAATCAATTATCCCTTAAAGGACTAGGAGAAGGTTGCCACGGATACCTTACTCCTTCACATCCTGCCTATGTGGAAAGAGCTGATAAGTCATATACAAATTATGATGTAGATAGAGCCAATAAGATTTTAGATTCTCTAGGATTAACCAAGAGAGATAAAGATGGATATAGATTACGTCCTGATGGAAAGACTTTAGCAATCACTATAGATGCTTCTACCCATCATCTACCGAGCATAGATATTATGCAGTTAATAACAGAATATTGGAAGAAGATAGGTATAAAAGCAGAAATAAAGGCTATGGAAAGGTCACTCTTTGAGACAAGACATCCGGCAAACGAACATGAGATGAATACATTTACCATTGCTATGAGTGCAGATGGGTACTCTGGAGACCTTGCACCTAACACTAGATGGTGTCCACTTTGGTATAGCTGGCTGGTAAGTGGAGGAAAAACTGGAGAGGAGCCTCCTCAAGAAGTGAAAAAACTTTGGAAACTAATGAATGAAGATTTCTATGCAACTACAAGTGAAGCTAAAAGGATAGCTGTATTGAAGGAGGCAATGAAACTTCACGGTGACAACCTCTGGGTTATAGGAACCGCTGGAGTACCTTGGCTTATGGGCATAGTAAAAAATAATCTTAGAAACGTCCCAGAGTCTGGATTCCCATGGCATCCAGGTGCACCTGGAGTATTTAGACCAGAACAGTGGTTCTTTAAGAAGTAAAAATAATGCCCCGGCGTTGCCGGGGCATATAATAAATTATAATCCCTTTCTCTTTCTCAAGATATGATATCCTATAATCTTAAATACGGATTCTCTTATCTGTGGATATTTTATATTAGAAACTATAGAGTTTATATATCTTTTATCCTCTTCTGTAAGGTCATCTAGATTTAAGTCTTTTTCAAATCTGATATGAAATTCATAGGTCCTAAATTTTATCTCATTAATCGGCACATCGAGCTCTTTGCTCAATTTTTCCATTATCTCATCAGAATAAGTTGAGAGTTCAGCAGCATGCGTGCCTGAAGGAACACCAACAAAGAGAATTCCATCCTTATAGTATATTACCTGGGCAAACTTAGCTATATTCTCGCCAACTACCCTTTTCCAGACTATGGGAAGGAAGGAATACCTACGTAATGGCAGGGATAGTAATACATTAGAAAGACTCTTCATCGATAACATCCCCTCTATCTATACTAAAGATTGTCCCATGTACTCCAATCTCCTTTTTAGAAATCATAGATACAAATAGTTGAGGTGATTTTTCCTCTATAGCAGATAGAATAGTCTTGATGTTTCTTTCATCAAGTCTATTTAGAAATTCATCTATAAGTAGCACTGGCTTATAACCTTTCAATTCTCTTATCAACTCTAATTGTGCAATCTTCAAAAGAAATAGTATCACCTGAACCTCTCCATTAGAGGCAAAACTTCTACTATCCTTATTGTTTATCTTTATTAAGATATCATCTCTATGAGGTCCAACAAGAGTTATACCTATGACTTCTTCCTTAGCTCTAGAAGAATTAAATCTTTCTTTGTAAATTTTAAGACTTTCTTCTATATCCTCTGTTATATATGAAGCTTCTATTTTTACATCTATTCCAAATCTTTCCCCTTCCCTTTTTAAGTATCTGTTATATGTGGATATGGTCCTATGTCTACCTATTATTATCTTTTCTCCAAGCTCAATTAATAGTTCGGTGAGAGAATCCAAAAGCCTCCTGTCAAAATTCTTAGTTCTTAGCAATCTGTTTCTTCTTATAAGTATATCCTTATATCTATTTAGTATAAAATAATATTCTGGATCAATATTTATGACAAATTCATCAAGAAAAGCCCTCCTCTTATCTGGACTTCCCGTTACTATCTCATAATCATTATCGAAGATAGATATAGTATAAAAGGAACCCAAGTATCTCTTAAGCGGAGTTATCTTGCCATTTACAGAAAAAGCCTTCTCTCCATCATCTTTTACTTGAGTAACTAATTTCAATACTCTACCGTCTTCATAAGAAACCTCTCCTCTAATCCAGGTAAATGGCTCATTCCAACTTATAGCCTCAGTATCTTTTCTTCCTCTCTTTAGTTCACCGCTAGATAAAAGGTATATTGCCTCCAGAAGGTTAGTCTTTCCAGCACCGTTAGGACCAATAAATATGTTAATATTGGGATCAAAACTCAGTATCAAATGAGAATAATTTCTATAAGAAAGAAGTTCAATACTATTAAGTATCATAAAATCTTTCTCTTGACAATAAAGTCCCCCTGTCCTTTGACAGTTACTATATCATTCTCTTTTAATTTTCTTCCCCTCTGTGTCTCCACCTTACCATTTACAGAAACAAGACCTTGTTGTATAAGTATTTTAGCCTCTCCTCCAGTCTGGACAATACTTGCCCACTTTAAAAATTGCCCCAATGTTATTGTCTCTGTAAATATATAAACATCTTTCATTCTGACTCCATTGGCATTGTGACATATATAAATTCAGGATCGCTATCAAATGTAAATAAAGCTGGGTCTTTCGCTCCAGATATCTTTATTGTAATAATGCCTTCATCTACAGATAGAAAATCCGTTATATAGTTTGCAGAGAATATAACCTCCATCTCATCCCCATCTGTATCTACAGATAGCTCGTCGAATACAACACCAATGTGTGATTTAGCACTTAATATAAGCTTTCCTTTCTTTATACTAAATTTAACTGCGTAGTCCTCCTCTCTAGAGATAGGCAGTATTCTCCTTATGGATTCTCTTAAAACATCTTTGCCTAACTTTATTGTAGATACAAACTCAGAGGGTATTACCCTTTCATACTGTGGGAAGTTTCCATCTATTATAGATGTAACTAGGCTTATACCACTACTTCTTAATCTTACTTTGGAATTAGAGAAGTCTATAACTATTTCTTCATCTAAATCTGCAGAGGTAAATGTCTCTAAACTAAGTGCAGGGAGTATCACACTGCTTCCAATATCCTCTATAGGAATCTTCTTGACTGCTAGCCTGTTTGCATCTGTAGCTACTAATCTTACCTCATCCTCTCTAGAATCTATAAATATTCCAGATAAGACAGGTCTTACATTACTTTTGTCTACAAAAGGAGAAACTTTCTTTACTGCATTTTTAAGAATATCTGACCTTATAAATATCTCTCTTTCTGGGAAAAATTCTTCAGGAAGCGGAAAATCTAGTAGGTTTTGGGTCGGTATATGATAAATAGTATCTCCTGCCTTAATATCAAGTGTCTTATCCTCTATGATACCAATTATAGACTCTGATGTGAGACTATCTATAATATCTTTAAATAGCTTTGCAGATACAAGAAAACTCTGAGACTCATCAGTGCTACAATGAACAAGTGTCTCTATATTCATCTCTATATTTGTTGCATAGAGATAAAGTTTATCTGGAGCCTCAGTCCTTATCAGAATAGAACCAAGACTATCCTTTGTACTTCTCGATGGAATAATCTTTGTTACTATTTGAACCCTTTTTTCTAAATCTTTTCTATTACATACAAATTGCATTTTTACCTCCTGTGGAATTACTAGTATCTCTACTATAAGTTTTTAAAAACTTTAGTAGCAATAATAGTTTAGTTTGTACTGTGGAAAAAGTATATAGAGCCTTCTATTATTCACTATGGAACCTGTGGATAAATTTGTGGATAACTTTAAAGTTATCCACAGGTTATCCACAAATTTAACAAGTTTAAAGATAATTATCCACATCATCCACACACTATACCCTGATAAACCTGTTAATAAGTTGATTAATTGTCCTAGCAATCTCAGGATCTTGTCTAATTGCATCTTTAATCTTTTCATAGGCATATATAACGGTAGAATGATCCCTTCCCCCAAACTCCCTTCCTATAGTTGGTAAAGATGCGTTGGTAATTTCTCTGGCTATATACATAGCTACCTGCCTTGGAAAGGCAGATTCTCTTGTCCTTCTTTGACCCCTCATCTCATCTATAGATATGCCGTAATATTCAGCAACTACTTTCTGTATCTCTGGTATCGTTGCCGGATGCTTCTTCTCTTTACTATCGGTAAATAATGATGCAAGACATTCCTTGGCTAATTCTAAGGTTATTGGCCTTTTAGTTAGAGATGCAGATGCAATAACCTTTATGAGAGCCCCCTCGAGTTCTCTTATATTTGAGACAACCCTTTCTGCAATAAGGTTTATTACTTCATCTGGAACAGATATAAGGTCTAGTTCTGCCTTTTTCCTAAGTATGGCTATTCTAGTTTCTAGATCAGGTGGTTGTATGTCTACAGTAAGCCCCCATTCGAATCTAGATATGAGTCTCTCTTCTAATGTTGGTATCTCTTTTGGAGGACGATCACTGGAGATTACTATCTGTTTTCCTGCTTCATATAGAGCGTTAAAGGTATGGAAGAATTCTTCCTGTGTTGTCTCTTTTCCCGCTAGGAAGTGTATATCATCTATTAGCAATAGATCTACACTCCTGTATTTTCCCCTGAATTCTACCGTGGTATGGTCCCTTATAGAGTTTATAAGTTCATTGGTGAAACGTTCAGATGAGATATAAACAACCTTTAATCCTGCCTTTTTTGATATTACATAGTGTCCTATTGCTTGCATTAAGTGAGTCTTTCCTAATCCAACCCCTCCATATATAAAGAGAGGATTATATGCCTTGCCAGGATTTTCTGCAACCGCAACAGCAGCAGCATGCGCCATTCTATTTCCACTTCCTACAACAAAGGTATCAAATGTATACCTACTATTAAGTTGAGGAACATCTTGTTCTGTCTGTTCTGGTTTTGTCTTACTAGATGTGGTAGCTGATTTTTCTATAATAGACTCATCCACAGTAATCTTTACATTGATTGTTCTACCAGCAAGCGCAGAAAGTGTACTTTTTAATGTAGGAAATAGTCTACTCTCTAGCCATTCCTTGGCGAATGAGTTTGGAACAGCTATTATTGCTACATTATCCTTTATATCTATAAGTTTTGCTGTCTTAAGCCAGGTCTCAAAACTAGCCGGACTCAAAACAGGCTCTAGCTCTTCAAGCAAACTATTCCATATTATTGATATCTCTGACATCTGTTCCATATTATATCCCTCCCACTTATAAGAGGATTTTACTATAAAAGATATGTAAGAGTAAAGGTAGGGTAATCTTACAAAATCCTTTGAAATGTCTTAAATGCTTATGTTATAATTAACAAAAAAGGAGGTTTTATCCTGTGAAAGCTGTTATTATTATGGGGTCTAAGTCTGACCTTGAATGGTCTAAAAAGATAGCTGATACCCTAAAGACCTTTGGTATCGAATCTATTATCAGAATAGCCTCTGCACACAAAACTCCTCTAAAGGTCTTGGAGATTATAAAGAAATATGAAGAGGAGGATGTTGTATTTGTGACTGTTGCAGGTAGAAGTAATGCTCTCAGCGGATTTGTTGATGCAAATACATTTAGACCAGTTATAGCATGTCCTCCTTATAGTGATAGATTTGCTGGGATGGATATCTTGTCAACATTGAGGATGCCCTCAGGTGTTTCTCCTTTGACAGTTTTAGAACCAGAACAGGTTGGACTTGCAGTTGCAAAGATATTTGCCCTAAAGAATAAGGATTTGATGGAGAAGGTAAAGCTATATCAGGAAGAAAAGCGGGCTGAGATAGATAGAGAAGATAGGGGCCTCTTAGGAGATTGATTTGTTTAATATAAAAAAACGGTAATTAACTTGACAGGACAATATAGGCAACATATAATCTTATCTGGAGAAGATTTTCATAAGGAGGCGAGAGAGATGTATAGATTGTTAAAAGTAGGTCTTTGTCTATTAGTTCTTTTAGGTTTAGTCTTTGAAGGTTCTAGTATTGCACTATCCCAAGAGAAAGTGATTCCTGGAGAATACTATAATCTTTCTGAGTATGAGAAGCTTACTGGGAGAAAGATTACAAGATTCAACGAGGCTCCACAATTAGCTGAGTTAGTAAAACAGGGAAAACTACCACCAGTTGAACAGAGATTACCAAAGAATCCTCTGGTAGTAACACCATTTGAAGAGATCGGCCAATATGGCGGTACGATAAGAAGGGCTTGGAGAGGTTTATCAGATCAATGGGGACCTAATAAGATCTGTTTTGAGCACCTTGTTATGTTTGATAAAAATGGAGTCAAGATACTTCCCAATATAGCAGAGAGCTGGAAGGTTTCAAGAGATTCTAAGGTATATACATTCAAGTTAAGAGAAGGTATAAAGTGGTCTGATGGTGTACCTCTCACTACTGAAGACGTCCAATTCTGGTATGAGGATGTCTTCCTGAATAAAGAGCTAACTCCGACATTTCCTACCTGGCTCACAGCTGGCGGAAAACCTATGGAGATAACAATAGTAGATAAGTATACCTTCACAGTGAAATTTGCAGATTCTAATCCATTGTTTCTTGTTACTATGGCAAAGCTTGGCTATAATATGTTTGTCCTTCCTAAACATTATCTAAAACAATTCCATCCCAAATATACTCCGAAGGAAAAACTTGATGCTATGGCAAAAGAAGCGGGAGTTCAAGCATGGTATCAACTCTTTGGTTCAAAGGGTGGAGATACTAGTGGTTGGCTACAGAATCCAGAACTTCCTGTCCTCTGGCCCTGGAGAGCGGTTACTACCCATACAGCCACTTTACAGGTGATGGAAAGGAATCCCTACTATTGGAAGATAGACCCAGAGGGTAATCAATTACCTTACATAGACAGAATAACTCATGCATTGGTAGAGAATAATGAAATGATTGTTATGAAGGCTTTAGCTGGAGAATTAGACTATCAGGAGAGAGGTATAGGTATACCTGACTATACGCTTCTTATGGAGAATAGAGCTAAGGGAGACTATAGAGTAGTGTTGTGGAAGCAAGGAGTCGGCGCAGATAATGCTTTATACCTAAATCAAAACGTCAAAGACCCTGTTTTGCGTAAGATATTTGAGGATAGAAGATTTAGACAGGCTTTATCTGTAGCTATAAATAGAGAGGAGATGTGGAAACTTATCTATCTAGGATTTGGTAAACCCAGACAGGCTTCTCTTATAAGTGGAGTTGCATTCTATGACTCAGAATGGGAGAAGATGTGGGCAGAGTATGACCCTAAAAGAGCTAATGAGCTACTAGATAAGATGGGGCTTAATAAGCGAGATAAAGATGGATTTAGATTAAGACCAGACGGTAAGACGCTTTCTGTAACTATCGATTTTGTTGGTGGTTCAGCTACAACATCTGATGTTCTTCTATTAATAAAGAAATACTGGGAGAATATAGGTGTAAAGGTTGCTATAAGACCATTAGAGAGGTCTCTATACACTACTAGATGTCAAACTGGAGATATCGAGGTAGGCGTATGGAGCTTTGATAGGAATGTTGCAGTACTTTCTGATCCGGGAAGACTTCTTGGGACAACGACTGATGGTCCTTGGGCTCCTCTCTATGCACTTTGGTATACTAGCGGTGGAAAGAGCGGAGAAGAACCTAAGGGAGATATTAGAAAGATATATGAACTATGGGATAAGGCAAGGTCTTCTTTTGATGAAAAGGTTAGGGATAAATACTTTAAGGAGATTGTCAATTTACACAAGAGAAATATCTGGATAATAGGTTTTGTTGGTGAGTTACCTCAGCCTGTAGTTGCAAAGAATAATCTCAAAAACATTGTTGATGGTGTTCTCTGGGATGATACTACTAGATCTCCTAAGAATGCTAGACCTGAACAGTTCTTCTTCAAAAGATAACTTAATAGGGGGGACCAAACGGTCCCCCTATTTTTATATTCATTTGAGATTAATTCTAATATTATTTTCCTCTTTTGATATATCATAAACTGTTGCAATTCCAGAGTGGTGAGCATATTGAAGTTATTTTGTTATTGTGGTATTATATAGATAGAAAATAACCCTGCCATGTGCGAGTTGCGCAAGACGTGTTCCGAGCCAACACTCACACGTGGTGTGCCTAACTCCGGAGGTGGATTAGAGGCTTCGAAAGAAGCTTCATGAAGCTTCCGGGAGGGCACAAAACTTGTTCCTGGGGTTCGGGAACAAAGCGCATACGGCATGGCGGGGTTTAAGGAGATTTTTATGGGTCTATTTTCTAGACTTTTTCAGAGAAAGCCTCAAGAAAGTAGAGATTTTTATTACACTGTAAAGTGCAAAAGATGTGGAGAAGAAATAAGAGTGAGATTAGACAAGTTGAGTGAGCCTTCCCCTGAGTATGATGAAAGAGGAAGGGTAAGCCATTATATCTATAGGAAAGATGTATTAGGACAGAAGTGTTTTAACTTGATTCATGTAGAGTTTGTATTAAATTCAAGTTTTGAGATAATCTCTTCTGAGATTACAGGAGGAACTCTAATAGAACCAGATGTTAAGTGAACCAGAAACGAGTGGAAGGGTAATAAGGATTGAGGGGGATTTTGTAGAGATTGCTATCCCTAGAAGTGAAAGGTGTAAATCTTGTGGAATTTGTCCTTTTGGTAAGGATGATACTGTTTTATTGAGAATTCAGATGAGTACTCCAGTTAAGATTGGGGATAGGGTAAAGATAAGAACTGAGGATAAATATATCATTTTGTCTGCCTTTATACTATATATAGTGCCTGTTATTGCGTTGTTAATGGGGTATATTTTAGGGGGAACATTCTTTTCCTTGGAGATTTTTAAGATTATTTCTGGTTTTTTATTTATGGGTATCTCTTTTTGGGTAAATAGAATTATTGACAAAAAACTCAGATTTCCACAGATAGTAGAACCGATAGAGTAGGGAGGAATAATTGCCTGTATTAGTTTGGGTAATTTTTATAATTGTTATTCTTGCTTTTTGGCTGATAGGAAGAAGTAGACAGAAAAATCAGAAGAAATGCCCATTTTGTGGTAGGATGATTCCGAAGGATGCGGATAATTGTCCATACTGTGGGAAGGGTCTGTCTGAGGTATGTCCATACTGTAAGATGCCATTGGAACCCAATTGGGGGGTATGTCCCTATTGTGGGAAGAAGGTTGAGAGAAGAAGGTTAGTATAGTTGTATGAGTGATCTCTTTGATTTTGGTATAAAGAAAGATTTACCCTTAGCGGTAAGACTAAGGCCTAGTAGTCTTGAAGAATTTTTAGGACAGAGGCATCTCCTTAGGGACAATGGTTTTATAAGGAGAATTTTAGAGAGAAAGGAAAATCCGCCTTCTATTATCTTCTGGGGACCGCCAGGTTGCGGGAAGACTACCCTTGCCCTTATAATTGCTAAGAGTTCTAACTGTAGATTTGTAAGAGTAAATGCTGTCCTAAGTGGGGTTAGCGAACTTAAGAAAATCTTTGGAGAGTCAGAGGAGTATAGAAGATTACACGGGAAGGGGACAATCCTCTTTATAGATGAGATACATAGATTTAATAGGGCACAGCAGGATGTTCTACTTCCATATGTGGAGGATGGTTCTATAATACTTATTGGCGCCACAACAGAGAATCCATATTTTACACTTAACAACACACTAATCTCTAGATGTAGGGTATTAAAGCTTGAACCGTTAACCGATGAGGATATCTCTATTATTATAGATAGGGCGATGACTGATGAAAGGGGATTGAAGCATCTCAATTTGAAACTTACAGAATCTGCAAAGGCCCTTATAATAAGATATGCCAATAATGATGCAAGACAGGCTTTGAATCTTCTTGAGGAATGCGCACTTCTTGTTTCAGGTGAGAAGAGAAGTATAATTGAGCCGGAGGATGTAGAGAGGCTTTTTACTGAGAGAATCTTTAGGTATGATGAACATGGAGATGAGCATTATAACCTAATATCTGCCTTTATAAAAAGTTTAAGAGGTTCTGACCCTGACGCAAGCGTCTACTGGCTTGTTAGGATGATAGATTCTGGTGAAGACCCAAGGTTTATAGCCCGTAGGATGATTATACAATCCGCTGAAGATGTAGGTAATGCAGACCCGATGGCTTTAGTGGTTGCGGTAAGTGCTAGTCAGGCTTTGGAATATGTGGGATTACCAGAGGCTATAATACCACTGGCTCAGGCAGCGATATATATAGCATGTGCACCTAAGAGTAACTCTGTCTATAAGGCAATATCTAAGGTTAGAGAGGATCTAAAGGATGAGGTATTGGGAGATGTCCCTAGACATCTTAAGAATGTTGGGGGGTCAGGTTATGTATATCCTCATGACTATCCCAATCACTTTGTATTCCAGGATTATTTACCAAAGGAACTTTTAGGAAGAAGATACTATGAGCCTTCTAATGAAGGTTTAGAAAAGGAGATAAAGGAAAGATTAAAAACTCTATGGAAAGAAAGAAAGATCTTTTAGGAGGTGTAAAGTTTTGCTCACTTTAGAGGAAATACAGAACAAGAAGATACTTGAACTCTTTGAAATAGCAAAAGAACTAGGAATAACTGGAGCTAGGAGGATGCATAAGAAGGACCTAGCAGAAAAGATATATGAGGTCTTAAAAGAGCGTGAAGAAAAACAGAAGAAAGAGGAGACTATTAAGAAGGAGCAGGAAGTAAAGATCCAGGAGACCCAAGCTCCTCAGCCTACAGAGATCCCCGGAGAAGCTGTAGGAGAAGTTAGAGAAGGAATCCTCGAGATCTTACCAGATGGCTATGGATTCTTGAGACATGATGGGTATGTTCCTACCTCTCAGGATATATATGTTTCACAGTCTCAGATTAGAAGGTTAGGACTTAGGATGGGAGACCT
Organism: bacterium; assembly: GCA_026418035.1. GTDB lineage: Bacteria > DUMJ01 > DUMJ01 > DUMJ01 > DUMJ01 > DUMJ01. The sequence goes on from JAOACC010000010.1 coordinate 24,860, forward strand.
CATAAGAGGCCCGATTAGACTTCCCCAGACTCAAGAGAAATATCCTGCCCTTCTAAGGGTAGAGACTGTTAACGGGGTACCAATAGATAAGGCTAGAATTAGGCCTCATTTTGACGACCTAACCCCTATATATCCTCTAGAAAGACTGGTGATGGAATCAGACCCGAAAGACATAACTACCAGGATGATTGACCTTATAGCTCCGCTAGGAAAGGGCCAAAGAGGGCTTATCGTTTCTCCTCCAAAGGCGGGAAAGACCACTGTCCTTAAGAAGATAGCCAATAGTATTGCCATTAATCACCCTGAAGTTCATCTTATAGTTTTGCTAATAGATGAGAGACCTGAAGAGGTTACAGACATGGAACGTTCAGTGAAGGGAGAAGTTATAAGTTCTACCTTCGATGAACCACCTGAACAGCATGTGAGGGTAGCAGAGTTAGTCCTAGAAAGGGCTAAAAGATTAGTAGAGATGAGAAAGGATGTTGTTATTCTTCTTGATAGTCTTACCCGTCTTGCTAGGGCTTATAATCATGTCGTTCCTCCAACAGGAAGAACTCTTTCTGGTGGATTAGATGCTACCGCATTAAGGGGACCTAAGAAATTCTTTGGATCGGCTAGAAATATAGAAGAAGGGGGTAGTCTTACCATAATAGCCACCGCACTTGTAGATACAGGGAGCAGAATGGATGATGTCATATATGAAGAATTCAAGGGGACCGGCAACATGGAGATACACCTTGACCGTAAGCTTGCCGATAAGAGGATATTCCCAGCTATAGACGTTAGAATGTCAGGAACAAGGAAAGAAGAATTGCTCTACTCTGAGGAGGAATTAAAGAAGGTTTGGCTATTAAGAAAGATGTTAAGTGCTATAGACTCAGAAGATATTACAGAGATACTCATAGAACAGCTCTCTAAGTATAGAAGAAATGAAGACTTCCTTAGGAACCTAAGAGCAGTTGCATAAATTTTGTCTCCTCTTTTGTGTTATAATTTTAAAAAAATAATGGAGGTGTATTTTTATGTCTAAGTATGTGACGTTGTTTTTGCTTCTTTGTATGTTATTTTCTACAGTAGCTTGGTCTAAGACTATAATAGACGAGATAAAGGCTAGAGGGGAGCTTGTAGTTGGGAGTGATGCAGCATACCCACCTTTCGAGTTTGTAGATAAGGATGGAAATATTGTAGGAATAGATATAGATATAGTCAAGGCAATAGCAAACCATCTTGGTGTAAAACTTAGAGTTGTAAATACAAGTTTTGATGGCATTATACCGGCTCTTTTAGCTAAAAAGTTTGATATTATTATCTCTGCTATGACTATAACCCCAGAGAGGGCTAAACAGGTAGATTTTTCTATCCCCTACTACAATGCGGGTCAGCTTATAACGGTAAGGGAAGATGATAATAGAATAAAGAGCGAGAAAGACCTGCAGGGTAAGATAGTTGCTGTTCAGTTGGGAACTACAGGACAGTTTTATGCAGAATCTCTCCCTGGGATAAAAGAGATTAGAAAATTTGAAACCGTAGATGGTGCATTCTTAGAACTTAAGAACGGGAGAGTAGATGCAGTAATAGCTGATGATTTAACCTCTTTAGCATTTGTTAGGAGCACTAAGGGTCTTAAGGTTATAAACAAACTCCTTACAAAAGAGCAGTATGGAATAGCTGTTCGTAAGGAGGATAAGGCACTTCTAAGAGAGATAAATATAGTTATAGCTAGGTTGAAGAAGGAGGGAGTTATAGAAAAGCTCAGAGAGAAATGGGCTAGTTGGTAACGCCAGCTTATGACTAATGAACCTTTCTTTTCATTTTTGAGAAGTATACTTCCCCTTTTAGGGAAGGGTGCCTTAATGACTGTAGAGCTTACTATTATTTCGGTAGGGTTAGGGGTAATTATTGGTATCTTTGGCGGAATAGCTAGGGTTTCAAAGAATCCGATTTTTTTAATCCCCTCTACAATATATATAGAAGTAATAAGAGGGACTCCTCTCTTAGCCCAGCTATTCCTTGTCTATTTTGGACTTCCCTCTTTAGGAATAAATCTTCCCCCTTTTACCGCTGCGGTTACCGCTATGGGTATAAATAGTGGTGCATATGTTACTGAGATA
>JAOACC010000024.1 GCA_026418035.1 bacterium
AAAGAATATAGATAGGGCAATATTCTATATCAAGGAAGCTTCTAACAGAGGGGCGGATATGGTCTGTTTGCCAGAATGCTTCAATATAATAAATGTCCAGGGTATATCAATTTCTACTTCTGCTGAGACTGTCCCTGGACCCCTAAGTAATAATCTTTCTAATATTGCCAAAGAATATCGTATCTCTATAATAGCTACCTATCCAGTAAGAGACGGAGAAAAGCTCTACAATCAAGCAACAATCTTTAATAAAAAAGGAGAAATAGCTGGTTTTTATAGAAAAGTTCAACCAACTGCTTCAGAGGTAAAGTCGATAGGCATCACACCTGGAGATGAGTTTCCTGTTTTTGATATTGAGTCTGCGAAAATAGCGGTTATGATCTGTATGGACATATATTTCCCAGAGATAGTAAGAATATATGCCTTTAAAGGGGCAGAAATTGTTTTTTGGCCTACAATGGCACATGGACCTACCCAATTCGCTCTAGAGACTCAGTTTAGAGCCAGAGCACTAGATAATTCTATGATAATGGTTCAATCTAACTATGCATGTAGACCACCTTATGCTCCATATGCTGGAAGATTCAGACCTGGAAGAGCATATATAGTAGATCATAATGGAGATATAATAGCAGATACCGGCAGAAGAGAAGGCATTGCTATTGCTAAGTTAGATCTAGATGAGATTAGATTGACGAGTGGTTGTGTTGGTATAAGAGAACCAGACCATATAAGGGAGGACCTTCAGGCTATTACTAGGTTAGACCTTTATGGTAGTGAGTATCTAAAGTTGGCAAAGAGTCAAAAAAGATATTATTAAAATTAGGAGGAAAAAGATGTTAAAAATAGGTTTTGTAGATTTAGATACATCACATCCAGGTAGTTGGTTAAAGATTTTAAAAGAGAGAAATGATGTAGAAGTAGTAGCCTGTTGGGATGGAGGGACTGTTTACGAAGAAGGATACGCAGAAAAATTTGCTAGAGAAAATGGTATCCCTAAAGTGTGTAAAACACTAGAAGAGATGGTAAATTTGGTAGATGTCGCCTTTATCCAAAGTTGTAACTGGGACCTTCATCTTGAAAGAGCCCTACCATTTATAAATGCTGGCAAAGGGGTATTCATAGATAAACCAATAGTCGGTAATATGAAGGATTTATTTAGACTCTTAGAGCTAGAAAGACATGGAGCTAAAATTATTGGTGGGTCATCTTTAAGATACGCTCAAGAGATTGAATCATTTAAATCTGAAGATAGAGGGGATATATTAAGTGTGTTTGCTAGTACTAGTAATGATTCCTTTAATTATGGTATTCATGGTATTGAAATGTTTCAAGGACTCTTAGGAGTAGGGGTTCATTCGGTAAGATATTTAGGTAGTAACATTTCAGATCTTTTCTACATAGATTATAAAAATGGTATACAGGTTATCCTTCAGTTAAAGAGTCCTACTCATCATTTTTATATGACTGTGACTACTACAAAGGGGATATACACTATAAATGTAGACTCTTCAAAGATATATCGTCCGTTGTTAGATAAAGTAATAAGTTATTTTAAAGATGAAGAACCATTCCCATTTACCTTAGAAGAACTTTTAGAGTCTATAAAAATTGCTCTAGCATGCAGATACTCTAAAATTTATGGTGTAAGAGTATTTTTAGAAGAATTACCACTTGATGATCCTGGTTTTGATGGAGATAGATTTGCTAAAGAATATAGATTACTTAAATTAAGAACAAAGAAGTAGAAAAGAATGCTTAATGGGTCTGTCAAGAAACTAGTATAAATTTCCCGGTATCTCATAATTACAGGTGTCCTCCCAATCTATCCTCAAAATAGACAGCTAGCTCTGCCAGTATTAGATGCCAATCTTTTATCTTTCCTGTCCACTTCTTGGTAACCTCCATTACCGCTAGAT
>JAOACC010000033.1 GCA_026418035.1 bacterium
CACCAAGTAAGATGATAGTCAAGGGGTTTATGATAACGTAGTGATTATCTCAAAAGTGCCCAATGAGCGAGTAATCACCTATATAATTTCTAACCTTCTGAATAGACAGACGTAAATGACTGGCTGTTAACCTTTTACTTAAGGAGGGCTTTATTTACACTCTTCAAATTGAAAGTTATTATCCACCGCCAGAGTTATATAGGAGAAATCATAATCTTTATAAACCCTTTTAGATTCTGTCTAAGATTTTAAAAGCCTCATTTAGTATTATATCCTCTATATCTAGAGAAAAGGGAAATACGTTAAAAATTTTAGGGGCAATATACGCAGCATAATCTTCTCGATTCTTATAGGCATCTTTAACTGGGATATATCCTACTAGACCATTTGTATATCCAAAAGTAAGCATCATAGGATATCTTTCTCTTAATTTTAATCCATATTGGCAGAATACTTCTCCTGGTATACCTATGATTTTTACTTCTCCAATACTTATCCCTTGTATTGGGACATTATCTATGTATGGATTTTCTTTAAGACGTTCATAGGAAAATTCTGCTTCTTTTAGCCATTCTTCTATAAACCTTTGTGCATTTCTATTTTCTTTATATACCTCTAGCCAATATCTTGCATCCTCTTTCATCTCTTCTTCGGAGGGGATCTGTAATGGAAGCTTTATCCTATCTTCTACTACACTTACCTTAGTATCCTTAATCTCTTTCCCATACTTTTTAGCCTTTAATACCCTAGTAGCAACTATATAACCTAGGAGTTCTATGTCTCCTTTTGTTCCCTCTCCCCACCTATTCATATTTGTTACTGGGTCTATATCACCACAGAACCCTTGAAAGAATATACAGCTATCTCCTCCATTCTCTATGAATCTAACTAGTTCTCCTGGCCAGTCTGCCGATACATCTTTAGTCCTCCCAAGGACTACTGGATGGCAGGCATAATTTGTCAGGAATATATTCCTATCATCTCGTTTAAATAATAAGATATTTAGGTGTGGGTCTATAGGTTCAAATCTTCTTAGCCTTCTATTAAATCCAATTGGTTCTATAATCTCACTATGGTAATAAACTCTTGATCCTCTTAGATCCTTCTTAGCATACTCCACAGTAGATAAGATCTTTTCTTTTACCTCGTTTAGATATTCCTCGTTAACCTCTCCTAGCCCTCTTAATGCTTGAACGGTAGGTCCAGAATGTGTATGGATACAGCTTATCGATACATTTTTCCCATCTATCCCTTCTCTCTCAGCTATTTCCTTTCTAAGAATGTCTGCGAATTCTATAGAGAATCCTATTAAGTCGCAACTCAAAAGAATGATTTTGTGCGCACTATCTTCTAGATACAATGTCCTAACCTTTAGGTCAGATAGAACATTTTCTCCTTTCCTCTCTAGATAGAACCCATATCCAGTGAGGTCAATGTTGAGAGACAGAGAAGGGGTAATTATACTCTCTCCATAACCAACCGATAAACTCATTTAGCCCTCCTTTAAAAACAATTTTTAATATTATAACCTAAAATATGCCCTTTCTAAAGCCATCAACTTTTAATAAGATAGAGAGCACAGATGTGAAGATTCCTATAATATAATCTTTTTATAAATGTGAAAATTATTGAAATTAAGGATGAATTAGAAAAAAGAGAGGATATATTGTTTGCTTATATATTTGGTTCTTTTGTTAATTCTGATAAATACAACGATATAGATGTGACAATCTATATGTCTGATTTTTGTAAAGAAAGAGTCTTAGATATAGAGTTTGAATTAGAGAAGATATTAGAGGATAAAATCCAAAAACTCTCTAATGTAAGAATTATTAATGAGGTACCTCTTGGATTGTATATAATGTCTTAAAAGATAAGATTGTCGTGTTAGGTAGAGATAGCTTTCTAAGGTCTGATTTTGAGAGTCTAGTTTTTAGGAGATATTTTGATTATCAGCATTTAATAGACGAATATCTAAAGGAGATTAGAAATGCTCCACTATAATAAAGATAAAGTTTCTAGGCTGATATTTGAAATGCGGAGAACTCTAAGTAAGTTAGACGCATTAAGTAGGATAGGAAAGGATGAAATTTTAGGGACCCGTATAAGGTTGACAGTGCAAAGTATAATCTTATAACTGCTATAGAATTGGCTATAGATATTTACAATCATATGATATCGTAAAACAGCTTTAGCCCCCCACTAGATTATGTTGATACGTTTAAAGTCCTTGTAGAATATAGAGCTTTTGAAGACGATTTTCTGTCTGTATTGAGAAATATGGCAAGATTTAGGGGTAGACTTGTTCATATATTTGGAAATTGATAATGAACAGGTTTATCTAATATTGAAGATATTAAGAAGCTTTTAGTTAGAATAATAGAATTTATTGGGTTATAATTTAGGTAAATAAAAATATAAGGGAGGGATGAGAAATGTTTTCTAAGATTTTATTAACTGCATTTATATTAGCGATTTCTGCAGGAACTCTATACGGAGGTAAGAATGACGTTGAGATAACATATTTTGGTCATTCTACATTCTTGATAAAATCTAGCTCTGTTTCTATCATTACTGACCCCTTTAATCCTGCTGTTGGTTTTCCTATGCCAGATGTAACTGCAGATATTGTAACAGCAAGTCATACTCATGGAGACCATAATAATATCTCGATGGTAAAAGGAAATCCTATAATAATTAGAGATAACGCAGAAGCCAAAGGAATAAAGTTTGTAGCAATCTCTTCTTTTCATGACAATAAAAGTGGAACTCTAAGAGGTAATAATATTATCTTTAAGTGGACGTTAAATGATGTCAGTTTTGCTCATTTTGGCGATTATGGAGAGGACGAGCTTACACAGGAACAGTATGAGAAACTTAAAGGGACAGATATAGTATTTATACCTGCTGGTGGATTTTACACTATTGATGCTGAGAAGGCTTTAAGTATCATACAAAAAATAAATCCCAAGATAGCTATTATTATGCACTATAGAATAGACCCATATGGGCTGAAGGTCTTGGCATCTCTAGACGATATAAAAAAGATTATACCTGGTTTAGAAAAGATGAGCAAGACAATGAAGATTTCAAAATCCACTTTGCCAACGAAGACAAAGATAGTATATATGAGTATAGAATGACACAATACTGACTCTTGAAAGTTTGGATGTGATTATGATATACTCTCTAGAGAAAATTTGAGATAAAGGATGGAGGTTGAATAAGTGCCAAACACAAGGTCTGCAGAGAAACAGCTTAGAGCTTCTAGGAGAAAGGCTGAAAGAAATAAGGCAGTTAAATCTAGAATTAAGACTGAGGTTAAGAAGTTTTTAGCATATATAGAGGCAAAGGATGTAAATGCTGCTAAATCACAGATAAGTCTTGTTTGTAGCTTATTAGACAAGGCGGCTAAAAAGAATATTATACACGATAATACTGCAAGCAGAAAGAAATCAAGACTAATGAAGAGACTCAGTTTATTAGAGTCTCAATCATTAACTGCTCAGGCCTAGAGAGATTATAAAGTCTTCTAGGCCCTCTTTGGGTTTTACCTCTCCTGTTTTTATCCTTCTCTCAGCTGAGAGAAGGAGTTTTATTTTTTTAATTAGCTCATCAGACGGATAATCTCTGCTTATATTGATGATAAATCTTGCATATCCGCTAGATATACCGAAAGTCTTTGCTAATTCTGAATCCTGAAGCTCTAGCGTCTTTGCATACAAAATCAATTTATATCTTCTCCTTAAGGCTGAGAGTAACTGCATTATTTCACTGTCAGGATAATACTCTTTTCTTAATAAAAAGAGCGCCTCAGATATCTGCCTTCTCTCTAAAAGGTCTATAATCTGAAAGCCTGCAAGTGTGGGGATACTTTTTATTACATCTCTCACATCTTCTTCCTCTATCTTTTCTTTATCCCCTACTAAGAGCAATAGTGTATTCCATACAGAGAGGAGAAGGTATGGGGCTTGCATAAGGGCTTTGGAAAGTGTAACTAAGGAGTCTTCTCCTATCACCTTTTCATAGTACTTAGCTAAGCCCCTTATAATCTCTCTTATGTATATATCAATCTCTCTGGGATTAAGTGGTGATAGGAAAACTTGCTTACTCTTGGGTATCTTAATTGGGATATTTGTGTCTATAATTAAGTATATATCATCTGGAATAGTCTTAAGCTTTGGAGGATTACTAAGCTTTGCTACAATGAGTTTTACCGTTGGTATCAGGACATTTCTTGCGTTTCTTATCTCCCTATCTAATTCTACATCAGATTCTGTTCTCACTATCACTGTGTCCCCTTTAGTTTTTAGGAGTTTGTAGATTCTTGAGACGATATCATCTTTAAGAAAATCCCAATCCCCAATTAAGACATAAAGATGGGAGATTTCTTCAGTCTTTAGTTCATTTATTATCTTTATATAATCTGGTATATCCAATATAGATCAATCCTCCAATAATAATATACATTGATACTAGTTCTATTATACTCGGATTATAAACGATTTCATAGGTTATACTGTTACCTAAAGTTACTATACGTAACAAAAGATACGTAATTGGCTTTATTATAATGCTTATTAACTGAGTAACAAGTGGAAGGGTGAACGTAGATAGAGAGAGTATAAAGCCACCAATAGTTAAGAGAGAAATCAGCGGAGATAATATTATATTTATCGGGAAACTTATTAGAGGTAGAGAACCATTCTTATATAAAAGTAACGGAGCCAAAATTCCCTGCACTATTAATGTTGGCATTACAAAATTTAATTTTCTTATCCTTATATATGGCGAGATACATACAAGGCTAAAAGTAGCTAAGAAACTCAACTGAAAACTCGATCCAAAAAGAGACAATGGATCAAAAGCTAATATCAGTAGACCAGAGAATGCCAAGCTCGAAGGAGGGTCGTAATCCTCATATATTACATGGGCTAAGATATTTATACCCATCATAATACTTGCCCTTACTACACTTATCTCTAGTCCTGTAATAAAAGCATACAAAACAATTAAAGGGAAAAGTAAAATTAGCCATAAGCCTGACAAGAATGGCATTATACTGGATGTAATTATAGAAACCTGTGTCCCAGAGACCACTAATGTATGTATGAGACCAGTAACCTTAAACTTTTTGTAGATTTCATATGGGAGCTCTTCGCTTATACCTAAGACCATGGTCATAATAAGTTCAGCTTCTTCATCATCAAGATAGACTGAAGCTCGGCTTTTTATCCTAGATTTTACATTGTAGAGAAACCTTCTAAGGGAGAAGTTTTGCCTAGATAAAATCTCTATCTTGCTTGGATACACAGTGCCTATAACCCTTTCTTGAAATCGTCTCTCACTTATATTAGTTATCCTACTCGGATAGACCTTTCCAATAATATATAGCTTATCTTCATGCTGATAAATATTGTCTTTTATTTTTACATCTAGTATCCCATAGTATCTCTTATTGTTTAATATTACGTTTTTGACCTTTAGCCTATATTTTGATATGTCTTTTATCGAACAGGTTATATTAACTGTTGAACCTGAGATTTCCTCTATAGATTTTATAGAAACCATATATCTATTGTAGTTTTTAGTAGTCCACCATGAGCTTAAAAGTATCACCATTAAGACTAGAGTCAATTTTTCTTTTATAAACAAAAACACTAATGCCAAGATTAGAAGCGGGAAAAAGATTAAATTTGTATATCTAAAAAGGAGAATCCCAATAATTGTAGAGAAAAGAAGTATTAAACTAGGCCTACCTTTTATCTCATTCCACAATAATCAAATCCTTTATGGCTTCAAACTTTTTCTCACCAATACCTGATACCTTTTTTATATCCTCTATATTCTTAAATGGACCATTTGTCTCTCTATAAGAGATTATTTTACCTGCAAGGGTAGGTCCTATACCAGGTAATTCCTCTAATTCTTTGGCAGTTGCAGTATTTATATTTATCTTTTTAACACTTGCACCTACTGATGTTTCCCCCAGACTAGTATTTGAACCTGAGGAAATATCTAATTTCTTCAATTTAGAAGGAACAAGAATCTTTGAACCATCAATCAACTTGCTTGCCAGATTTATCGCATCTAAGTCTGCATCAGGCGTTGGACCACCAGCGATCTGAATAGCATCAGCAACTCTTGAATCCACTGATATATAGTATAAACCTGGATTCCTTACCGCTCCACCTATGTGAACAGCAATTTTAACAGGACTATGTTCTTCCTCTTCTATAACAATAGGGAGCTCTTTACTCTCCTCTCTAACTGGTCTATTTAGAGAGAAAAGAAGAGCCCCAATTAAGATTATAATTATACCTATTAAATATTTCTCTCTATTAGTCACCTCAGTCAGTTACTATATTTATAAGTTTTTCTGGAACAGTAATAATATTCTTTATCTCTTTACCCTCGATAAATTTCTTTACTCTAGGAAGCTGTAGAACTATCTCCTTTAGCTTCTCCATATCTCTTTCGTCAGTCTTTATTTTGTCCCTTAACTTTCCGTTTACCTGAATTACTAGTTCATACTCAAACTGTCTCATAAGGTTTGGATCATGCTTTGGCCATCTCTCCTTAAATATGCTTTCCTTATGTCCTAATCTTTCCCATAACTCCTCTGCTATATGAGGTGTAAATGGAGAAAGAAGGATTAAAAAGGTCTCCAATGTATCTTTAAGGATAGTTTTCTTTGACTTCTTTACAGCTTCTATATTTCCACTAAGGAAGTTACTCCACTCCATCAGTGCACTTATTGCAGTATTTAGATGGAATCTCTCTATTATATCCTCTGTTACTCTCTTTACCGTTATATGTCTCCATCTTATAAGTTCTCTTTCTATCCCACTATCTACAGCATCATCATTGCTACTTAAAGCAGGAATTAATTCTTCATAGAGTCTCCATACGCGATTAAGGAACCTCCACATCCCATCAACACCTTCATCACTCCATTCCAATTCCTTTTCTGGAGGAGAAGCAAAGAGGATAAAGAGCCTTAACGTATCAGCAGAGTACTTTTCTATTATTGGAGAAGGCTCAACTATATTACCCAAGGATTTTGACATAGCGGTTCCATCTTTTAGCACCATTCCTTGGGTAAATAGATTAGTAAATGGCTCCTCAAAGTCTACATATCCTGCATCGTATAGAACTTTAGTGAAGAATCTAGAATAGAGTAGATGTAAAACTGCATGTTCTACCCCTCCGATATACCTATCTACAGGCATCCAATAGGCTACAGCTTCTTTACTAAAGGGCGCCTTATCATTATGGGGATCAGTAAATCTATAGTAATACCAAGAAGAACAGATAAATGTTGCCATTGTATCCGTTTCTCTCTTAGCAGGACCTCCACACTTTGGACAATTGGCATTTACAAACTCTTCAGATTTAGCTAGTGGTGAGATACTTCCAGTAGGCGTAAAGTCTATATCTTCTGGAAGAAGAACAGGTAGATCTTCCTCAGGGACAGGAACTGTTCCACATTTATCGCAGTAAACAACTGGGATAGGTGCTCCCCAATATCTCTGACGGGAGATAAGCCAATCTCTAAGTCTATAGTTTACCTTTGGCTCCGCTAAGCCTTTTCCCTGCAAATATTCAACTATCTTAACCTTGGCTATCTCATTATAAAGGCCATTGAAAATAGAGGAATTTACCAACAGGCCTTCTCCTTCATATGCGGTTTCTAGTTCTCTATCTGGAGATTCCCCAGGTGGCAGTATAACAGTCCTTATAGGAATACCATGTTTCTTAGCAAAGTCAAAATCTCTTTCATCATGAGCAGGGACACCCATAATTGCACCTGTGCCATACTCTTGAAGTACATAGTTTGTTATCCACACTGGAATTTCTTCACCATTAACAGGGTTTATAGCATAAAGTCCGGTAAATACACCTAACTTTTCTTCTCTGTTATTTGATCCTTTCATCCTTGAAAGAAGTTCTTCTACTTCTTCTTTTCTAAATAGAGGAGACTTTCTCATCTCCTCTACGATGTTAGACTCGTTAGATACCGCAAAGAATGTAGCACCGAAGAGTGTATCAGGCCTAGTTGTAAAGACCTTTACATCTTTATCTATCTCTTTTATCTTAAACACTATCTCTGCTCCAACACTCTTACCTATCCAGTTTCTCTGCATAATCTTTACGTGCTCAGGCCAACCTGGTAACTTGTCTAAATCATTTAAAAGCCTTTCTGCATAATCTGTAATCTTGAAGAACCACTGTTCTAAATATCTTTCCTCTACAGGTTGATGGCATCTCCAACAGGTCCCATCTATCACCTCTTCGTTTGCTGTAACTGTCTTACAGTTTGGACACCAGTTTACTTTGGCTTTACCTTTATAAGCTAGCCCTCTCTTATAAAGTAATAAGAAGAACCACTGGGTCCATTTGTAATAACTTGGGTCACAGGTAGCCAGCTCTCTATTCCAGTCATAAGATATACCTAGTCGCTTTAATTGCTTCCTCATATTCTCTATATTACTCCAGGTCCACTTTGCAGGATGTATACCCCTCTTTATTGCTGCATTCTCTGCAGGAAGTCCAAATGCATCCCATCCCATGGGATGCAGCACATTATAACCTTTAAACCTATAGTAGCGAGCTATTACATCACCAAGGACATAGTTTCTCACATGCCCCATATGAATGTCTCCTGAGGGATATGGGAACATTTCTAAGATATAGGCCTTAGGCAAAGAAATATCATCCTTAGCATCATTCAAACCCTCTATAGCCCATCTCTTTTGCCATTTTTCTTCTATAACACTAGGATTATAATCCATATGCTATCTTAGCCTCCATCAACCGACAGAAATAGTTTTGTTTATTGAGTATGAGTTTATATTATCTAATCCTGCCTGTCAAGATTTTGATGTTTTGGATTATTAACTGAAATTACAACATTTAAATTAATTCTGGTTCTATTAATTCCTCTCTGTTTATATTATTGTTATTGCTATTGTTATTGTTTATGTTATTGTTATAGAATTCCAAGGACCTAGGTATTTTTGAGTTATCGGATTTGCCTTTAGATGGCTCTAGAAGATGTTTTTCTGGATATTCATCGCTATGCAATTTTGTCAAAATTTCTGACAGAAGTGATACCTGAACTCGAGGTTTCGCATTCACTTTTGTCATAATTTTGACAGAAATAACACTTAAACCTAGAGTTTCTACATCAACCTTGTCATAAACCTTGCTAAAGGTGTAAGTGGAGCAGATGCCAAAGAGTATGAATATAGATAAAATCACCTTTGCCTCTTCTTTTGATGGAACAAATTATTCAAAACAAAAAATGAAGGGGCTCATACGAGCCCCCCTATTAAAAAGAAGATTAACGGCCACCGGTAA
>JAOACC010000051.1 GCA_026418035.1 bacterium
GTCTAGAATACTATTAAATTTCCCTAAAGTGGATATTATACTTTTCCATATAGATGCTAATGTGTCTACAGGTAGGGCTTTAGATAAATCTTCTGTAAATAATTTACTGGCTTCAATAAATTTCTCCTGGGCTAGTAGACCTATAAAGTTTTTAACGATATCTTCCACCTTAATTTCATTTGAATTACTAGAGGTAAATGGTATAGAGAGTAAAATTACTAAGGCAAAAATTAAAAGATGTTTCATAGAAAACCTCCATAAATCTTATTTATTATCCTCTTACTGATATGCTCCAAGAGTCAGACCACTACATAACATAAATAATATGTCATAGACTCTGTATCAAGTCTATATATATCACCCCTTGATTCTTTTTTTCCTCTTTTAATTGTACCAGATATAATTGGAGTAGTTCTAGAGGATATTCTGGTTTGGCATTTTTGTCTCCAGCGAATATCTCTAAGTTAGAAAGGTCTAGCTCTATATAGCGCCATCCCTCCCAATCTATTCCCTTGTTAGCAGAAGTAAAGTTTCCAACCCATAATCTTCCATTACTATCTCTAAAGAGGCCTCTTAACCAATGTCCGCTATTATCTCCGTATACACAAATACTTATCTTCTTGCTCTCTTTAGGTAAAGGAATATTGAGGTTTATGTATATAAAACTTGGACCAGTTTTGCTCAAAGAGTAATCTAACTTTAGGGATCTCTTTCCACTTATACTTTGAGAATCTGAAATAGATACCTTTGTTAGATTCAAATCAAATCCACTTCCAGAGATAGAGAGTAAAATATTACTCTCGAAATCCTCTAATATCTTAGAAATCTTCTGAGATGGAACAATAATAACTTCAGCTTCTGCTCTTAGGCCATTAAGAGTAGCTACTATCTTTCCATTGCTACTACTCTGGGCATAGAATACTCCATCTTTTGAGATAAAACCAGATAGCCCTTCTAATCTCCAGAAGACCTTCTCCTGATCTATAGGAAATATATTCCCATAAATATCTTGTAGTAGTAAAGTAAAGTTGTAAGTTTCTCCCTCTTTTATAGTTAATTTCCTTGGGTGTAGGGAAAGTATTCTAGGTTCTCCTTTTGGTATTACAGTTTTTACAACGATAGCATTAGGTATAGGTCTTTCACGTCCATCTGATGGATTATTTATTATTCTTCCATTTATTATTAACTGACTGGAACCTCCTCCATCTAATGTTAGAGCATCTTTCATCCCAATGTTTTTCAGATAGTTAGCTAATTCTATATAAGTCATCCCTTCACTCTTGGGATTTCTACCATCAACCACTACAAAATAGACCTTACCATTATTATCTATACCTACGGCTGTAAGCGGATTTTTTTTGTCTGTTACTTCTTTTGGTAAAGGTAACTCACCCGTAGCATTAAAGACTATATTACCGTCTTTTAACAGTATAGCTCCCCCCCCTATTGCTTGAGATATATTAAGGGATGGAGTTAATTTCGTTACTATCCTTATCACATCTCCCTGTTTTAGATAGGGAAGGTAAGAAAGAGCTCTTCCCCCCAAAGATAAGATACCGCCAGATTTAGGAATCGGAGAACTAGTAACCCCATAGTACATATTTCCTACCTTGGCAGTAATCACTCCAGAGCAGGGAAGGGCTTGAGAAAAGTCTAACAGCTCTATATCTATTCCTGCCAAAGCGTTAGTGGATACTGAGGTATTCTTCCCAAACCTCGCTGTGAACAATGCTGCCTCGTTTGCTCCTCTTGGAGTGTTAAGACTGTTTATAGGTATAATTCCATATTGTGTTTCTATATTAATGTTAAGGGTAAACATAGATATGATAGGCTGTCCATCCCTTGTTATAGCAAATACACCTCTTGATATTGGGAGTTTAATGAGTTCCCCATTACTTACCATGAAATTTACTATCATCCCTGTAGCTGGATCAAAAAAGTCTCCGTTTATTGCCAATGTAGATCCGCTTCTTCTGGCTATAGAGCTTAATGTATCTCTCTGCATAAGAGAATCATTAGCCAAGACAGTCTCTAGCTGTATAAAAGGACTTGACAGGTCTAGCTCTACAGCATGAATAGCTAGGGGAGGGGTATCCGTCTTAGTTAAAGAGTAGTTTAGACCAGGAGCTATAAGAGTTTGATCGAAAAAGTTTTGAGCGTATAGATTAGATAATAAGCTCAGTATAAAGGTAATTGTTAATACTAGTATTTTATAGGGCTTCACTTTACCTTAGACTATTCCAATATCCTTATAGAATAAGGGATAAGCCTCGCATAAAGCCTTAACTCTACTCTTTAGAACCTCTTTATCTTCTTCTTTCTTTAAACATTTAGCTATTATATCTCCAATCTCCTTCATCTCTTCCTCTTTCATTCCTCTAGTTGTTACTGCCGGTGTTCCAATTCTAATACCGCTAGTAACTGTAGGTGGCTGAGGATCAAAAGGTATGGCATTTTTATTTACAGTAATTCCTATCTCTTCTAAAAGCCTTTCTGCCTCTTTTCCTGTTAAGCCAAATGGTCTTACATCTACAAGCATAAGGTGATTATCGGTTCCCCCTGAGACAAGTCTAAGACCATTTTCTAATAAGGTCTCTGCTAAGGTTTTAGCGTTTTTTACTACCTGAACCTGGTAATTTTTAAACTCAGGACTCATTGCCTCTTTTAATGCTACCGCTTTTGCTGCTACGATATGCATAAGTGGGCCTCCTTGAGTTCCAGGGAATATCGCCCTATCTATAGCCTTAGCATACTCAGACTTACAGAGGATAAGTCCGCTCCTTGGTCCTCTTAAGGTTTTATGTGTAGTAGTAGTTACGAACTCTGCCCAAGGGACAGGACTTGGATGTATCTCTGCAGCCACTAAACCAGCTATATGTGCCATATCAACCATTAGTAGAGCCCCTATTTCTTTAGATATCTGCGAGAATTTTTCGAAGTCTATAACTCTAGGGTAAGCACTTGCCCCTGCTACTATCAATTTAGGTTTATTTTCTTTAGCTATATCCAAGACCTGATCATAGTCTATAGTTTCAGTCTCTGGATTTACTCCATAAGAGACAAACCTAAAAAACTTACCCGATATATTAACTGGGCTACCGTGGGTGAGATGCCCGCCATGTGATAGATTCATCCCCAAAACAGTATCACCTGGTTGTAAAACTGCAAAATATACAGCCATATTTGCCTGAGAACCAGAATGAGGTTGAACATTAGCATGTTCAGCCTTAAAGAGAGTCTTAGCTCTATCTATCGCCAACTGCTCAACTACATCAACCCATTGACAACCTCCGTAGTATCTCTTTTTAGGATAGCCTTCAGCATATTTATTTGTAAGTAAGGACCCTTGAGCCTCTAATACAGCAAGACTAGTAAAGTTTTCGCTAGCGATCAATTCTAAGGTTGTTTCTTCTCTTATTCTTTCACCTTTTATAGCCTCGAATATCTCGGGGTCTACTACCTCTAGGTACATCTTAATCCCTCCATTTCTTTTATCTTTTCCACTCTTCTCTGATGCCTTCCTCCTAGGAAAGGTGTATCTAGGAAGATCCTTACCGCTTCCTTAGCAATCTCAATACCAATAATCCTTGCTCCTAAAGTAAGGATATTGGCGTCATTGTGCTCTCTAGAGAGTCTTACAGAAAGTAATTCATTGCCGACAGCTGCTCTTATTCCTTTAATCTTATTAGCTGATATACTCATGCCTATCCCTGTTCCGCATATGAGAATACCTCTATCTACTTCTCCCTTAGCCACGCTTAGAGCAACTTCTTTTGCTATATCTGGATAATCTACAGACTCTTCTGAGTGACTTCCGAAATCTTTTATATCAATATTTAAGGAGACTAGATAATTTTTAAGCTCCTCTTTTAGTCTAAAACCTGCATGATCACTGCCAATAGCTACCTTCATACTCCCTCCATATCTCTTTTAAGTTTTAACTCATCTATTATAACTTCTAAAGTTTTTTTATCTACTGATCCTTCTCTTATAATCTTTATATCACCAATGAAATGTTCACAACTGTAGAAGACCTGTCAAAGAGAAATTAACCCCAATCTAATACAGTAGCAATCTTATTTCCTAGCATCCCTTATTGCTGTCATCTATTATTTTCTCCCCCATATTACTCTGGGTAACCCCGAAAGATCCTCCTTTACTCTTACATCCTTTATATTGTAACTCAGAAAGATCTCCTTTACTCTATCTACCTGTTCCTTTTTACCTATTTCTACAGCAAATAGTCCACCCTTCACTAAATTCTTAGTGATAATTTTAGCTATCTCAGGATAAAATATTAGTCCATCATCTCCACCAAGAAGTGCTTCCTTTGGTTCTTGTCTTACCTCCTGAGGTAGAGAATCCCACGCAGATACAGGAAGATAGGGAGGATTTGCCACTATAAGGTCAAAGTCTTCTTCTAATGCAAGACTTCTGATATCTGCTTTTAAAAAATTAACTCTTTCTAGAAGACCAAGTTTTTCAGCATTTATAGTTGCTACCTCTATACTTTTACTAGATATATCTATCCCTATAAATCTTTGGCAAGCTTCTTTGCAGAGGATAGTTAGTCCTATAATGCCACTTCCACAGAATAAATCTAAGCCATTTACAAACGGTCCTTCTTCTAAGACTATCTCTACTATGGTTTCTGTTTCTGGTCTAGGAATTAAAACCCCTTCGTCTATAAAAAAGTTAATACCAAAGAACTCCTTTTCTTTTTTGAGATATGCATATGGGACACCTGCAAGTCTTTTCTCTACTAATCCTTTTATCTTCGCTATTTCCTTTTCTGATAATTCTACCTCCTGGTGTGCTAAGATATACTCCTTAGATTTACCTAATCCTAAGGAGATGATAAGAATAGCCTCAAGATAGCTATTAGAAAATTTATCTCTAAATAATTCAAGAACTTCTTTGTAGATATCGCCTATTGTCATTTAGCAAGTGAAAGATTCTTTAACTGCTCTACTTGGTATTCTCTTATAAGAGCATCTATAATTTCATCTAGATCCCCATCTAGGACATCTTGGAGATTATAAAGAGTTAGACCTATTCTGTGATCTGTAACCCTATTTTGAGGAAAGTTATAAGTCCTTATCTTTTCACTTCTTTCTCCAGAACCGACTTGGCTTCTTCTAAGTTCACTTTCTTCTTTTTCTCTTTCCCTCTCTTTGATCTCTAATAGATGAGCTCTTAATATTTTTAGCGCCTTTTCTCTATTCTGATACTGAGATCTTTCATCTTGGCAGGTAACAACTATACCTGTTGGGAGGTGAGTAATTCTTACTGCTGTTTCTACCTTATTAACATTCTGTCCTCCATGTCCGCCAGCTCTAAATGTATCTATCTTTAAATCTTCAGGCTTTATCTCTATTTCTATTTCCGTTGCTTCAGGTAGTATAGCCACGGTAGCGGTAGAGGTATGTATCCTTCCTCCAGATTCTGTTATAGGAACTCTTTGAACTCTATGGACACCACTTTCAAACTTCAACCTACTATAAGCACCTTTTCCTATTATAGAGACTATAACCTCTTTGTATCCACCCAGGTCAGTAGGGTTACTACTCATTATCTCTGCCTTCCAACCTTTACGTTCTACATATCTTAGATACATTCTTAATAAGTCTCCAGCAAAGAGAGCCGCTTCTTCTCCACCTGTTCCTGCTCTTATCTCCATGATAACATTTCTCTCATCTCTATAGTCTTTGGGTAAAAGCTTAATTTTAAGGTCTTCCTCTAGCCTTTCTCTCTTTTCTTCTAGCTTTTCTAATTCCTCTTCAGCTATAGATTCAAGATCCGGGTCATCTAAGAGAGATTTTAGGTCATTTATTTCTTTTTCAACCTGTTTATATTCCCTATAGACGCTGACAATTTCTCCAAGTTCACTATAAGTTTTAGCAAGCTCTTGAAATAACTCCTGATTTGCTATTACCTCGGGTTTAGCTAAAGACGTCTCTAGTTCTATATATTTCTTTTCTATCTCTTCTAACTTATCCCACATCTGAAACACCCTCTAATAATAATACAGATTTTACTGCCTCAATAGCTACCTCAACCTGGTCAGGGGTTGGTTCCCTAGTAGTAAGATACTGAAGGGCTAATCCAGGAGAAGTTATAAATTTAACTATTTTCGAATCTCTATACCTAGATGTTAGTCGTATCATTTCATAAGATATCCCTGCCACTAAAGGGATTAATGCTATTCTAGAGATTATTCTCATTAATAGGGTCTGCTTTCCTAAAATAGAAAATACCAAGATGCTAACAACCATAACTATCAGTAAAAAACTAGTTCCACATCTTGGATGTAATCTACTATTCTTTATAGCATTATCTACAGTAAGAGGTTCTCCCTTCTCATATGTAAATATTACCTTATGTTCAGCTCCATGATACTCAAAGACCCTTCTAATGTCTTTTATAAAGGAAAAGGAATACAAATATACAAGAAATACCCCAATTCTCACTAGACCCTCTAATATGTTAACTAAAAATGCTGACTGTATATTATTCTGCAATATTCTTGCTATAGATGCTGGAAAGACAATAAATAATAATATACCCAATCCTACTCCTATAACCATAGCAAAAAATATATCCTTATTAGAAAGTTTTACCTCTTCGCCACCATATTCTTCAGCTGAAATATTAAGCGCCTTTATCCCCAATATTAAACTATCTATTAATGCTAAAAACCCTCTTAAAATAGGGATTTTACCAATCTTACTATTTATCATACTCTTAGTATTAAATCTATGAACCTTTACCCCATTTGATTGCGTTCTTACCGCTACGCTGAAGCTGTTAGGGCCCCTCATCATTACACCTTCTATTACCGCTTGTCCACCAATTTGCACCTTATTTCCTCCTTCTTACTATATGATGCTCTCTGCATCTAGCCTCATATACGTCCTCTGCTCCTATAAGTATAGTTGGATCATCATAATATGCTGGTTCACCATTTATTAGTCTTTGAGTTCTACTAGCAGGATTACCACAAACCATACATATAGCCTGAAGTTTGTCTACCTTCTCCGCAACTGCTAATAATTTTGGCATAGGACCAAAAGGTTCTCCTCTAAAATCCTGATCTAATCCAGCCACAATTACTCTTTTCCCATTATCTGCTAACATCTGACAAACATCAACTATTTCATCATCAAAAAATTGAGCCTCGTCTATAGCCACTACTTGAACTTCTGGCGATAAAAGTTCAAGTATTTCTCGCGCCTCTTTTACACTATAGGCAAAAACTTTATTACCGTCATGAGAAACAACAGCCCTATCTGCGTATCTTGTATCTAAAGTGGGCTTAAATACTTGCACTTTCTGGCGAGCTATCTCAGCTCTCTTTACCCTCCTTATTAGCTCTTCACTCTTTCCGCTAAACATACTTCCGCATATTACTTCTATCCATCCCGTACTCATAAATTTATTATACCATACCTCTTAAACTTTTACCCTCTAATATTATCCATCTCTTATTACTAGGAGTAATAGTTTTAATTTTTGAATTATAAGTGGTTTATTACAAAATAACTATAGAAAAAGAATTAATGCCTAACCTGTGGATAACTTTATTATTTTTCTTCCACAAAAATAATCTGTGGAAAACTTAAAAATTTTCTCCCACTTAAAATTTTTTAGAGTAATTCCATATAGAATTATACAGGGGCAATCAAGTTTCAAGATGTAGTTGAATATAAAAGCTTTATTTACTTGCTATAATTAGAGAAGGAGGAAGATATGAGTAACATAGAAAAAGTTATAGAGTTTCTCACTGGCAAGTATAGTTTCAACCAGAGGGTAGGTATTATATTAGGTTCTGGACTCGATATCTTTAATAACTCTATTCTTTTTTCCATAGAGTATCGAGAAATTCCTAATATGCCTCTCTCTACAGTTCCAGGGCATAAAGGAAGGCTTGATGTGGTCAAGATTAATAATACTAGTGTTATTATTATGCGAGGAAGATATCATTTATATGAAGGATATTCATCAAAGGATGTTGTTCTTCCGGTAGAAGTCCTCAAAGGATTAGGGGTAGAGATATTGGCTATAACAAATGCTAGTGGAGGAATAAATGAAACGTATGTTCCTGGAGATATGATGCTTATAAAGGATCATATCAATCTTACAGGAGAGAATCCTCTAATTGGAAGCCCTAATTTCGTAGATATGAGGAACGCCTATTCTCCAAGATTAAGAGAGCAATTTAAAGAAATTGGAAAGAGTAACGGTATAGAGCTAAAAGAAGGGGTCTATGTTGGAGTAAAAGGACCAACCTATGAGACACCAGCTGAGATAAGATTCTTTAGGACTATTGGTGGGGATGCAGTTGGAATGTCTACAGTTTTGGAAGTTATAAGAGCCAGAAGTCTAGGCATGGAAGTTGTTGGGATATCTAGTATAACAAATGTTCACAGAGATGAAACTTCTTCAGTGACACATGAAGAGGTCTTAGAGATGGGAAGGCGAATAAGTAAGAATTTAGAGATTTTATTAAAAGAATGGATAAGAAGGGGTATATAGAATGAATCCTATAGATATTATTATCAAAAAAAGAGATGGAAACATTTTAACGAAGGAAGAGATAGAGTTTTTTATAGATAGATTTTATAGAAAAGAGATAAAGGATTATCAAATGAGTGCTTGGCTCATGGCATCTTTTGTTAGGGGATTATCAAAAGAAGAAACACAGTATCTTATATCTGCTATCCTAGCAACAGGAAACATATTAGAATGGGATTTTCAAGTTATTGATAAGCACTCAACTGGTGGGGTGGGAGATAAGTTAAGTCTGGTTGTAGTTCCAATCTTGGCCTCTCTTGGTTTTAGGGTAGCTAAACTTTCTGGTAGAGGACTTGGCCATACCGGAGGAACTATAGACAAATTAGAATCTATTCCTGGTTTCAGGACTAATCTTAGTTTAAAAGAATTTAAAAATCTGGTAGAAAAAGTAGGTTGTAGTATAATAAGTCAGACTGAAGACTTAGTTCCGGTTGAAAAGGAGATATACTCTTTAAGGGATGTTACGGGAACAGTAGATAGTATACCACTTATAACTAGTAGTATTCTTAGTAAGAAAATAGCGGGTGGCGCAAAAACAATAATCTTTGATGTTAAGGTTGGTTCTGGGGCTTTTATGAAAAATCTTAAAGATGCTGAAGAACTTACCTCTTGGCTAATAGAGATAGGAAAATCTTTCAGTAGAGAAGTAAAGGCAGTTATATCAGATATGAATCAACCTCTTGGTTTTGCAGTTGGTAATATTTTGGAGGTTATTGAGGCTATAGATACTTTAAAGGGTAACGGTCCTAGAGATCTTGAAGATTTGGCTATAGAAGTTGTAGGAACTGTAGCTTCAAAGGATTTAGCAAGAGAAGCTCTAAAAAATGGATATGCCTTCAGAAAATTTACAGAAATGGTAGAGGCACAAGGTGGAAATATTAATAATCTGAATCCTTCAGCTAAGATATATAATTTTACTCTCCAAGAACCGGGATATATAGAACGTTTAGATGCCTATTTAATAGGAGAGGCGGTTAGAGTATTAGGAGCAGGAAGATATAAGAAGGAAGACAATATAGACCCAAACGTTGGCATAGTCCTTAGAAAGAAGATCGGAGATTATGTAGAAAAAGGAGAAGTTATCTTAGAGATATACTATAACAGTGAAGATAGGTTAAAAGATAGTATAGAACTTATAAGAAAGGCTATATCACTAAATAAAGATGAAGTTAGAAGACATCCTCTTATCTATTCTGTCTATTCCTGATATAAATTCTTGTTTGGAGAATGCTTACAGAAGAAGCATTCCAATATACGTTGTAGGAGGAACTCTTAGGGATATACTTCTTGGTTTTAAGGTAAAAGATTTAGACCTAGCAGTAGAGGCTTCTGTAGATAGGTTTTTAAAGTATATTGAGAGCCTCAACAAAAAAGGGAGATTGCTTAAGAGGTTCTATACATTCAAGTTTACTTTAGGCCATAATGAGATAGAACATATCGATATAGCTATTACAAGAAAGGAAATTTATCCGAAACCCGGGGCGTTACCATTGGTGGAACCGGGAACAATTAGGGAAGATCTCTATAGAAGAGATTTTACCATAAATGCTTTGGCTGTACCTGTTTATCCAGATAATAAGATAGGAAATATTTTAGATCCTTTAGGAGGAATAAGAGATTTAGAAGATAAACGTATAAGGGTTCTTCATGATAAGAGTTTTATAGACGACCCTACACGCATCTTTAGAGCGATAAGGTTTAGCATAAGGCTGGGCTTTACTATAGAACCTCAAACTTACAGTCTTATGAAATCAGCAATAGAAAATGGAGCCTTAAGGACTGTTGGAATAGCTAGAATTAGAAAAGAAATTGAACTATGTAAAAAGGAAGAAAAAAGCCAAGAAATCTTCTACGCCCTTAAGGCTCTTAGTATTCCAATAGAAGAATTTACAGAACCTGGAAATTAAATCTCTTCTCTGTGCCCCTATTTCCCTCATTATCTACAGGGTATACTGAGACCATATAAACCCCAGGAGGCGCTCCATAAGGGACTTGCATAGAAAGCTTAAACAGGTCTCCTTCTTTCTGGAATTGAATCATATAACCGTACTCAGGAATTCTTCCATACACTGCTTTGGTATCTGGAGAAGCTTTGACAATAACTGTTACCATATCCCCCTGTTTCCCAGAGGTAGGATTCACATCTAAGCTTAGTATTTCTGCCATAAAATTACCTCCTCCCAACAGAATATTTTTCTAGGCTAAATAATACCATTCTAGGTAAGATCTGTCAACTAACCATGACTGAGGTTATGACAATCACAAGATAGATCTACTATTCAATCTGTATAGTAAGACTTTGAGATATTATCTTTCCACCATGTGTTATAACTATGTTAATATTATATGTTCCAACACCTAAAGTTCCAGTAAGATTATCATAGTCCACCTTGTATACATTATCCTCTAGAAATTCTAGGTTGAGAGATATAGAAGGTCCAATTTGAACTATACTTTCATTCAGATCATTGCTAGATAAAGGTTCTTGCGTCTTTACCTTTATTCTGAAACTTGTGTTTTTAGGAATTTTGTAAGTTAACCCTATGGGAATAACTTGTTCTTCAAAGGGTGTCCCGTCTGAAGTATCCCTGTCTATCCATACTTCAATCTTTTCTATAAATGGCTTACTACAGTTACATCCATCTATACCTGTAACAATCAGCATAAAAAGAAATAGGACTAAAACTTTTACTGTATAAAAAATCTTTCTATGATTTCCCATAATTCCTCCTTTTATCTAAGTGCTTCTTTACATGCCTTTATTCTTTTTTCTATATCTTCATCTGTCCAATCAGGATTTACAGTTATAAAGACTGTTCTACTCAATATATCCAGAGTTTTAGGACACATATCTTTTGAATAGTTTACTCTAAGATTTTTGTTCTCTGGAAATTCAAAAGGATTCACCCTAGAATGATGCCCAACCCTATGCTCTAGTATGGGTTCCCAGTTAGAGTATACATGTTTCCCTGTATCTATTGGTAACCATCCATCAACCCCTTCTTTTTGAGCAAATTCTCTAGCCTCTCTTTCTGACTCAAACTGAAATCCCACTACTACTCCACAGTCCCCTTCTGGGTCATTCACTGGAACAAATTTCACCCCCGTAGAACTTAATTCTTCTAAGAAGATCTTTTTAATACGTCTCAAATCCGAAAGAATACCATCAAGTCTTCTAAGTTGTACTCTCAGTATTGCTCCCATGATCTCATTAGCCCTTAGTTGTAGCCCTATAAATATTGGAATATTAACCTCTTTAGGAGAAGGGCTGAGGAAGACAAATCCACTATCATGATAGATTAAGACCCTCTCATAAACTAATCTATCATTTGTAACTATACAACCACCTTCACCACAGCTTATTATCTTATAATAGTTAAAACTAAATACTCCAACGTCTCCTAAACTACCAAGTCTCTTCCCTTTATAACTTCCTCCTACAGCCTGGCATGAGTCCTCAACAACTTTTATATTATGGTTTTGGGCTATCTCTATTATCCTATCCATATTGGCCGGTAGTCCTTGCATGTGGACAGGTATGACCGCTTTGGTATTCGGAGTAATCTTTTTTTCAAAGTCTACCGGGTCTAGTGTTAGAGTCTCATCAACTTCTACAATAACAGGAATAGCTCCAGCATTTAAGACTGCAGATGCAGTAGCAATAAAAGTATAACCTGGAACTATAACCTCATCTCCTGGTCCTATGCCAAGACCAATTAATCCGCTTGCTAAAGCTGATGTTCCACCACCAGCCATAAGTAAAGAGTATCTAACTCCAATTTTTTCTGCCCATTCTCTTTCAAACTGAACAACTTCTTGTAGATGTCCTTCTTTGGGGTTCCCATACCTAGATAACTGTTTACTCTTAAAGACTCTTCTTATTTCTTCTAATTCTTCTTCACCTATTCTATACAAAAGATATCACCTCCAATAGTAGTATATCAGAAAAGCAGTGGTGGTGTTCGTCCTATTGAGAACAAAAAAGTAGGGGCGATTATAAATTGCCCCTACTTGAAAAGAAATCGAATATTAGATTGCTTTCGAGTATTATTTAAATATATTTAGCCCCACTTACCCTTACTTATATGACCTTGAATCTCTGCCTTTACCTTCTGTTGAAAGAGAATGGCTTGTTCTTTTGCTTCGGTAAAGATTTTAACACATGGTGGGTCTAGATTATCTTCTATACCTTTCTGAGCTAACTCGGCAACCTTTGCCATAAGTGTATATAACTCCATATGAAGTCCATTAGTGAATCTGGCTCTATCTATAAGGTTGGCTTGGTCCTCTGGTATCTCAGAAAATCTTTCTCTAGGAGCTCCGCATTTTGGACATACTTCAGGTGGACTTTCCACGTCCAAAACTATACCACAGACCCCACATCTCCACTTTTTCATATTAATCACCTCTTTTTAAAATTTCTTAAACTTATCTTTTGGTGCTCCACATATAGGACATCTATCAGGTGCGCTTCCTTCTACCGTATGACCACATACCTGACATATAAATATATCTCCTATCTCTATATCGTCTTTTCCACTATCTACAACTTGTTTAGCCTTCTGATACATAGCTGAGTGTATCTTCTCTGCCTCAAGGGCAAAACGTATACTCCTCTTAGCCTCTGCTTCATTCTGTAACTCTGCTATAGCATTATATGCCGGATACATCTCTTGGATTTCAAAATTCTCCCCATCTATACAGACTTGTATATTACTAGAAGATTCTTTCACTCCAGATAGAGCCCTGAGATGGTTTGTTGCATGAATCTTTTCTGCATCTGCTATAGCCCTAAATAATCTAGCTAGATTAGGCCTACCCTCTTGCTCAGCAATCTCTGCAAAGATTGTATACTTCATATGAGCTTGACTTTCTCCAGCAAAAGCAGACTTTAGACTTTCCTCAGTCATTTTTCTCATAATAATCAGCCTCCTTTTTTAGAATTTTTATTATTTACTTAATATTATCAGAAAATATTAGTAAGTCAAGCGACTTACTCTAAAGTAATCATTCTAAATTTATTAATAGGGATACCTGCCCTATCAGAATGAATACTCTAAAATAATCCATACAGCTAATTAGAAAGAGCAATTTAATAGATCCTGTCTAATACTTTCATGGTAGCTTACTATACTCTTCTTCTGAAACTGCTTCAAACCATTCAGTCCCTTGCGAATCCATTATAATAGAGATATGGGCAAACCAACTATCTTTTCCTGCACCATGCCAATGCTTTACATTACTAGGAATATCAACTATATCCCCTGGTCGTAACTCTTGAGCAGACTTTCCCAATTCTTGGTACCAACCTCGTCCATCTGTAATTAACAAAATTTGACCCTTTGAATGAGAATGCCAATTATTTCTACATCCAGGCTCAAAGGTTACATTTGCTATCTGAAGGTTATGTCTTTCGCTTGCTGAGACTAGCGTCTTTATGTATACTTTCCCAGAGAAATACTGACTTAATTCTGGCGGGATAGGTTCACCTTTTCCAAAGAGACTTTTTACTGGGTTAGGAGAATCTTCTTCAGCAAATACTTCTTTTAGTAAAGGAAATGTAGCCCATGCTTTGGGCCATCCAGCATAAAAGGCTAGATGAGTAATAGCTTCAACTAATTCTTCTCGCGTCACCCCATTCTGTAAAGCCCTTTTTAAGTGTGATTTTAATGAGTTGTTAAATATTCCACTTGATATTAATGCAGAGACTGTAATTAAACTTCTATCTCTTGGAGAAAGTTGAATCTCTCTAGACCAGACTTGACCAAATAATATATCATCGTTAAGCTCAGCAAATTTAGGCGCCAGATCACCTAATAGGTCTCTGCCAGCTGTCACCTTCTTTTTATCCAATAGAGACACCTCCTTATTTTAAACTATTTCACATCGCCATGCGTAAAATTTTTACAGTATCCTCTCTACTTAGAGAAGGACGTCCCGGAAGTTTTCTATTTTCAGCACAACGAAGCTCTAATACAAATCGCATCCAGGCTGGATTTATAACTGCAAGTCCAGCTCTATGAGGAATGTCATATAATCCAGAAAGAGTTTGCTCTATCACAAGAACAGGGTAAGGAACGTTAGTTCCATACTGACCAACCACTTTACCTAATTTCTCTAGAGAACCTACACCAAAGATTAGTCTAGTCGGATTGTAAAGTTCGAAATTCATCATAGTATTCCTCTTTGTAAAGGGATTTTGGAGAAATTTATCAATATTACGAAACTAGGTAATTTTAAAAGAACTGAGTCTTTTTACAGTTTCAGGATCAGTATGTGATAAGAATAAACTCTTTTTTGTATCTAATAGAGCAATTCTTTCCATATCTTCTTGGCTTAATTCAAAGTCAAATATACTGATATTTTCAATCATCCTTTCTTTGCGAACAGTCTTTGGAATTGCAACTATTCCTCTTTGAGTTAACCAACGCAAAATTACCTGTGCAACTGTCTTATCATATTTTTGGGCTATAGATACTAACACTTCATTTTGAAAGATATTGTTTCTGCCTTCTACAAAAGGTCCCCAGGCTTCTGGTTGTATATTATACTTTCTCATAAATTCGATACTTTCTACTTGTTGGTGAAATGGATGTATTTCGATCTGATTTACAGCAGGAATTACTTCGTGATGAATTATTAAATCCATCAAACGGTCTGGGTAGAAATTACTAACACCTATCGCTTTAGCTTTTCCCTCTCTATAAAGCTCCTCCATAGCTCTCCAAGAACAATGTATATCACCAAACGGTTGATGAATCAAATAAAGGTCAATATACTCAAGTTGAAGCCTTTTAAGTGATTTTTCAAAGGCTTTCTTAGCTGATTCATAACCTGCATCTTGTATCCAGAGTTTTGTAGTAATAAATAAATCTTCTCTTTTAACTATACTTTCCTCGATTACCCTCTTAATAGCCCTACCAACTGCTTCCTCATTCAGATAGGCTGCTGCAGTATCAATTAAGCGATAACCCACTGTAATTGCGTCATAAACACACTGTTCACATTGTGCTAAGTCAGTAATTTGAAAAACACCATATCCGAGTATAGGCATCTCAATACCATTATTCAAAATCACCTTTTGCATAACTACCTCCTCTTAAATTTTTATAGTTTAATCTAAAGTATATATTCTTGAGTTAACTCTAAGTCAATGCTACTTTTCGACCTTACCTTTTATAAGATACCAGATGTACAAGTCAGTTTCACCAGGTAATTTATTGAAAGCTGAAGAAAGTTCTTTGAATCTTTCCTCTATATAGAGATATCTCTTTTCTGTCCAACCCTTTGGTACTTCATCAATTAAATTAACTTCATTAAGTACCTTAAGTATATGTCTATCTAAAATAGCTACCTCTAGTCTGCCTATATTCCTTAAAAAATGGCTTGCTTCTTTCCATCCAATCCCTTTAGCTTCTTTTACTAATTCTTTTCTTGCCTCTAATAAAGAAAGTGAAGTAATCTCTCTAAGCTTTCCTATAAGGTATCTATTTTTTACTATAAATTCTGCCCTTTTATGAGGGAAGCGATGTCCCAGGTCAGAAAGAATCCCTGCTAATTCATCTTGGGAATAGTTAACAAAGCCTAAGATTCCTATTCTATCTTGAGCCTTTATTCCACCGTTAGCACTCCAATTAGCAGTAAGGACGCAAAAACTTAATTCAGAGAACAGTTCCTCTTCGGAACCATACGAACCCAAAACTTTAAATTGAGATATCCTCTCTTCTACAAAAGGCTTAGCCTTATCTTCTATAGCTTTTAATTTTAAGATAAAATCTTCCAATCTTCCCATAGAGAAATTTTATCATATAGATGGTATTATCCTACAGAGGATATGTTAACTCTTGATCTTGGACACGCTAGTGTAGCTTCTACTCATTTTGGATTTGACTATCTTTCAGCTATAGAACAAGCATTTCCCTATTTAAATAGCATTCATGTCTATGATTCATTTGGAAGACCCAATAATATTAGTGAAAGACTGCCCTATATGCTTCAAATTATCTACGGCTTAGATGATCTTTATTTACCACTAGGATGGGGAAATCTTCCCCTAGGGGAGATATTTAAAAATCTTGAAATCCCTGAGGTTTTTATGACAATTGAGATACATCCAAGGTTTAAGAGTGAGTATAAAGAGAGTCTAAGGATAGCCAGAAACTTAGCCTTACTTACAAAAAAGAAGTGTATATCATCGGGCTATTGAACTCACAGGAATTACTCTGCTATAATTAGATAGAAAAATTTGAATTTTAGGAGGTTAGCAGTGATAATAACTGAAGCCTTAAAGAGTCTCTCTTCTGTTGATGGTCCTTCAGGCTATGAGTATAGGGTTATAAACCTTATCGAAGAAGAGATTGAGAAGATTTCTAATGTATCTTTTGAAACCGATCAGTTGGGAAATCTTATCGCAAGGAAAGAAGGACAAGGTAAGAAGATAGCCTTCTTTGCTCATACAGATGAGATTGGTTTTGTTATTACTAAAAAAGAATCCGATAATTATTGGAGATTTTCAACTATTGGGGGGATAGATCCGAAGGCAATAATATCCCAGAGAATAAAGATCTATACTAGGGATGGAAGTATAGCTTGGGGTATTGTAGGAATGCTTGAGCCTCACCTACAGACAGAAGAGACAAGAAGAAAGGTTCCTTCTTTGGATGATCTATTCCTAGATATAGTTGAAAATCAAGATAAAGTAAGTATAGGAGATATAGGGGTATTTTCGGTAGAACCATTTTCTATCTCTGAGAAGTATTTCGCCGGTAAGGCATTAGACAATAGAGTAAGCTGTGTTACACTGCTATATACAATGGAACTTCTGAACAGTTTTATCCCCAAGGCAGAGTCATATTTCGTCTTTAATATAAGGGAAGAGGATGGAAGCCCAGGAGCAAAGACTGTTGCCCACAGATTAAAACCAGATTTGGCAGTAATCTTAGATGTAACCCATGGAGATATACCAATTCCTTCTATGCCCAGGATAGAGTTAGGCAAGGGTCCTGCCTTAGGGATAGGTCCAGTAATTGATCATAACTATCTTGAAAAGATAAAGAGTCTAGCAGAGAGTATCTCAGTTAATTATCAGATAGAACCTTTGGGTGGAAGAAGTGGCACTGATACAGACTTAATACAGATAACTAGAGGAGGTATCCCAACGCTTCTAGTTTCTCTTCCCCTAAGATATATGCATACTCCTTATGAAGTGGTTAATATAAGAGATATGGAAGAGACTGCTAGACTTCTCAGTTATTTTATAGCTAGAGGAGGCGAATAACTTTGTATCTAAAAGAATTAACAGAGCTTTTAGGCGTCTCTGGTTACGAAAAGAAAGTAAGAGAATTTATAAAAGAAAAAATAAACAATAAGGTTGATAGCATAGAAGAAGACCCTTTAGGAAATCTTATAGCTAAGAAGAAAGGTAAGACAGATAAAAGATTACTTCTCTGTGCTCATATGGATGAGGTTGGTTTTATAGTCTCAAATATTGAAGAAGATGGGAAACTAAGTATCTTACCCCTTGGAGGTATAGATACAAGGTCTATTATAGGTAAAAAGGTGTTAGTTGGGGAGAAGGAAATTCCGGGAATTATTGGATTTAAGGCTATCCATCTTCAGCGAGATGAGATCTATGAACCTCCTAGGATGGAAAATATAAAGGTCGATATAGGAGTAACAAAAAAAACAGAAGCAGAAAGTAAGGTAAGGATAGGAGATTTCGTTGCCTTTTCCGTATCCTCAATGGAGCATAAAGGATGGTTTTCTGGTAAAGCGTTAGATGATAGAGGTGGTTGTTCTATTCTGATGGATATAATTGATAGTGATATTGATCTATACTATGAAACATATTTTGTGTTTTCCGTTCAAGAGGAGCTTGGACTAAGAGGAGCAGGGGTATCTGCTGAAAGAGTAAGTCCCGATCTGGCAATAGTAATTGAAACAACTACTTCTGGAGATAATCCTGAGTTCCCCTCTGATAGAAGGTCAACTGAACTAGGTAAAGGTCCTGCAATAACCTTTGCCCATAGTGGTTATGTGATAGATGAAAGGCTTTTTAAATGGCTAATAAATACTGCAAGAGAAAATAATATACCTTATCAGGTTAAGAGAAGAACTGTGGGAGGGACAGATGCCAGAAGAATAGCTACTACTTTAGCTGGGATACCTTCGGCAGTTATCTCTATACCTGCAAGGTATATACACTCTCCAATGTCTGTTATTAATCTAGATGATTATGCTAATACTTTAAAGCTTGTCTCTATACTTCTAACTAAGGAGGCAAAAATATGAAAGAGCTTATAAGAAAGCTTACAGAGATAAATTCTCCAAGTGGAAGAGAATCTAAAATTAGAGAATTCATTTTAGGCGAATTAAAGAGTTCTATAGATGGTTATGAGATTGATAGACTGGGAAACCTTATAGTCTGGAAGAATGGGAAAGGTGATAAAAAGATTCTTTTAGATGCACATATGGATGAAATAGGTGTAGTTTCTTCCTTTATAGATGAAAAGGGATTTGTTAGAATAGAGGCTATTGGTGGAATTTCTGCGTATAATCTTATAGGGAGCAGAATTATATTTCCTGATTCTGGGGTAGAAGGAGTTGTAGGTATAGAGGGAGAAACCACTCAGGATGTTCAAAAGAATTTAAAGGAACTTAACTTTGATAAGATATTTGTTGATATAGGAGCCAAGACGCGTGAAGAAGCTGAAAAATTAGTTCCTATAGGAACGTTTGGAGTTTACTCTACTGAATTTGTAGATATGGGCAAAAGGGTTGTTTCTAAAGCTATGGATGATAGGATTGGATGTGCTGTATTAATAGAGACTATAAAAAGGTCTAACCCAAAATGTAAACTTTACGGGGCTTTTTCAGTTCAAGAGGAGATGGGATTAGTCGGTGCCAGTGTAGTAGCTTTCAATATAAACCCTGATTTTGCAATAGCTTTAGATGTTACCGCCTGGTCAGATACACCTAAGGGATATAAGAGGATGTCTATAGAACTAGGTAAGGGACCTGCTATAAAGATTAAAGACAATGCGTCTATAAGCGATAGAAATATTGTTGAGAGATTAAGAGATGTAGCAGAAAAAAACAATATACCTTATCAGATAGAGATACTAATCTTTGGTGGAACAGATGCAGCTGCAATCCAGAGGACCTCTGCAGGTATTCCAAGTGGAACTCTCTCTATACCTTGTAGATACGTTCACTCTCCCCATGAGATGATAGACTTAGATGATGCAGAAAATGCTGTAAAGCTTTTGAAGGCGTTAGTGGAAGAAGAATAAAAGGGGCAATTTATGAACCGCCCCCTATATTAATTTTAATGAATTTTAATGAAATATTCTATATAATATTACTCTTATTTACCTAGAGTGTTCTAAGTAGTTTATCTACAAGACATATAGCATATTCTTCTTCTTTCTTAGGATATTCATAATTTAAGTTTTTTGCTGTTTCAGTAGAGATCCATCTGTAGAGGTCCATAGTCTCTAAGAGAGCCCTTCTTATATCATCTCTGTTATAATAGGCATAAGCTTTTTCCAATCTTTTTATGATTTGAGGATCTGCCCATTTTTCTAAGAATCTTCCCCTATGCCATACATCATAGTCCCAACCGTTCTTAGAAAGCATATACCATTCTATCATTTTGAGGAGTATCTCTTTCATATAGACATCACAACATGTTTTAGCCGTTCATATTTCTCCACGTAATAACTTCTTTGCAGTCCATACCGCGTGATACCAGAAATCTTTAATAGAGTTAGAGAATTCGAAGTGGGGAGGTGGCTCATAGGTCATCTTGAATTCGGTAGGTTTAATCTTTTCTATTAGAGCCATCTAGAGGCAAATCCGATGGCTCAAAAATACCTAGGACTTTGGAATCGTATATCAATAAAATAAACACAATATTTTATACCACACTATGCTTTATAAGATCGGATTTAGCTTGATATATCTTTTTTTACCTGTAAAATATTTAGAATACTAAAAATTATAACAATTTGGAGGTGCAAAACTTAAATGGAAGTGCCTATTGGTAAAGGAAGATGGGCGAGAAGATCATATGGATTTGAAGAGATATCTATAGTCCCTGGGGATGTTACCGTTGACCCAGAGTTGGTAGATGTCTCTTTAGAGATAGGAGGATTTAAGTTAGAGATTCCTATACTTGCTGCTGCTATGGATGGTGTAGTGGGCCCAGAGTTTGCTAAAGTAATGGGAAAGCTTGGAGGTTTAGCAGTACTAAATCTTCAAGGGATACAAACTAGGTATGAAAATCCTAAAGAGGTGCTAGAAGAGATTATCTCTGCTACGCCAGATAAGGCTACAGAGGTGATGCAGAGAGTCTATAGAGAGCCTGTAAAGGATGAGCTTGTATATAAGAGGATAAAAGAGATTAAGGAGGCTGGAGTTATTACTGCCTGCTCTTCAGTCCCTCAAGAGGCTGAGAAGATGGCTCAGATAGCTGTAGAGGCAGGTGTTGATATCTTTGTAGTTCAATCTACGGTAATTACTGAGAGACATAGAGCTAAAAATTATA
Source organism: bacterium (assembly GCA_026418035.1). Lineage (GTDB taxonomy): Bacteria > DUMJ01 > DUMJ01 > DUMJ01 > DUMJ01 > DUMJ01. Next base: position 21,122 of record JAOACC010000051.1, read on the forward strand.
CCCCGCTAAGTCTAGAGAAGTTTACTAAGAAGGTGCCTGTTCCTGTAGTGGTAGGAAATGTTGTAAGTTATAGTACTGCTATGGAGTTATTTGAGACGGGTATAAGCGGTATTTTAGTTGGAGTTGGACCTGGCGGTGCTTGCACTACTAGGCAGGTCTTAGGTATTGGTGTCCCTCAGGTAACTGCAATAGCTGACGTGGCTTATGCTAGAGATGTCTTCTATCATAAAACCGGAAAGTATATACCTGTAATAGGTGATGGTGGTATGAATACAGGTGGAGATATAGCAAAGGCTATTGCTTGTGGGGCAGATGGAGTAATGCTTGGACAGGCTCTTGCCCGTGCCCAAGAGGCATTTGGCAGGGGCTATCACTGGGGTATGGCAATGAGCCATTCTGCATTACCTAGAGGAACAAGGGTTTATACAGGAATAACCGGAACTCTTAAGGAGATACTCTTTGGACCTGCTAGAACAGATGATGGGACTCAGAATTTAGTTGGTGCATTAAAGAACTCCCTTGGTGTCTGTGGAGCCATGAATATAAAAGAGTTTCACCAGGTAGAACTTGTTATTGCTCCTACAATAAAGACTGAAGGTAAGGTCTTACAACAGGCTCAGAGGGTAGGAATGGGTAAATAAAAGCTAGGGGATAGATTTCTATCCCCTAGCTTTTATGAGAAATGCTATTTTAAACTTTTCGTGTTATAATCTAATTGTATCTAATATCTTGGGAGGCTTTATTTATGGAAACAGTAACTCAGAGAGTAGATAGACTTGAAGAGGCAATGCGGGCTCTTGCTGAACAGTCTAAGATTACTCAAGAAGAGATAGCCCGTCTTTCTAATGAGATGCGTGACTTTAAAGATGAGATGCGTGGTTTTAAAGATGAGATGCGTTCATTCAAAAATGAGATGAATAAACGCTGGGGTGAGCTAGCTAATAAGATGGGAACACTAGTAGAGGATATCTTTGCCCCTTCTCTTGATCTAGCAATAGAGAAATACTTTAAAGTCAAACTAAAAGATATAATCCAGAGAAGGATAATAAGAAAAGGAGATAGAGAAATAGAGATAGACTTACTTGCCTATTCAGACTACTATGCTTTTATTGTAGAAGTAAAGTCCTCACCCGACAGGCTGGGGTATGTAGATGACTTTATTGAAAAACTGAAAGAGCTTCCTGAGATTTTACAAGAACTAAAGAAATATAGAATAATACCAATATATGCTGGGCTAAGCCTAAAAGAAAACACAGTAAAGTATCTAACAAAAAACAACATCTATGCGATGATGGTAAGAGGAGATATCTTGGAGATAGTAAATTTTGAAGATATAAATATGGATAATTAGTATGATCCAGCAGATTATAGAAAATATAGAAAAGGTAATAGTTGGTAAGAGACAGGTAATAGAATATTTTCTTACTGCCATACTATCTAATGGGCATATACTTTTTGAAGATATTCCTGGTGTAGGTAAAACTATGTTATCAAGAGCCATGGCTATCTCTTTAGGAATGAGTTTTAAGAGAATCCAGTGCACTCCAGACTTATTACCTTCAGATATCACAGGTGTATCTGTCTTTAATCAGAAAACTCAAGAATTTGAGTTTAAGCCTGGGCCGGTATTTGCAAATCTTGTTTTGGCTGATGAGATAAATAGAGCTACACCAAGGACACAGTCAAGTCTATTAGAGTGTATGGAGGAAAGACAAGTTACGGTTGAAGGGGTATCAATAAAACTTCCAAAGCCATTTATTGTTATGGCTACCCAAAATCCAATCGAGTATGAAGGGGTTTTCCCGCTTCCTGAGGCTCAGCTTGACCGTTTTTTGATGAAACTTTCCATTGGTTATCCCTCTTATGAGGACGAGATGGAAATTATTAGGATACAAAGGTTTAGACATCCTATAGAAGATTTAAAACCAGTAGCTACTCTTGATGATGTATTATCTTTGCAGGAGAAAATAAAAGAAGTGTATGTTGATGAAACTATAATCCAATATATATTAGATATTGTTAGTGCAACTAGGAAGCATAGTGACATAGCGGTTGGCTCTAGTCCTAGGGGCAGTCTTGCTCTTTACAGAACATCTCAGGCTTTAGCCTATATAAGGGGTAGGGATTATGTTCTTCCAGACGATATAAAAGAATTAACCCCCTTAGTTCTGAGCCACCGTGTCATTTTGAAGTCTGAGAGTAGACTTAGAGGTTATACGCCCAGAAGTGTTATCTCTAGTATATTAGCTTCTATTGAGGTTCCAGTAGGAAGGGCTAAATGATAAGATGGTTTTCTCTTATTGTGTTTTTTGGTGTCTTATCCTTATTCTTTAAGATTCGCTTTTTATATGCTCTCTTCTATCTTTCTATTATTCTTCCTTTATTGAGTAAATATCTCTTAAGGTTTATCTTTAATCGATTAAAAGTTAATGTATCTTTGGAGCCAAAGAACATATTTCATCGGGAAGTCTCTAGATTTAACATAACTCTAGAGAATAATACCTTTCTTCCCCTATACTGGCTAGAAGCCATATCATATCTTCCTGAAAAACTTACCTTTCCTTATAAAGTTGGAGAACTCGTTAGAATTCCTTCTAAAGATAAGGTATCTTTAAGCTATGAGATAAAAGGCCTCAGAAGAGGCATATACGAATTAGGACCAGTAATTCTACAGACTTCAGATCTTATCTCTGGAGAAGAGTTTAAAAATACATTTGACCCTAATGAAAGACTTACCGTTTATCCTAAGATTGTACCGATAATATCTGGAAGAATTCACTCTTACCAACCGATAGGTGAATTGCGTTCTGACGAGGTTGCATTTGAAGACCCATCTCTATTTAGAGGTGTTAGAGAATACAGTTATAATGACCCTATAAAGAGGATACACTGGAAATTATCTGCTAGGACTGGAACATTACAGGTAAAGACATACGAGCCTACCATTGGAGCTCAAAGTGTTATATTCCTAAACCTTAGATATCAAGACTATATGTCGTTTGACAGGGATTATAAGGTGGAACTAGCAATAACTCTAACCGCATCCTTGGTAACATTCCTTATTAGAAAGAAACAAGAGGTTGGACTAGTGACAAATGGTGGGGATATGTTAATAGAAGACACAGAACTTAAAGTTCAGAAAATTCCTCCAAGGAGAGGAGAAGAACATCTGATAAGAATCTTAGAACTCCTTGCTAGAGTGGTTCCTAGAAGAACGGATGAGTTTCCACCGATGATATACTCCGAAGGTTTATCGTTTCCTAGGTGGATAAACTTACTTGTAATTACCCCTAGAGAAAATGAACAGCTTATGAGGACATTAATAGGCTTAAATAGAAGAGGGACAAATATCTCTCTCTTTACTCTGACGGATTATAGAGGAGATAGACGTGAGGAGGGGATCTTTATATATGAGGTCCCTAATGAGGATAAGATCAAGGCATTATAGCTTAGAGGAATGTGGTGGATTATTCTTTGCTATTGCCCTTTCTATACTAGGATTCAAGTTAATAGATGGTATTATTAGGATTCTTTTCCCATCTTTATACGTATCATCTTTTGCTACTCTTAATCTTCTTTTGGCGGTTATATTTGCATACTTCTTTCAACTGTCTGGTTCTAGTTTAGTAGGGCTTATACCATATCTACCTCTATCTAGATTTATCTTTATTCTTGGAGTAAAAAGAGATTTAGGTCTAGAATTAAACTTCTTTCAGATGGGAGACTTTTATTATCCAATCAATCTATTAATCTCTTTAATCTTCTTTTCTTTATCTAGTTCTACTGCAGAGAGCTGGGCTTTCCTTTTTCCGCAGAAAGAGGAGTATCCTCCACCATTAGACTCAAAGAGATATTATGAGTGGGTAACTAGTCCTACTCATAGGATAGATAGAATTCCATACCTTAGAAGAGTAGCTGTTCACTGGATATCTATCCTCTTTTTATTGATAATCATTTTGGCTACTATATGGGAGTGGAAAAAAGAGATTCCAGATCAGCTCTGGTATATAACTATTTTATATTTCCTTGTATACCTTATATTTGTCTGGTACGGAATTTTAAAGGCAAGAATTACAGAGAAGGAGTTAGATGGTCATATCATATCTGATAAAAGCTTTAGTAAAAGTTTGTTTTTACCTATACTAATCTTATCTTCTGTGTTTTTTATCAGTCTGATATTACCATGGGGATACTCTCCACTTTCACTTTCTAAGCTTGGAGATTTTCTAGCTAGACTCTTTCAGCCTAAACCTGTAGATTATGGAACACCACTTGTTAATCCTCTATTCTGGAGGTTTAGGGTTTTATATCTAAGGCCTAGAATCATTACCCCTACCACTCCAGAAAGATTCTATATACCAAACTATATTTTGTGGATGCTCTTAAGTATAGGTATAAGTTTTCTTGTACTTTTACTTGTAAGGATCGGCTTCTTTGCTAAAGTCTTATCTATATTGAAAGAGGGTTTTGTTAGGCTATTCTATTCTATAGTAGAAATATCCAAAGAGTTTGGCTTTATAAAGAATATAAATACACCTAATATCCGTCTTCCTAAGCTTATTTCAATAGAAAGACCCTCTACCATCTTAGGTTGGATAGTGTATTACTATCAATTGTCGCTTAAGATTATGGCGAAAAAAGATCTTGGGAAGGAGAAGTGGGAGACTCCTTATGAGTATGCAAGAAGATTGGAGTCTTTAATGCCTGTGATTAGTGCTCCATATTGGAAGATTACTGAGATATTTGTAACATCAAGGTATAAAAAGACTACACCTAAGAAGGAGTGGATATCTAACATGAAAGAAAGTATAAAAGAGGTGAGAGAGAGATTAAAATGAACGAATTATTTCTTGGGTTAGACTTAGGAACTCAAGGAGTCAGGGTAGTTGTAGTAGATAAAGAAGGGGATATTATATCCTCAGTAGAAGACACGTTAAAAGAGAATTCTATAGACCCTTCTTACTGGTGGGAGGTAGCTAGAGATTGTTTAGGCTTAGCTATATCTAGGTTAAAAAAAGACGATAGAATCTTATCCTTTGCTGTTACTTCTACCTCTGGAACAGTGGTCTGCGTAGATGATAAGGGAGAACCATTAATACCAGCATTGATGTATAATGACCCCAGAGGCGCTGAAGAATCTAAAATTCTAAATGAGCATCTTAAAGAGCTAACAGAAAAGCTCGGCTATAAGTTTAATGCCTCTTACGCCTTATCTAAAATCCTATGGGTAAAGAATAATCTCCCCGAGGTCTATGAAAAGACAAGGTTCTTTTTATCTCCAACGGACTTTATAAATCTAAAGCTTACTGGAACTTTTGGGATAACAGATCATACAAATGCATTAAAATTTGGCTTTGACTTAGTAGATTACAAGTGGCCCTCTAAGATAGAAGAATTAGAAATTGAAATTGGTAAACTTCCAAAAGTTACAATTCCTGGAGATTTCATTGGAAACATTAAAAAAGAGCTCTTAGAAAAATTTGGTATAAATTATAATATACCTGTATTTACTGGTCTTACCGACGGGACAAGCGGACAGATAGCTTCTGGAGCGGTAAAGATAGGAGAATCCTCTACTACCCTTGGAACCACTCTGGTAATTAAAGGTGTATCATCCTTTCTTGTAAAGGATTCATTAGGTAGATTCTATAGTCATCTTCACCCAGAAAAGAATAGATGGTTCCCTGGTGGTTCTAGTAACGTAGGTGGAGAAGCATTAGAAAAGGTCTTTCCTGGAGAAAACTACAGAGAGCTCGATAAAAAGGTAGAAGAACTTATTCCAAGTTCCATTATTGTCTATCCATTAGTTAGAGAGGGAGAGAGATTTCCTTTTGTAAATCCTAAGGCTACAGGTTTTGTTTTAGGGAACCCTTTATCTAAAGAAGAGTTATACCTTGGTTACCTAGAAGGCATAGCCTATGTAGAAAGGCTATGCTATGAGATGCTTTCTAAAGTCGGGGTAGAGTCTGGTAATACTATATATACCGTTGGCGGAGGGGCTAAGAGCTCTATCTGGTTAAAAATCAGAGCTAGTATTATGAATAAGGTTTTAAAGAGGCCTAGAAGTGCAACCTCTGGTATGGGTGTAGCAATCTTAGGTGCTAGCAAGACTTTCTATGATTCTTTAGATTCTGCAGTTTCTCGTATGGTCAAGATAGATATAGAAGTTGAGCCCGATAAAAATCTTGTCCCTATGTATGAAGAAAGATATAGAAAATTTATAGAGAGTCTCTCTGAAAGAAAATATCTATGATAAGGATAAGAATACTTGATGGCTATAGGGTTGTAGGAGGAAATAAGATTCTGGTTGAGGGAGAAGAAGTAAGTGTCTTACTGGATTTCGGTATGAATTTTGCTTCTTGGGGAGAATACTTTGAAGAGTTTGTTACCCCTAGAACAGGATTAATTATTAAAGATCTTCTAAATTTAGGACTTCTTCCAAAAATTGATATATACAGATCTGACCTTGCCAATAATATAGATTTACCCAAATTGTCAAAAAATATAATTTTTGCCTTTTTGTCGCATGCACATATGGATCATATGGGCTTTATAGGTCTTTTGAATGAAGATATACCGATACTTTCCACCGCAGAAACCTTGGCATTGATTATAGCCATTAATGAGATTCACTCCGAAGAAAAGAGTAGATTGATTGTAGAGAAAAGAACTCCTGGTAGTTATCCAGTAAGGGAAGATGTCTTGGTAAAGCCAAAAAGTAATAAAGAATCAATTAAGAGGACTATTATATACTCTGGAAATAACGGTATCTCATCTCTCCCACTATTGGAAGAGGTAGATAAGTACTTTGAAGAGCTAAATATAGAAGACTCTTTCTCTGCCAAATTTGTAGATGCACAGATTTTACCTGTTTATCATTCTGTTATTGGTTCTGCTAGCGTATATTTTAATCTTAATGGAGTAAAAATTCTCTATACTGGAGACCTGAGAGATAGTCCTCTTCCTGAGGAGGAGAGTCTCCTATTAGATATTGGAGAAAACAGACTAGAGTTAGCTAAGTCTACCAAGAGAATGATTGATTATGTAAAGGGTAAGGTTGATGTCCTCATAGTAGAGGGTACTAGAACAAGAGAATCACACAGTGTAATAACTGAAGCTACCCTCTTTAATAATGTGTACGAAGAGGTAAAGAAGAACAAGGGAAAACTCGTTATTGCAGACTTTCCACTTAGGCATCTGGAGAGGTTTCATACATTTCTTAAAGTAGCAAAAGAGACAGATAGACAGTTTGTTGTCCTTGCAAAGGACTATCTACTTTTGAATACCTTAGCAGTAATAAATTCTGACTGGAATTTTAAAAAGTATATAGGACACATCAGAGTTTACCATCAGGGGAAGGGAAGATGGGAAGGTTGGGAAAAGAGATTTTTGGAAGGAGAGATTTTTAATAATCCTCCTGTTGAGGATATTCTTATAAAACCCTCTAAAATAGAAGAATCTCCTGGTTCTTATATATTAAATATTGGTTACTACGAGCTACCAAATCTTTTGGATTTTTCCCGTAAGATACTCGATGGTGCAGTCTATATCCACTCTAACAGTGAAGCTTATACTGAGGAGCAAAATATAGATTTTACCAGATTATTGAACTGGCTAAAACACTTTAATATAGAGCCTAAAGGGATAAGAGAAGAATCAGGAAAGCTAGTATTTGACAAAATGTATCATGCCTCAGGCCATATGTCTCCTGAAGGGTTGGAAGAGCTTATAGAGACAATCAATCCTAATGTTGTTATCCCTGTCCATACGGAATCTCCAGAGTGGTTTTCATCTAAGTGGAATAAAAAAGTAAGATTAGATTCTGATATAATATTATATTAACTAAGATTCCCTTGCTTGAAAACTACCTATTATGTATAATTAGTGGAAATCTAAACATTAGGAGGCTATAGTAATGGGTATAGTATATATAAATGGAGAATTTGTTCCTACAGAGTCAGCCAAGGTATCTGTATATGATAGAGGACTCCTCTACGGAGATGGGGTCTTTGAAGGGATAAGGGCTTATAATGGAAGAGTCTTTAAACTTGACGAACATATAGATAGACTCTATGAGTCTGCTCACAGTATCCTGATCAAAATCCCTATGTCTAAAGATGAGTTTAAAGAGACCTTGGCAGAGACAATAAGAAGAAATAACCTAAAAGATGCATATATCCGTCCTATTGTTACCAGAGGGGTCAAGGGGTTAGGTATAAATCCTTGGGATGCAATGAATCCTACAGTAATCATTATAGCAGATAAGATTACACTATATTCTTCTAAGATGTATGAAGAAGGTATCTCAGCGGTTTGTGCCTCTACTATGAGGAATAATCCTAATGCATGCAATCCTCAGATAAAATCTCTGAATTATCTTAATAGTGCAATGGCAAAATATGAAGCATATTTGGCAGGGGCGGATGAAGCTATATTCCTAAATCCTCAAGGGTATGTGGTAGAGGCTGCTGTCGATAATATCTTTATATATACAAAACAGGGAGAACTAATAACGCCTCCGACATATTTAGGAGCTCTAAAGGGCATAACTAGAGATACCGTTATAGAGATAGCAAAGACGAAGGGAATTCCGATAAGAGAGGAACCATTTACTAGGCATGACCTATACAATGCAGTCGAATCATTCCTTACAGGAACAGCAGCGGAAGTCATACCTCTAGTAAAGGT
>JAOACC010000056.1 GCA_026418035.1 bacterium
TCTCGTGGGCTCGGAGATGTGTATAAGAGACAGCCCTAAGGGATGGTATAACGGTTGGGTCTGCATCTAGTCTAATAGGCATATTACCACTTGAGAATAGCCCAAGGACCTTGCCTGTACTGATATTCTCCAGTTCGCTCAGATTAGAAACAATGTTATAACCAAGATTTTTTGCCTCTTGAATAAGGTCTCTGTCGTCTTTTCTTGCACTTCCAGAGGCACTTTTTGGAATCCAATAGGATTTTCCTCCGCCAAGAATAACATCGATCCCTTTTTCTAGATATTGAACCGCTATCTGGTCCTGAAGACTTCTGTGAGAGACATGAGAAGCAAAAACAGCAGGAGTAGCATCTGTAATTGTACTCTTAGCTATAAGTCCAGTCTTGTATCCTAGCTCAATAGCTCTCTCCATAACTGTCTTTACTGGTGTCCCATCTGGAAGCATAGATACCATATTATTGTTAGTTTTTTTACCAGTTGCTATAGCGGTTCCGGCAGCAGCAGAATCAGGAACTAGAGAATTTAGTGCATAAGTGGTTACAATACCGAGTCTACCCTGATTGAAGAGTTTTTCTGTAATGGTGAATTCTTGGTCTAATAGAAGCCTATTAAAATAATGTGCCGCACCTAAGTGGGCTAAACCTGCTCCATCGGCAATCATAACTATAACATACTTGACCCTTGGAACTGCTGGATAAGAAATTGATTGAAAAGAGAACAGCAAAATTAAAAGGAGAATTACTAAAGAAACCCTCTTCACGTAAAACTTCATAGACTTACACCTCCATAAGAATTTTTACCCCCATCTTAAATTATACCTCATCAATTTATAGGTTAAAACTTCTAGATTAAGTAATATTTAAAGAATAATTAAGAATTTTTAAGAGTACATTAAAGGATGTTTAATAAAATAATAGGTTATCAGGCTAATGAAGTTAGATATATAATCTATTCTTGTAAGGATTTATGGCTATAAGCTTATATATACTATCTATCATTGTATTATCATAGGTTTACTTTTAAGAGTTTTTGTGAGAAAATTATATAGAAATCTCAGCGAAAGGGAGGGATTATTCATGTCTAAAGAATGGATTGTAAAGGCTATGGAGATGGCTTTTCAAGAAGATAAGGGATTATGGGCTGATTCTCTCTTAGATGCTATAAAAGGCTTAAGTAGTGAACAGGCAAATTGGAAGCCAGATAAAGGAGATATTCATTCTATATCGGAGATAGTAAATCACATAATATCTGGAAAGAAATGGATACTCTCTTTACTTGAAGGTAAAAAACCAGCATATGAGGAAGAATCTAAAAAGAGTGTAACTTGGGAAGATACCATAAAAGAGTTAAAAGATGTCCACGAAAAAGTCATAAAACTTTTGAAAGAGAAAGATATAGATTTAGATGCAAAAGTCCCAGAAGAAGAATCTACCTGGGGTGAGATGTTATTTGGGGTTCTTGCTCATGACTGCTACCATTTAGGGCAGATAATCATACTGAAGGGGCTTCAGGAGTTATAAAGCTAAGTTAACTATGGATTTCTCAGTACATAATAGAGAAGTAGAAGAAGTTTGGTTTGCCTATAACTCTGGTAGACCTATAAGGGTTCCTATATACTTTAATATGAATCCTAGGATGATCCTTTTAGACTCAGGATTAAACAGGGAAGGAATTTCATTTAAAGATTATTTTGAGTCTCCAGAGATAATGGCTAAGATACAGCTAAAGTTTAAAAAATGGGTAAGGTTTAATATTCCCCAGGATAGAGAGATGGGTTATCCAAAAGATGATTGGGGAGGATGCTGGGTAGATTTTCAGAATTCTTACGAGGCATTATACTTTGGATGTAAATTATTCTACTGGGATGAGAATCTACCAGATATAAAGCCAGTTTTAAAAGATAACAAAGATCTTTTAATGGAGTTAAATCCAGAACCAAAAGATAATCTGTTTCTTAAGAAGGTCTTTGAATATTATGATTATTTCTTAAGTATATCCAATGAATTATACGAAGGCATCCCGATAGGCAAACCTCATATACCTCTTTTAGGAACAGATGGACCATTCACAGTGTCTGCTCAGATAAGAGGGGCAAGTCAGCTATGTATAGACATATATGAGGATCCAGATTTTGTCTATAAACTTATATCCTTTATAACGGATGCAACTATAAGAAGAATTACTTACATTATGGACAAGTTTGGCTTGGAGTATCCAAAGGAGTCTTGGGGTTTTGCAGATGATAGTATAGAGCTTATATCCGAAGAAACTTATAGAGAGTTTGTTTTACCTTCTCATAAAAAGCTTATTAATACATTTTCTAAGGGAGGCCCAAATAGTATACACCTCTGTGGTAGGGCATCTCATCACTTTGAGACGATAAAGAAAGAACTCAATGTTATGGACTTCGATACTGGTTATCCTACGGACTTAGGAAGGATGAGAAAGGTTTTGGGACCTGAAGTAACTCTTAGAGGAAACATAAATCCTATGCTTCTCTTAGAAGGTCCTATCTATAAGATAGAAGAGGAAGTAGTGAAGCTACTAAAGTCTGGAGTAATGGAGGGTGGAAAATTTATCCTTTGTGACGGAAACAATGTAGCCCCTAGAACACCCATAGAGCATCTAGGGGCTATGTACGAAACGGGAAAACAATATGGTAGGTATGTCTAAGAGATCTTCTCCTTGAGTACTTTTACTATACTACTTCCTCCATCTACTATTATACTTGTATCTGTTGAGCACATAATAAATCTCATCCCTCTTTCTATCCAGGGTATAAGAGATGACGGACTTTCCATATGAACTCCCCATGGGAAATTGATTTTATTACATTTATCTGCTAGCTTTTGTATATACTCTTGAACTATAGGATGACTTGTCTCACCTGGAAAACCCAAATCTTGAGAAAGGTCATTAGGACCTATAAGAACAGCATCTACACCTTCTATACTGATCAAGTCTTCTAGGTTATCTATAGCCACCCTTGATTCTATCTGAAGTATAATAAAGACCTCATTGTTTGCTGATGCTACAAGCTCCTTTGAATTTCCTCTGGCATAGCTATTGGGTAACTTCCTTAGAGACATACCTCTCTTACCTAGAGGTAAGTATCTTGTAGCTCTAACAATATTCTTTACCTCTTCAACAGTCTCCACCTGAGGTATAAGTAAACCTTCTGCTCCTACATCTAAGGGTCTTGAAAGATTATGATGGCCAAATCTAGTAGGAACTCTAACGAAAAAGTTTATACCAGCACCTCTTGCAGAAAGTGCCATATCTTGAACAGTCTCTAGAGAAAATGGACCATGTTCTGTATCTAGGATAAAGAAATCAAAGCCTGCGGTAGCCAACATCTGTGCTATATTTGGAGACCTAATCTCTGATACCATGGTTCCAATAACAAATTTTCCTTCCTTCAATAGTCTCTTTGTTCTATTCTCTTTCATATTAGCCTCCTATAACTTGCCGTATTTTTTAAGCAATGAATAGTTTACTATACTCTTAGGACTCTTGCCAGTTAATACATCTATCACACCCTGAGCAGCTCCCATAGCCATTCTCATTACACACTCCCTTGTAAGTGCTGCCATATGGGGAGAAAGTATTATATTGTTAAATTTTAAAAGAGGATTATCCTTACTAGGTGGCTCTTCCACAAAGACATCTGTCCCAGCCCCTTTTATCCATCCTTCAGATAAAGCCTTAGCAACCGCAGTTTCATCCCATATGGGTCCTCTTGCCATATTTATAATAAACGAAGAAGGTTTCATCAACCTAAGTTCCTTTTCGCCTATAAGACCCTTTGTCTCACTACTAAGGGGTGCATGTATAGTGACAAAGTCTGATTCCCTTAGTAAAGTCTCTAAATCTACTAATTCCCCATCAACCCCCTTCACCCTATCCTCGTCAACATAAGGATCATAGACAAGAATCTTCATATTGAATGCATATCTACACTTCTTTGCTACTAGAGAACCTATCCTTCCAAAACCAATAATACCTAAAGTTTTCCCATCTATATCTATAATAGAATATTCTTCTCTTATATCAAACTTTCCTATCCTTACAGCACTATCAATATCTCTTATCCTCTTTGAAAGAGCCAAGATTATGGCTATGGTATGTTCAGCTACCGATATGTCATTAACACCTGGCGTATTCAAGACAAGTATTCCTTTCTTAGATGCACTCTCTATATCGATATTATCTACCCCTACCCCATGCCGAGATATTACTTTTAGAGCGTCTGCCTGTTCAATAATCTCGCTAGTAAATGGAGCGGTTCTTACTATAACACCATCTATGCCTTTAATCTCCTTAGCGACAATCTTAGGATCAGGATTAGATGCGTATACAACCTCAAATCCCGCCGACTTTAATAGATTAACCCCCGATTCGTGTATTGGTTGTACTATTAATACTCTCATAGTCTCTACTCCTTTGTCAAAAGATTTACTATACTAATATACTATAAAAAATGACGATAGCAACCTGTATTGTAACTGAAATTGCCTTTTGTAATCAGTTTATGATACAATCTTTTAAGACTACGAGAAGGATGATGTTTCACGTGAAACATAGAGGACTATGGGAAAGATAATAGCGGTAGCCAATCAAAAGGGTGGAGTAGGGAAAACCACCACGGTTATAAATCTGGGATTTGCCCTTGCAGAGTTAGGGAAGAGGGTCCTTTTAGTTGACGTGGATCCTCAAGGTAACACAACTAGTGGTGTCAAAAAGGAAAGAAATGTAAAGCCAAGTTTATATGAAGCTTTGATTCATGACGTCTTCATAAAAGATATAGTATATCCTCTTAGAGATGGAAGTAGTTCCATAAGAAAAAATATAGATCTTATTCCATCTAATCTAGATCTAGCAGGAGCAGAGATAGAATTGGTATCAACATTCTTAAGAGAACTTAGACTTAAAAATGTCTTAGAACCAATAGTAGATGAGTATGACTATATCTTTATAGACTGTCCTCCCTCTCTTGGATTATTAACAATAAATGCCCTTAGCGCTTCTAGATATGTGCTAATACCCCTGCAGTGTGAATATTATGCTTTAGAAGGTATATCACAACTATTAAAGACCATAGAATTAATCAAGAAGGGACTAAATCCCAGTTTAGAAATATTAGGGGTTCTTTTAACTATGTATAATAGAACAATCTTAGCTCAACAAGTATTAGAGGAGGCGAAAAGATTCTTTAGAAATAAAGTCTTCAATACTATAATCCCAAGAAATGTAAGATTAAGTGAAGCTCCGAGCTTTTCTCAATCTATTATTGAATACGCAGACGATTCTTCTGGGGCTATTGCCTATAGGGAACTTGCAAGGGAGTTGATACAGAATGAACAATAAAAGACTAGGTAGGGGACTTTCTGCATTAATCCCAACAGAAGATAATATCTCTATCCAAGAGATAGATATAAATAGTATAAATATTAATCCAAATCAGCCAAGAGAAGCTATAGATGAAAAAAATATTCGTGAATTGGCAGAATCTATAAAAAAGAAAGGGATCCTTCAGCCAATACTTGTAAGGAGAAAAGATAATGAGTACGAGATAATAGCAGGTGAAAGGAGATACCAGTCTGCAAAGCTTATTGGTATGAATAAGGTTCCAGTTATAGTAATAGATGCTAACGACCAGGAAGCGTATGAGATATCACTGATAGAAAATATTCAAAGGGAAGACTTAAATCCGATAGAGAAGGCTAGGGCATTTCAAAGCTATATAGAGAGATATAAAGTAACTCATGAAGAATTAGCAGATAAGATAGGAGTAAGTAGGTCAGAGATAACTAATATCTTAAGACTTCTTCAACTTCCAATAGAGATACAGGATGAGATAAAGAGGGGAAACCTAACATATGGTCATGCTAGGGCACTCTTAGGCTTAGAAGATAGCGAATTGCAGAGAAGGTTAGCTAGAAAGGTCATAAAAGAAAAACTCTCAGTTAGAGATACCGAGGCTCTAGTGAAAAGAAGTATAAACAAGGCTGAAATACCAGAAATAAGGATGCTAGAGGAAAGATTACAAAGTTATCTAGAGGCTAAGGTAAAGATACAACCTAAGTCTCCAGATAAAGGAAGAATAACAATAGAATATAAGAGTCTAGAAGAATTAGAAAAGATAGTAGAAAAATTCTTATTATGAGAGAGAAATTTTGGGGTTTATTTTCTGTAATAGTAGCTTGTATATTTTGGAGTATCTCTTTTTCTGTCTCTAAGGTTTTACTAAGACAAGTGTCCCCTTTTGAATTGGCTTTTACAAGATTTCTTCTGGCATCAGTATTCTCTTCTATTATATTTTTCCCCAAGATAAGAGTAATCTCCTTAAAATGGAAATATCAAAAACATTTGCTTGAGGCAGGTCTCTTAGGAGTAACATTATATTTTATCTTTGAAAACTGGGGACTAAAATTTACCTCTGCTTCAGAGGGAGCATTGCTTGTAGGATCCTTTCCAGCTTTAAGTCTTCTTTGGGAGACTTTTAGCGAAAAAGAAAAACCAACTTCAAACAGAATCCTTGGAGTAACGGTTTCTCTATTAGGTGTAATTCTTATTGTAGGTAGTACAAGTATAAAGCTTGAAATTAATAATCTAATTGGAGATTTTCTTATTCTTTTATCAGGCTTGTCTTGGGTGGTTTATAACTTAAAGATAAAAAAGGTAGAAAATATATACTCGTATGAGGTTCTGACTACATTTCAGTTGATATATGGAACAATCTTGTTTATTCCACTCTTATCTTTTACTGGACTAAGAATTCCCAAAGGAACTGAAAGCTTATTTGGATTATTTTATCTAGCCTTCTTTTGTTCTGCCTTAGGGTATCTACTCTATAACTATGGACTCAAGAGACTAGCGGTAACACAGTTAGTTAATACACTAAATCTTATACCGCTATTTGGTGCACTATGGGGAGTTTTATTCTTAAAAGAAACCTTAGATTTCTGGAAGACCCTGGGGGGACTTTTAATTGTAATCGGAGTCGGATTAACGACCTTAAAATAAGAAATTAACCCTTCTTACTTCCATACATCCTTGGATCTAGGGCGTCTCTTAGTCCATCAGCAACAAAGTTAAAACATAAAACAGTTATCGCCAATGATATGGTTGGGAAAAATCCTATATACCAATAGCCCTGAAGATATCCTAAACTTTCCTGTATCATCTTACCCCAACTAGGCGTTGGGTCGCTTATACCAAAACCGAGAAAGCTTAGAGATGCTTCTCCAAATATAGCCTGAGGTATCCCTAATCCTACCATAACTATTATAGGTCGTATAATATTAGGAAATATCGTCTTAAAAAGTATATAAGAATTAGAAGCTCCTAGCGCCTCTGCTGCTTCCACAAAAGTCTCACTCTTTATTTCTAGTGTTTTTGCTCTTGTTACCCTACAGATTCCAACCCAACTTGTAATACCTAGAGCAATAATTATATTTAATAAACCATTTCCTAACCAGACCATAAGGAATATAGCAAATAATAATCCAGGGAAGGCTGTCATTACTTCTACTAATCTTGAGATCCAGTAGTCAACTCTACCGCCGTAAAAACCAGCCAAAAGTCCTAGAGGAACTCCAATGGCAACTGCCAAAATCTGGACAGAGAAGCCTACTATAAGGGATGTTCTTGCTCCATAGATAATACGAGTCATAAGGTCTCTACCAATACTATCAGTCCCAAACGGATGTTTAAGAGAAGGAGGCTGTAGAAAACTCAGTAGGTCAATCTCATCATATCTGTATGGAGAAATTATATCGGCAAATATGGCAACAAAAATGATAAGAGATATTATAAAAAATCCAAAAACCGCAAGCTTATTCTTTCTATAGACCCTTATTACATCTCTCATACATCGCTCCTAAGTAAATGTAATCCTTGGGTCTATAAGCGCATATATGATATCAGTAATTAAATAGGTTATTCCCCAAAGAACCGCTATGAGAAGTATCATCGCAACAATCATAGGATAGTCCCTGTTAAAGGCGCTAGTGTAGAAGAATTTACCCAATCCAGGAACCCTAAAGGTAACTTCTATAAATACAGAACCAGTAGCCAGGTCGGGTATCATAGGACCAAGAAGTGTTATTATTGGGACTAGGGCATTTCTAAAAACATGCTTAAATATGACTGTTCTTTCGGGAAGACCTTTAGCTCTTGCAGTTCTTACATAATCCTTTCTTAATTCCTCTAAGAAATTTACCTTTACAAATCTAGCAATAACCGCTGTTGGGGCTAAGAAATAGGATAAGACAGGGAGGATGAGGTGTTTTGGCTCACCCCATCCTCCTGTAGGAAGCCATCTTAAAGTAACACTAAAAACTAACATTAACCATATAGCTATGACAAAATTAGGAACAGTAGTCCCAAGTGTAGCAAGGGTAGTAACTATATCTGTCTCTTATACACATCTGACGCTGCCGACG
>JAOACC010000063.1 GCA_026418035.1 bacterium
GTGTCTCTTTTGCACAGCCCAAGAAATTTAATGAAGCTCCAATGTTGGCAGAATTAGTAAAACAGGGTAAACTCCCTCCGGTAGAGCAAAGACTCCCTGAAAATCCATTTGTAGTAGGACCTGGTGTATTAATTCCAAGGAAAGACCTTCCGGACTGGAAGGTAGGTAAATATGGTGGGACAATAAGAACCGCTCATTCTGTTGCTGACTGGGCTCCTGATGTATTTGTTATGAATAATGAACCTCTACTTTGTGCTCCAGGAATAGGAACCCAAGGCATTAGGGGTAACATAGTTGAGAGTTTTGATGTTAAGGAGAATAGAATCTTTACATTTAAACTTAGAAAAGGAATGAAGTGGTCTGATGGACATCCGGTGACTACAGAAGATATAAGGTTCACCTATGAGGATGTTCTCCTAAACGAGAAACTTACCCCTACATTTCCAGCTAGGTTTAGGGTTGGATATAGCTTAAAGGGAGAGCCGATGAAGCTAGAAATACTAGATGAGTATACATTTAGGATTACGTATCCTAAGCCTTATGGTGGATTCTTGAGGAATCTCACTATTGAAAGCTGGGTTGGGCATACGGAGCTATTAAAGCCTTCTCATTATCTAAAGCAGTTCCACATTAAATATACACCTCTTGAGAAACTAAAGCCACTTTTAGAAAAAGAAGGCTTTAAGGAAGAGTGGTGGCAGTTATTCCATCTAAAAGACTTTACCAACTGGGAACAGACTCAAGCAAAGAGTATAGGTTTTCCTAGACTTACACCTTGGTTACTGGTAAAAGTAGCTGGTGGTGTATACGAATATGAAAGAAATCCATACTATTTCAAGGTAGATACTGCTGGAAATCAATTGCCATATATAGATAAGATAATTTCTACACAAGTCCAAGATGTAGAAATGGTCAATATGAGAGTTCTAACTGGTGATGTAGACTTCTTAAGGGAGAGTACCGCTCTTGTAAAGGTCCCTCTATACAAGCAGGCTGAGGAGAAGGCTGGTATTAGAGTTGTCCTTCTTGATATGCACGTAGACTCTAGCGCATTCTTCCTTAATCTTACCTATAAAGACCCAGTTTGGCGTAAGATAGTTGGTGATGTAAGATTTAGAAAAGCAATAAGTCATGCTATAAACCGTAAGGAGATAATAGATAGCATCTATTATGGTTATGCATCATTCCCTGAGACAGTCCCAAGTGCCTATAATGTAGCAGAAGCTAATAAACTTTTGGATCAAGTTGGATTGAATAAGAAGGATTCCGAAGGTTTCAGACTTAGGCCAGATGGTAAGAGATTTGAGATACTTATCGAATGTGGTGCAGAGGCTCCTGATTTACTTCCTGTGGGAGAATTAATAACTGAACATCTTAAGGCTGTTGGAATCAAGGCTACACTAAAGAGGATAGATCCACAACTTAGGGGTCAGCGTTGGGCTGCAAATGAAATGCAGGCTATGGTAATGTGGACACATGACCAAGGGTGGAATAATAACTGGACATCTGGTGCTCTAGGAGCTCCCGAATGGAGTAGATGGTATGCTACAGATGGTAAAGAAGGAGAAGAACCACCAGCCTGGGCTAAGAAGGCTTGGGATTTAGATAAGAGAAGATGGGAAAGTGTTACTGGTTCTGATGAATACAATAGACTATGGAGAGAGGGTATTAACTGGCACAAGCAGTATTTACCACAGATAACCATAGTAGAGAAGGTTAAGTATCCAATGATAGCATCTGCAAGGATGGGTAACATTCCTCGTTCTGGCTTTGCAATTGCAGCAAACTTTAGTGCAGAACAGTTCTTCTATGAGAAATAATAACTAATGAATTAGCCGGCTACTAGCTTCTAGTAGCCGGCTTTGAGTTTTTATTATTGAGCCTACTAGATTATTAAGGAGGATTAGAAGGATATGTTAGGATACATAGCTTATAGAGTGGCAATAGCTATCCCGCTTCTATTAGTTCTTTCAGTAGTCTCTTTTATTATTATCCAACTTCCACCTGGGGATTATCTTACTGTTTATTTAAATAATCTAAGACTTTCTGGGATTCAGCTTAATGAGGATGAAGTCATAAGACTAAAGGAATTATACGGATTGGATAAACCATTGTATATGCAGTATTTTATCTGGATAACAAACTTTATTAAAGGTAACCTTGGTAGGTCTTTCCAATGGAATCGCCCAGTGAATGAACTTTTAGCAGAGCGTGTCCCGATGACAGTAGTGATTTCCGTTTTGACTACGATATTTGTATGGATTGTAGCTATACCTATTGGAATATATTCTGCCTTACGCCAGTACTCTCTCTTTGACTATACATTTACCTTCATAGGATATATAGGGCTCTCTATGCCAGGTTTTCTCTTAGCCCTTATCTTAATGTGGTTTCTATTTACTAGATTTGGTTTTAGCATGCCTGGACTTTTTTCACCAGAATATGCTACCGCTCCTTGGGGTTTTGCAAAACTAATAGATATGTTTAGACATATCTGGTTTCCGATAGTAATCATTGGTATGTCTGGGACTGCTGGACTTATAAGAACTATGAGAGGTAACTTGTTGGATGAATTAAGGAAGCAATATGTTATAACTGCTAGGGCTAAAGGTCTCCCAGAGAGAAAGCTCGTCTTTAAATATCCTGTAAGAATAGCTATTAATCCAATGATAAGCACGATAGGTTGGATGTTCCCAGGGATAATATCGGGAGAGACCTTAGTTTCAATAGTGTTGAATATACAAACCGTTGGGCCTATATTCTTAAGAGCTGTAATGTCTCAAGACATGTATCTAGCTGGAAGTATAACGTTAATTTTGAGTATTTTAAC
The DNA here is from genome assembly GCA_026418035.1 of bacterium. Taxonomy (GTDB): domain Bacteria; phylum DUMJ01; class DUMJ01; order DUMJ01; family DUMJ01; genus DUMJ01. The sequence goes on from JAOACC010000063.1 coordinate 2,831, forward strand.
AGTTGTTGGTATGTTAGTATCTGATATATTGCTTGCATGGGCTGATCCTAGGATAAGATACGGAGGGATAGAGGAATGAGCGATAAGAAGAATAATTCTAACAATGTCAGTCTCTATGAAGAGGAAATAGCTAGAGAAGAAAAGATATACTATGCATCTCAGTGGCAATTAATATGGTGGAAATTTAGAAGACACAGACTGGCTATAATAGGAGGTATAGTCCTTTTCCTGTTATATATATCTGCTATCTTTTGTGAATTTCTCTCCCCATACAGCCCAACGACAAGATTCGAAGGTTATCAAAATGCCTCTCCAACAAAGATACACATCTTTGAGGATGGCAAATTTCAGAGGCCTTTCATCTATGGGTTTAAAAAAGAATTAAATATGAAGACCTTTCAGTGGGAATTTAAAGAAGATAAGACAAAGAAATATTATGTTAAAATTTTTGCTAAAGGAGAACCATATAGACTTTGGGGAATTTTTAAAACAGATAGACATCTGTTAGTTGTAGACGAACATCCTTTATTCCTCTTTGGCGCAGATAATATGGGAAGATGTTTATTCTCTAGATCTCTATATGGAGCGCGTATATCATTATCCATAGGTTTGGTAGGTGTATTCCTGAGTTTTTCTCTAGGAACTATTATAGGGGGAATCTCTGGATATTTTGGTGGTACTGTAGATATAATTATTCAGAGAATTATAGAATTTCTCAGCTCTATTCCAACTATCCCTTTATGGATGGCTCTTTCAGCAGCCTTACCTAAGGATTGGCCTGTTATAAGGCTATACTTTGCTATAACTATAATACTATCTATTATAGGTTGGACAGGTCTAGCTAGGGTCGTTAGAGGTAAGTTATTAGCCTTAAGAGAAGAAGATTTTACTATGGCTGCTAGGCTTGCCGGCGCCAGTGAATGGAGGATAATAACTAAACATTTATTACCCTCATTTACCAGTCATTTAATAGTCTCTATAACACTTTCTATACCCGGTATGATCCTTGGTGAGACTGCGCTGAGTTTCTTGGGGTTAGGAATGCAGCCTCCGGCAGTTAGTTGGGGAGTCTTATTACAAGATGCTCAGAATATAGCAGCAGTGGCTTTATATCCATGGAAATTATTACCTTCTGTATTTGTAATATTAACTGTTCTAGCGTTCAACTTCTTAGGGGATGGACTGCGTGATGCAGCAGACCCATATGCAAGATAGGGGAGGAGATTATGGAAAAGAAAAATGACCAGGTTTTATTAGAGATTAAAAATCTTAAGACATATTTCTTCTACGATGAAGGGACAGTCAAGGCTATAGATGGAGTAAACTTTAGAATAATGAAGGGTAAGACTCTAGGGGTAGTAGGAGAGTCAGGCTGTGGCAAGAGTGTAACTGCCCAGTCTATCCTAAGGATACTTGGACCAAGAGGAGAGATAGTTGAGGGAGAGATTCTACTACATAGAGACGGAGAGACAATAGACCTAGCAAAATTGAATCCTCAAGGAGAAGAGATAAGGAAGATAAGGGGAAAAGATATAACAATGATATTCCAAGAACCAATGACATCTCTAGCCCCTGTATACACCATAGGAGACCAGATAGTAGAGGCAATACTACTACACCAGGATGTAACTCCTGAACAGGCAAGACAGATAGCTATAGAGATGCTTAGGAAGGTAGGAATACCTAAGCCAGAGGAGCGTATAGATGCATATCCATTTGAGCTTTCAGGTGGTATGCGACAGCGTGCAATGATAGCAATGGCACTCTCCTGTAACCCAAGTCTACTTATAGCAGATGAGCCGACAACAGCACTAGATGTTACAATACAGGCACAGATACTAGACTTGATGAGGAGCTTACAGCAAGAGATAGGAATGGCAATAATGATGATAACCCATAATATGGGAGTCATAGCAGAGATGGCAGATGATGGGGTAGTGTTGTATCTAGGAAAGATAGAGGAGAGTGCATATGGAAATGAGCGATTTTATGACCCTAAGCATCCATATAC
>JAOACC010000067.1 GCA_026418035.1 bacterium
AGAGAGTCAAGTAGAAGGGGAAAGGGATGAGGAAATCTGAAATATTTATTTCTTTAGTGATTATTCCAAGTTAGGAGGGAGAGAAAGTGAGATTTGTTAAAGTTTTATTGTTGAGTCTTATCTGTGTAAGTTTGATTTTAAGTGTAATACCATTCGTCTTTGCTCAAAAAGTACCTACGCCGTTTGAATACAATACTTTACTAGATTACCAGAAGATGACAGGAAAGAAAATAACAAGATTCAATGAGGCTCCAATGTTAGCTGAACTGGTAAAACAAGGTAAATTACCACCGGTAGAGAAGAGATTGCCACAGGAGCCAAAGATAATAGTTCCAGTAGAGGAAATAGGTCAGTATGGTGGAAGTCTAAACAGAGCTTGGCTAGGACCAGCGGATAACTTTGGTCCTAGAAGACTTATGGTAGAGCAGATTATTCAATTTAACGCTGATGGTTCAAAGATAATTCCGAATATTGCTAAGAAATGGGATGTATCTAAGGACAGTAAAGTATTTACTTTCTACCTAAGGAAAGGTATAAAATGGTCAGATGGTCAACCTTTTACTGCAGACGATATCCTATTTGTATACGAAGATGTATTAATGAATAAGGAACTTACTCCTTCGATGCCTTATTGGCTTACTATAAATGGAAAGCCGGTCAAGGTAGAGAAGGTAGATGACTATACAGTAAAATTTGTCTTTCCTGAATCCTACGGACTTTTCTTATATCAATTTGCTGATAAAAGTGCAGACCTATATGCCCCTAAACATTATTTAAAACAATTTCATCCAAGATATACTCCAAAGGAAGAATTAGATAAAAAGGTAAAAGAGGCTGGCTATGATGTTTGGTATAAACTATTTCAAGCTAAGACAAGTGCTTGGTGGGTTAATAATTTGGATTATCCTACGATCTGGGCATGGAAGGCTATCAACTCTCCAACTGAGCAAAGATTTATTATGGAAAGAAATCCCTACTATTGGAAGATTGATACCGCTGGAAATCAGCTCCCGTATATAGATAGGATAGTAAATATCTATGCTTCAGATATAAATATGGTAAACTTTAAGGCTGCAACTGGAGAGATAGATTTTCAGTGGAGACATATTACCTTAGATAACTATACTTTATTTATGGAGAACAGAGAAAAGGGAAACTATAGGGTATTGAAATGGAGAGGAGCTAGAGGGGCTAATCCAGTAATTTATCTCAATTACTCTTGTAAAGACCCTGTTCTTAGGACTTTGTTTAACAATGATAAATTTAGAAAAGCATTATCTATAGCTATAAATAGAGAGGAGATAAACCAACTGGTTTATCATGGGTTAGGAATTCCTAGGCAGGCTTCTCTTATCTCGGGAGTCTTTGCTTACTCACCTGAATGGGAAAAGGCTTGGGCTGAATATGATCCCAAGAAGGCTAATGCAATGTTAGATGAGATAGGTTTATCCA
>JAOACC010000076.1 GCA_026418035.1 bacterium
TTTTAAGAAGGAGGAAATTTATTATGATTCCAGAGGAACTTAAATATACTGATACGCATGAGTGGCTTAAAATAGAAGGAGAATATGGTATTGTAGGTATTACCCAGTATGGTTTTGAGAAGCTTGGGGATGTTGTTTATGTAGAACTTCCGGAGGTGGGAAGTAAAGTAAAACAGGGAGAGACTTTTGGTGTTATAGAGTCTGTAAAAGCAGCAGTAGACCTTATAGCTCCCGTTTCTGGTATTGTGGAAGAGGTAAATGAGTCGGCAAAAAAGTCTCCTGAGAATCTTCCTAATGATCCGTATGGAGATAGTTGGCTTATAAAGATTAAGATTGAAAACCCTTTAGAGATAGAAAAATTACTTACTAGTAAGGCTTACGAGGAATTGACTAAAGAGTAGTTTTATGGACTACATACCTCATACTAAAGAAGATATAAGATATATGCTTGATGTCTTAGGGCTAGACTCTATAGATGAACTTTTTGAAGATATTCCTAACAGTATAAAACTTAATAGGGAACTTGATATCCCTGACGGAATTACAGAGGTGGAACTTACTAGAAATTTAAGAGACATAGCCAGTCTAAACCTTATAGCTAGTAAATTCCTCTGGTTTTTAGGTGGTGGATGCTACAGACACTTCATTCCACAGGCTCTAAATGAAGTGATTCGTAGAGAAGAATTTTATACCTCATATACTCCATATCAGGCAGAGTTAAGTCAAGGAACACTACAAGCCTTATTTGAATTTCAGACATTGATATGTGATTTGCTAGGTATGGATGTTGCTAATGATTCTATGTATGACGGCGCTACTGCTTCTGCTGAGGCTATGTTTATGGCTTGCGACATTACAAAGAGAGATAGAATCTTGGTAGCTAGATCTTTGCATCCTGAGTATAGAATTACTATTGAGACTTACGCTAAAGCAAAAGGGATTGAGGTTATAGAGGTTCCGTTTGATAAAAGTTCTGGTATGTTAGACATAGATGTAGTAAATAAGTTTGCTGATAGGTCTTCAGGTTTAATCTTTCAGAATCCAAACTTCTTCGGAGTCATAGAAGACCCAGAATCTTTTGAATCGATGCTACATAATGTAGAGGCATTGGTTATTCCAGTTATTGTGGAGCCATTTTCTTTGGCTTTGATAAAACCCCCAGGTGAATATAAAGCAGACATTGTATGTGGAGATTTACAGTCTTTTGGACTAGGGATGAGATATGGAGGACCATCTGCTGGCTTTTTATCGACAAAGATTGAATATATAAGAAGATTGCCGGGTAGAATTGTTGGATTAACGAATGATGCTGAGGGAAAGCTTGCGTATGCATTTGTTTTACAAACTAGGGAGCAACATATAAGAAGAGCATCTGCAACTTCTAATATTTGTTCTAATGAAGCATTATGTGCAATAAAGATAGTCATATATCTTTCTTTACTTGGAGAGGAAGGACTAAAAGATATAGCATTAACCTGTTACAAATTAGCAGATATAGCTCGTAAAAAACTAGGTAGTTATTTCACTGGCTTTTCTTTTAATGAATTTTTAGTCCCACTAAATAAGAACTCTTCAGAGGTTAGGGATATATTGAGAAAGAAAAATATACTTGTCTTAGACCCTTCTAGATGGTATCCAGAACTTGATAATACGATACTTGTTACTTTTACAGAAATGAACAGAGAAGAAGAGATTTATAGACTTATCGAGGAGATAGAACCATATGTTAGAAGGTTCTCTTTTTGAAAAGAAAAAATCTAAGGTTACTAAATATATAAATACTCCCGAGGTTAAACTAGAGATCCCAGAGAAGCTCTTAAGGAGGAGTTCTTTGTCTATATTCCCTAATTTAAGTGAATTGGAGGTGGTCAGACATTTTACTAACCTATCCTGCTTAAATTATGGAATTGACAATAATATATATCCTTTAGGCTCTTGTTCTATGAAGTATAATCCAAAGGTAAATGAAGCTTTAGCCGAGTTAGAGGAGTTTATAGATATTCATCCATATATGGATGAAGAATATGTCCAGGGAGCTCTAAGAATTATCTATGAGTTAGAAAGATTTCTCTGTGAGATAACGGGAATGGATGGATTTACTCTTCAGCCATCTGCAGGTGCCCATGGAGAACTGACAGGTCTTCTTATGACTAAGGCATATTTTGAGGATAAAAGAGAGGAAAGAGACCTAGTTATAGTACCAGATTCTGCCCATGGGACTAATCCAGCTAGTGCGGTTATGGCAGGTTTTAAGGTCGTTGAAATAAAATCTGATAGAAGAGGTCTTGTTTCTCCTTCTGCTATTAAGCAATTTTTGAATGGTAAGACTGCTCTCGTTATGCTTACAAATCCAAATACCTTGGGTTTATTCGAAGAGGACATAGCGGAGATTGCACATCTTGTTCATAGTGTTGGAGGCTTACTATACTATGATGGTGCTAATCTTAATGGTATAGTTGGAGTTACAAGACCTGGTGATATGGGATTTGATATTGTCCACTTAAATCTTCATAAAACTTTCTCAGCTCCTCATGGAGGAGGGGGACCGGGTTCTGGTCCTGTAGGGGTAAAAGACTATCTAGTTCCATTTTTGCCAATACCTAGAGTGACTTATAAAGATGGATCTTATTTTTGGGATTATAATTTCCCAAAATCCATAGGTAAGGTAAAATGTTTCTATGGCAACTTTGCTGTATTAATTAAGGCTTACTGCTACATAAGATTACTGGGTAAAAGAGGATTAAAATCAATAGCAGAGATATCAACCTTGAATGCTAATTATCTGCAGAAGAGGATAGAAGAATTCTTAGAAATTCCATACAAGAGATTATGTAAACATGAATTTGTGGCATCTTTAAAATCTTTTAGAGCTAAAGGTATTAGAGCCTTGGATATTGCTAAGAGGCTTATAGATAAAGGTTTCCATCCACCAACTGTATATTTTCCTCTCATAGTTGAGGAAGCTTTTATGATAGAGCCTACTGAGACAGAATCTTTAGATAGCTTAGATAGATTTGTTAAAGCCTTGAAAGAGGTTGTTGAAGAAGCTGATACTAATCCAGACATTGTGAGAGAGGCTCCTAAAGAACATATTATAAAAAGGATAGATGAAGCTAAGGCTTCTAGGACATTAAAAGTTAAGTGGCAGTAAGATGAAGGTACTGAAAACAATAATCCTATCTTTAATAGTTTTTATATTAATTTTTATCATTGCGGGGTCTATTTTTACTTTAGTAGTTTTACTTGAGTATATACCTAAATTACCTGATCCCTCTTTACTTTTACAGTATAATCCTCCTACTAAGACAACTATATATGATGCTAAAGGCCTGCCATTGGCAGAGTTATATGCAGAGAAGAGAATCATTATCCCTATAAAAGATATTCCTCAGCACCTGAAGGATGCTGTAGTCGCTATAGAAGATGAAAGGTTCTATTCACATGCAGGTGTAGATTTAAGAGGAATAGCTAGAGCATTATATAGAGCTATTAAAAGTGGAGAGATTAGAGAAGGTGGAAGTACTATTACCCAGCAATTGGCTAGAAATGTCTTTCTTACTTTGGAGAGGACACCATCACGTAAGATAATGGAGATGCTCTTAGCTTTACGAATAGAAACCACCCTATCAAAAGAGGAGATACTTCATTTATACTTAAATATCATATATTTTGGTGAGGGTTGTTATGGTATAGAGTCTGCTGCTAGAACCTATTTTGACAAGTCTGCTAAAAATCTTAACCTTGCAGAGAGTGCTCTCTTGGCTGGTATTATTAGGTCTCCTGAGAACTATTCTCCGTTTAAGAATAAAAATTTGGCAATAGCGAGGCAAAGATTAGTGTTAAAGAAGATGTTAGAACTTGGATTTATAGACGAGAAGGATTATAAATCTGCTTTAAATACAGAATTAAAATTTTCTTCTGGAAAAGATGGATTTTGGAAGGCGCCTTATTTTATCGATTATGTCTTAAATATATTGAAGAATGATCTTGGTTTTAGAGATATAGAGAAAAGTGGACTGAATATATATACTACATTAGACCTAGATGTACAAAAGATTGCAGAAGAGGTTTTGTCTGATGGACTTAAAAGAGCTAAAGATTATAATGTCTCTCAAGGAGCTTTGGTACTAATAGAGAACAGTAATGGTTACATAAGAGCAATGGTTGGAGGGAGAAATTATAAAGAAAGTCAATTTAATAGAGTAGTTCAGGCATATAGACAACCTGGTTCTGCCTTTAAGCCATTTGTCTATACGGTTGCTATTCAAGATGGATGGAAGCCTGAGGATACTATAGTTGATGAAGAGATAAGTTTTAAAGTGGGGAATAAGATATGGAAACCTCAGAATTATGATAAAAGATTTAGAGGAACTATCACTCTGAAGGATGCACTGGCTTACTCTGTCAATATCCCAGCAGTGAAGCTTCTTTATGAGGTTGGAGTAGATAAGGTATTGGAACTTACTATAAAAATGGGATTACCTCTAGATTATACTCTGGATAGGAATCTAGCTATAGCCTTAGGTGGTATTACTAAAGGTGTAACTCCTCTCCAATTAGTTCAAGCTTTTTCTGTATGGGCAAATAGAGGGGTCTTAATAAAACCGATAGCAATAAAGGTTATTAAGGATAAAGATGGTAGGATTCTTTACAACTCTGAGATAAAGAATAGTAGAATCCTTGATGAGGATGTTACCAAAACTATTACAGAGATGTTAGAGAATGTTATAAAATACGGAACTGGAAAGAGGGCTAACTGCGGTCATCCTTGTGCAGGAAAGACTGGTACTACAAGTGATTATCGTGATGCTTGGTTTGTTGGTTTTACAAGACAATATACCGCTTGTGTCTGGATGGGAAATGATGATAATAGCCCTATGAAGGGGGTAACTGGTGGTATGTTCCCTGCAGAGGTTTGGGGGAAGTTTATGGGACGAATTCTATCTAACACTCAGCTATTACCTCTTTTTGATTAAGCTTTTAAGTATCTCTATGGTATAATTATTAAGATGAATAAGCTTAGGAGTTATAGTTGGAGAAATGTAAAGGGCGATCTGGGAAAGAAGATAGAAGAATTGTTGTTAAATAATGGATGGATTAGAAAAGAAAATAGGTCTCCTGTAGAGCTTTTGAGAATGAAATTAGATGATTTTACCTGCATATTCTATAAGAATGGGACTCTTTATATTTCCTATCCAGATTATAAAGAAAAGAATTTTAGAGAACTAAGAGATTTGATAAATAGCTATGTGGGAGTAAGGTATATAGTACCATCAAAGGATTTTTTGATTGGATTTGACGAGGTTGGTAAAGGAGAAGTTATAGGAAGCATCATTTTAGCAGGAGTAAGATTTTCAAGAGAACTTTTTGATGATTTGGATATTATAGTCGATAATGTGGATACTAAACATAATCATCGTATGGAATATTGGGAGGAAATATACAGAAAACTAGAAGAGTCTAAAGATAGAGGTTTCTGTTTTTTGATAGAAAAAATTTCGCCTAGAGAGATTAATGGTAAGGAAAATGTAAATAAGCTCTTAGACCAAAGGTATAAAAAATTGTTAGAAGACTTGATAGAAGGTCTTGATATCAGCAGATTTAGAATAGTTATAGATGACTATGGTGTTGGAAGTATACTAGCCGAGTATTTAACTAAACTGAAAAAACAAGGGGCAGAAATAGTGGTGGTGGATAAATCAGAAGATAAGTATCTAGAAACTAGAATAGCTTCTATCATAGCAAAATATGAAAGATATGTAGAACTAGAAAATATTGGGATACCTTTTGGTTCTGGGAGTGTTGGTGATAAAAAAACTATAGACTGGTTAAGAGAATGGTATAGGGTTCATAGAGAATGGCCCTGGTTTGTAAAGAAGTCCTTTAAGACGATAAAGAGGATAGAGAGTTATATCGATAATAAAGGAAGGTGAACTTTTATGAAGGCACAGGTATTTTATGGACCACAGGATATGAGATTTGAAGAGATTCAAACCCCAATTCCAAAAGATGGAGAGATACTTATAAAGGTTGAGGCTTGTGCTATCTGTGGAACCGATGTAAGAATCTACTATTCTGGACATCATAATGTGAAACCTCCTCAGGTAATAGGACATGAGATTACCGGAACTATAGCAGAGATAGGGAAGGGTGTAGAAGGTTATAATATTGGGGAAAAGGTGACTTTAGTAACACCCGTGGGCTGTGGTCACTGCAAATATTGTGTAGCTGGAAAAGTCAATCTCTGTAGTAGCTTTAGAGCAATAGGTTATAACTTTCCTGGTGGATTTGCAGAGTATATGATAGTGCCACAGGAGGCTGTTAAACAAGGAAATACTCTGAAATTGCCATCTAACGCCGATTTAAACGTATCCGCTTTGATAGAGCCTCTCTCTTGTGTATTAAATGGGCAGAGATATCTGAATATAGGATTTACTGATACTGTTGTAGTAATAGGTTCAGGTCCTATAGGATGTATGCACACAGCGGTTTCTAAGGCTAAGGGTGCAAATAAGATTATTTTGGCGGATATACAAGAAAAAAGACTCAAAATGGCAGAGCCATTTGGTGCAGATATCCTTGTAGACTCCTCCAAAGAGGATCTTGTAGAGATAGTGAAGAGGGAAACAGATGGTCTTGGTGCAGATGTTATCATAATAGCTGCTCCTTCTGGTCAAGCCCAAGAACAAGCTTTACAGATGGTTGCTAAAGGGGGAAGAATAAGTTTCTTTGGTGGCTTACCTGGCGATAAGGCTAACATCACATTGAATAGTAATATTGTGCATTATAATGAGGTATCTATCTTTGGCGCCTATGCATCTACTCATTATGACTATTATGAGGCTGCCAAATTGCTTGCTAGCGGAAGGGTAAATCTGGAAAAACTTATTACTCATACCTTACCGTTAGAAGACTTGCTAAGAGGAATTGAGCTTGTAAGATCTGGAGAGGCTTTGAAAGTTCTTATAAAGCCTTAAGAAAGGAGAAAAGTAGGATGAACGATATTGTTGATATAAGAGCTCAGTTAGTAAAATGGGGTAAGAGACTAGTAGAAAAAGGTCTAGTGGTAGCAGCTGGTGGTAATATCAGTGCTAGAGTAGGAGATACTATGTTTATATCTCCCAGTGGATATTCTATATCTGATGCTACAGAGGAAGACTATGTCCCTGTTGAGATAAGCACAGGTAAGATCTTAGATGATTTTCCTCTAAAACCATCATCTGAAGTCTTAATGCATCTTAGATGCTATAGAGTTAGGCCCGATATAAGGGCCATAGTTCATGTACATCCGCCACTTCTAGTAGGAATTATTAGTGCAGGAGAGATGGTACTGCCATTTACTCCTGATGCTGTTGCTTTGTTAGGTAATCCAGCGATACTTGACTACATACTTCCTACTACAGATGAACTAGCAAGAGCGGTGGAAGAGAAGGTAAAGAATGCAGATGTAATCTTCTTAAGAAATCATGGTGTAGTTACTGTTGGTGCAAATCTTAGAGAGGCTTGTTATAAGGCAGAAGTTGCTGAAGATACCGCTAAGTCCTTCCTGGCTGCTAAGATAAGTGGAATTTTAAGACTATTTAATGAAGATGAATTAGAAGCTATCAAGGGTTTAAGCTCTGAGCAGTATAGACTCTGTCTCTTATACACATCT
>JAOACC010000090.1 GCA_026418035.1 bacterium
TCCTTTAATAGCTCCAATCATTATACCCTTAATAAAGTATCTCTGGACAAATGGATATAAGGCTAATATAGGTATTATACTTATCACTAATGTAGCAGCTTGAATGCTTTGAGTTGGATGACTTGCATATATGGTTGATGAATTTCAAAATCTACCATTTGTAGTAAAATACTACCTGAAAACTTTAATGCTCTTTAATATTTTTTAATAGACCCATCAATACCTTAAAGACATCCTATTGACATTTTCTATTTATAAGCTATAATAATTGTGCAAAACAAAAGTGCAGGGAGAGGAAGATGGCCTATAATAAAGATGAAATTACTTTAATAACTAAGATTGCTCGATTATATTATGAGGAAGGAAAGACTCAAGAAGAGATAGGGGAGATTTTTGGTATATCCAGATTTAAAGTTCTTAGACTTCTGCAAGAAGCTAGAGACATAGGGATAGTAACAATAAAGATTAATGATATCACTTCTACCTGTAGTGAGTTAGAAGAAGAATTAGAAGAAAAATTTGGGTTAAAGAAAGCAATAGTAGTCCCCACTAGACCACTTCCAAGAGCTCTTATTACTCAAGAAATAGGACGATGGGGGGCTAGACTATTAATTGACATTATTAAGGATAAAGATGTAGTAGGGGTAGGATGGGGTGCGACTGTCTCTGAATGTGTCAAACATTTAGAAGAAGATTATAAAGACACCATATTAGTCCCTTTAGGAGGGGGAACAGGACAAATAAAACCAGTGTATCAAGTGAATGAAATTTGTAGAGAGATGGCTTTAAAACTTAAAGCAAAGTGGTATTCTTTAGATATTCCAATATTTGTGGAAAATGAAGAGACTAAATTAGCATTATTCAAAGAACCTAAGATCAAAGAAGTACTTGATTTATGGGATAAATTAACAGTAGCGATTATAGGAATTGGAAACCTTACAGGTCTATGGGAGGATCGATCTCCTATACTAGCATTTTCAAAAGAAGCTGTTGATATCTTAAGAGAAGAATTGACCTTATATAAAAGTGTAGGAGATATAGTACAGAACTTTTTTGATATTAATGGGAATATCTCTCCAATCTCTATAAGAGATCATATTATTTCTATTCCGATAGAAAAATTTAAGGAAATAAGAGATGTTGTAGCATTAAGTGGATGGAAAGGAAAGAAAGAGGCAATACTTGGGGCATTACGTACCAGATATATTACTCACTTAGTTACCGATGAAGTAGTAGCAGAGTATTTATTAGAAGTGGAATTACCCTTACCGGGGAAAGGAGGTTAGAGAAGAGCTAATAATATAGTAGAGAGTCAAAAACGAATCTGATTTTAAATAGATGAGGAGAAACAGGGGGATAAAATTTAGAAGAGGAGGGATACTTAATATGAGAGTTTTTAGATATTTAGTTTTTATAGTGATAGTTTTGTCTTTATCAAGCATTTCTTTTGTTTCTGCCCAAGAAAAACAATTGTTAAGTCAGTATAATTTAAAGGACTATGAAAGGATTGCTAAGCAGAGGATAGCTAAATTCAATGAAGCTCCAATTCTAGCTGATTTAGTAAAACAGGGGAAATTACCCCCGGTTGAAAAGAGACTTCCTGAAGAACCACTAGTTGTTGTTCCAATAGAAAAAGTAGGACAATATGGAGGAACAATTAGATTGATAACTGAGAGGTTAAAAAGATTAGGAGACGGTTACAGTTTAGCTATAGGAATAGAGCCTATACTAAGATTGGCTAGGGATGGTAAGACTATAGTACCAAATATAGCCAGGGCATGGAAATTATCAAAAGATTGTAAAGAATTAGTACTTTACCTTAGAAAAGGGATGAGATGGTCTGACGGAGAACCATTCACTGCGGATGACATCCTATTTTGGTGGGAAGATGTAGTTTTGAACGATGAACTTACTCCTACAAAACCGACTGCTTGGTATCCCGGTGGAAAACCGATGATAGTAGAAAAGATTGATGATTACACCATTAGATTGAAGTTTAGTGTTCCTTATCCTCTTGCACCCTTATGTCTAACTAGATATGATGCTTCGGAAAGATATTTCTACTTACCAAAACACTATTTTAAACAATTTCATATAAAGTATACTCCAAAAGAAAAGGTTGAAGCTACTGCAAAACAGGCAGGATTTAACACATGGTATCAGTTATTCTTAGCTGAAGCTGATTATATGCAGAGTATACTTATTGGAAAGCCTGGCATACCTACTTTAAGATCGTTTGTAATCGAGAGAAGGGGTCTTGATAATGCTGTTTATACAAGAAATCCCTACTTTTGGAAGGTAGATACTGTCGGAAACCAATTACCATATGTAGATAAGGTCAATATAACTGAGGTTTCTAACGCTGAAGTAGCTAACATGAAGGCGCTTTCTGGAGAGGTTGATTTAGCTGGAACTTATACTAGAGTAGATACTTATCCTGCTTATAAGGAAAATGCTCCTAAGAATAAGATGAGAGTCCTCTTATGGCAGACAGCTTGGGGTAGCGAAGTTCTATTTATGGTAAATCAGACTTACTCCGATCCGGTTCTTAGAAAAATCTTTCAAGATAAAAGATTTAGAATAGCTCTCTCCCTAGCTTTAAATCGTGATGAAATTAACCAACTTTTCTACTTTGGCTTAGGACAACCACGGCAAATGACTGTTATTCCTCAATCTAGATATTATGAAGAAGAATTTGCTAAAGCTTACGCAGAGTATAATCCTCAGGAAGCTAATCGTTTACTAGATGAAATGGGTTTAAAGCGTGGACCAGATGGATATAGATTAAGACCAGATGGAAAGAGGTTAGAAGTTACTATAGAATATACTCCTACAGATACCCCATTTAGAGGACCTATTGCTGAACTTGCTCAGCGTTGGTGGGAACAGCTAGGTATAAAAGTGGCAGTAAAAGAGATTACTCCAGAACTTCAGTCTTCAAGAGCACCAGGTAATCAGATTCAGATAGGCTTATGGACTGGAGACAAATGTACTGATGCTTTATTCCCATTCCAGCCCATGTGGTTTGTTCCATATAACGTTGCTTGGGAAACAACTTGGGCTCCTCAGTGGGCATGGTGGTATAGAAGTGGCGGTAAGTCAGGCGAAGAACCCCCGAGAGAAATAAAGAAACTCTTTGAATTGTTGGAGAAGATGCTGACTACTACAAATGAAGCCCAAAGAATTAGTTTAGGTAAGGAGTTGTTAAGGTCCCACGCTAAGAATCTATGGACTATTGGAACAGTGGGATTAACTCCTAAAGTAATCCTTGCAAAAGAAAATATAAGGAATATTCCTGAGAAAGGATATTATGCTTGGGATTTCTATTATGGAATGCATTATAACCCTGAGCAATTCTTCTTTGAACAGAAATAGTAAGTAACCAGATGGGCTAGGAGTTTGATGTGGAATTTTTGCATTAAAACAACTCCTAGCCCTCTTTTTAAATTTCTTTGAAGAGAAGGAGATGAATCGCGAAGTGATAAGAGAGCAAATTTCTCTTAATGGTTTATGGGATTGGTATATATCGGGAGGTGAAAAGAAGAAAATAAAAGTTCCTTCTTCCTATTTATGTGTAGGAGAAGCTATCTTTGAAAAGACATTTCAGTTTAATTTACTACAGAATAAAAGAGTCATTTTGAGATTCGAAGGGATAGCTTATGAAGGGGCTATCTATATAAATGAGAACTATATAGGGAACATGGTACCTTATTCCAGATATGATTTTGATATTACAGAATACTTAGTTCAGGGAGAGAATAAGGTAAAAGTAAATATTAAAGATATTAATGCTTCTTATGGACCCTCAGATGGATGGGAAAATTATGGAGGTATTATATGGGATGTTTATCTCGATATCCGTAATAATGTCTTTATAAGTGACTATCAAATTCTTACTGAGTTTACGAATAACTATAGCAAGGTTAGATGCCATCTAAAGGTATGGGTTAAGAAGCTTAAGGACGGAATATTTAAAGGGATACTAAATGTTACTTTAACTTACAATAATGTTGAGTACGCTAGGGTTGCGGAGAATGTAAATATTAACTTAGAAGAAAAATGTATCGAATTAGATTTTGATGTTCTAAATCCATTGCTTTGGTCACTTGATTCTCCTCATTTATATAACTTAGAAATAGAATTAAAGGAGAATACAGATGTGTTAGATAAGGTTAGTCAAAAGATAGGCTTTAGAGAGTTTGTAAAAAAAGAGACTAAATTTTATTTAAATGGACAAAAGGTTATACTTAAAGGCGTTTGTAGACATCATATGTGGGGAGAACAAGGATATACTCTTAGCTTAGAGCAAATAGAGAATGATATGCAAATGATAAAGAATATGGGAGCAAATTACGTACGACTAGTTCATTACCCCCATCCAAAGCAAGTCATAGAAATAGCAGATAGATTAGGACTTATGGTAAGCGAAGAGCCCGGTTTATGGTGGTCAGATCCTGTCTCTTATACACATCT
>JAOACC010000113.1 GCA_026418035.1 bacterium
GTGTCTATTCAGTCCCAGATTATAAACCTTCTTAAGGATTTACAAAGACAGTTCGGTTTAACCTATCTCTTTATAGCCCATGACCTTAGCGTTGTTAAGCATATGAGTGATAAGATAGCGGTTATGTATCTAGCAAAGATAGTAGAATATGCTAGTACTGAAGAGTTATTTAATAATCCTAAACACCCTTACACATTAGCCCTTATGTCCGCGATACCCATACCTGATCCAGATGTAAAGAAGCAGAGGATAGTTTTACAGGGGGATCTTCCTAGCCCTAGCAATCCCCCCAAGGGTTGTAGATTTAATACTCGGTGCCCTAAGGTTATGAATATATGTAGGGAGATAGAACCTGAGCTTAAGGATTTAGGAAAGGAGCATCTGGTGGCATGTCACCTATGGAATTAGATCTAGATTTATTAAGGCTAGAGGCTTTAAAAGAGGTTTCTAGTGTAGAGAGTTTAGAAGAATTAAGGGAAGTAGAAATTAAGTATCTAGGAAGAAAGGGACTGATAAATCAACTTTTAAAGGAGCTAAGAGATATTCCTTCTGATAAAAGGCCAGAGACAGGTAAGCTTATAAACCAGCTGAAGGTTGAGCTTTCTAATGAAATAGAAGCTAAGAGGTCTCTTTTAGAAGAAAGGGAGAAGGCTAAGAGATTAGAAAAAGAAAAGTTAGATGTTACTTTACCAGGTGTAAGCCTTTCCATAGGTAGGCTACATCCTCTTACGATGATTATAGAAAGGGTGGAAGAGATATTTAGAAGTCTTGGTTTTACTGTTGTAGAAGGTTTCGAAATAGAGAGTGACTATTACAATTTTGAAGCACTTAATATACCCTGGTATCATCCGGCAAGGGATTCTCAAGATTCTTTTTATATAACGGATAAGTTACTTCTTAGAACTCAGACCTCTCCTGTCCAGATAAGAGTTATGGAAAAGACTAAACCTCCATTTAAGATTATTGCTCCAGGGAGGGTCTACAGACGTGACCAACCCACCGCAAGACATTCTCCTGTCTTCCACCAGATTGAAGGAATGGCTGTTGATAAGGACATAACGTTCGCGGACCTGAAAGGCACTTTAGATACCTTTGCTCATGCACTTTTTGGAGAGGATGTCTCTACTAGATTTAGAGCTGATTATTTCCCATTTACAGAGCCAAGTGGGGAGTTTGCAATAAGCTGTATATTCTGTAAAGGTAAAGGTTGTAGTGTATGTTCCTATTCGGGATGGATCGAGATTTTAGGTTGTGGTATGGTTCACCCAAAGGTCTTAGAGATTGGTGGTATAGATCCTGAAGAATATTCTGGTTTTGCCTTTGGTATGGGCTGGGATAGGCTTGCAATGTTGACATATGGCGTAAACGATATAAGGTATTTCTTAGAGAATCATCCCGAATTCTTAGCTCAGTTCTGAGGAGGCAAATTATGAAAGTACTATATTCTTGGCTTAAAGAGTTTGTCAATATTGATGTACCTTGCGAAGAGATAGCCAGAAAATTAACTATGGCTGGGCTAGAAGTAGAAGAGTTAGAAAAGATAGGGGATGATTATCTCATAGATGTAAGTATCCCTGCAAATAGAGGGGATTGCCATAGTATTCTAGGGATAGCTAGAGAAGTCTCTGCTTTATTCGAAGCCCCATTAGAATTGCCTTTGAGTCCTACATTTAAAGAGATAGGAGAAGGAATAGATATAGAGGTCCTTTCACCGGAGTTATGTCCCAGATATACTCTGAGGTTCATTAAAGGTGTGAAAGTTGGCCCTTCACCGGATTGGCTTAAGAATAGACTAGAATTAGTTGGTATAAGGAGTATAAATAATGTTGTAGATATAACTAACTATGTGATGTGGATGTTAGGGCAACCTCTCCATGCTTTTGATGCAGATAAGATATCAGGTAAGGTCATAGTCAGAAGGGCTTATAACGATGAAGAGATAGTAACCCTAGACGGTGAAACTCGTAAACTTACTGTTGATAACCTAGTTATTGCTGACGAAAAACACGCGATAGCAATAGCTGGAGTTATGGGTGGTGAGGAGTCGGAAGTTTCCTTTTTTACAAAAAATATAGCTCTTGAGTCTGCTTGTTTTGACCATATATCTGTTAGAGGAACCTCAAAATCCCTTGGACTTAGAACAGAGGCTTCTATAAGATTTGAAAAGGGTGTCGACATAGGTATAACAAAGTTTGCCTCTGATATAGCTACTGAGATGATACTGAAGCTTTGTGGGGGAGAAGTTGGTAAGTTGAATGAATTTTATCCCATAGAATATGAACCAAATAAAATAATGTTTAGACCAGATAGGTTTAATAAGAGAATGGGTCTTAGTTTGAGTCCTAGAGAAATGGAATCTATATTTACTAGACTTGGATTTAAGGTTGAAAAGAATACTGATGTTTGGTATATTACTCCTATCTCTTGCAGAAGAGATATATCTTTAGAGGAAGATTTATATGAAGAGCTTGTAAGAATAGCTGGTTATGATAAGATTCCTTCAACTCTCCATGAAAGAATAATAGGTGTAGTTTCTCCACCACCCGCATGGGAAAAGAGAAAGATAGTAAGAAAAAAGATGAATTCACTCGGATTTAGCGAAGTTATTACTTCTAGTTTTATACCTGTTCAGTTCGAAAATTACTTTAAAGAATTTTATCAGAGACCAATAGAGACTGTAAGGGTTATAAATCCTCTTAGGGAAGAAGAGTCTGTTTTAAGGTCATTGCTTTCTCAATCTCTTCTTACTCTGGCAATAAACAATGTAAGATGGGGTTATAATGATTTTAGTCTTTTTGAGACCGGCAAAGTCTTCTTCAAAAATGAAGAGAATTATGTAGAAAAAGAGCATTTAGGTATAGTCCAATCGGGTAGATTTATCTATTCCTGGGATAGAGAAGTAAATGCAGATTTCTTCCTTCTTAAAGGGATCTTAGACAGGTTATTTAAGGGTGAATTATCCTTTATTCCTGCTTATTATTCTGTACTCCATCCTGGAAGGTCTGCTAACATAATCTATAATGGAGAGATTGTTGGTTTTATAGGTGAGATTCATCCAGACCTTGCTAAGGATTTAAAACTCCCTAGGATATACATAGCGGAGATAGATATTGAAAGTTTCTCTACTGAATTCTTTAAAACTGGCTTGATAAGAGAACCTAATAGACTCCCTAAACTGAAGAGGGACTTGGCTATAGTGGTTCCGGAAGACACGCCTTCAATAAAGGTGATAGAGATGCTTAAAGATGTTTTTGAGGGTATACTGGAAAAGTATGAGATTTTTGACCTCTATAAGGGACCAAATATACCTGAGGGTACAATAAATTTAGGTTTCTCTTTAGAGTTAAGGGCTGAAGATAGGACATTGACGCAAGAGGAAATAGAAGATAGGGTAGAGATTTTAAAGAGTAGATTAATAGATGTGAATGGTAGATTACGTGAATGGTAGCAAGATAAGCCTAGATATAATAAGTATAATCCTTATCCTTTTAGGCTTTTTTTGGGGATTAAGGAGAGGGTTTATACGCTCTCTTTTTTTTCTTTTAGGAATTATAGTTGCTATTTATCTTGGAAATCTAGGTACTAAGATATTTGTCAAAGATGTTGTAGATAGATTTAATATATCTAAAGATATTGCTGGACTTATTATCTTTATAATTATATTCTTTATATCTCTTAGCTTGATAAATGTCATAGGTTTTCTAATAAGAAGACCTAAAAAGGGTATGGGAAGACTTTTAGATGGACTTGGTGGTTGTGTCTTAGGAATAGTATGGGGATTTGGTATATGTGGATTTCTGGGAATTATTCTCTCTAGATTTGAGCTCACAAAGTCATTGTTGTCTAGTACTATAATACTTGGAATGGCAGAATCCTGGATAAGAAAGATGGTAGAGAGGATCCTTTCCTATGGAACTTGGTGATATAAACGAAAGGATAGCAGAAATACTATCAGCAATAGCAGACTTTTTAGAGATGAAGGGAGAGAATATCTATCGCGTTATGGCATTTAGGAAGGCATCTAGGACTATTTCTGGATTACCCAAGAGAATAGAGAGTAAGGAAGATGTCATCTCTTTACCTGGCATAGGTAAGGTAATTGGAGATATGGTAGAAGAGATACTAAAAAGTGGAACCGCATCTCTATACGAAGAGCTTATACGTGAGATACCAGAGGGTGTAAGGGAGTTTCAGCAGATACAAGGTATAGGACCGAAGACTGCGTTCAGTATCTATAAGGCAACAGGTGCTTCTTCACTAGAAGAGCTATATGAATTAGTTATAACTGATAGACTAAGAGATTTTAATGAACTTAGGGGTAAGACATTAGAGAAAGTTTATTCTGGAATAGAGAGAGCTCTAGAGAAGAAGAGAATGCTAAGATTAGATCAGGGATTTGCAGTTTACCTAGCGGTGAAAGACACCCTTAAAACAAATCCCTATGTAAAAGATGTAGTGCTAGTTGGAGGGTTAAGAAGAGGTAGAGAGATAAACAATGATGTTGATATATTATTATTAACAGAAGATAAAGACAAAGTTGATTCTCTTTTAGAAACTAAAATAGAAGGTTATAGGATAGATATAAAGCTTACCACCCCGGAGACATTTTTCTATGATATGTTCCTCTATACTGGTAGCAAATCTCATACAAGTAGACTCCTAGAGCTTTTAGAAAACAAGAAGAAATTTAACTCGGAAGAAGAGATTTATAATGTCCTTGGCTTTCAGTATGTACCTCCAGAGATTAGGGAAGGTTTAGGAGAGATTGAATTAGCAAAAGAGCATAGATTACCAAACTTAATTTCTCCTACTGATTTGAAAGGAGACCTTCATATCCATTCACTTTGGAGTGATGGAACTGCAAATATTCTAGATATGGCTTTTTCTTGTATAAAGCGTGGATATAGATATATGGCTATAACTGATCATTCTGGATCTTTAAAGGTAGCTGGAGGTTTAAGTCCAGAAGAGATAAGAGAACAGCATGAAGAATTGAAAATGATAGAGAACAGATTAGATGGTTTTACTATACTTAAAGGTATTGAGGTAGATATACTACCTGATGGTAGTTTAGATACGCCTGAGGATGTCTTGAAAGAGTTAGATATTGTTATAGCTTCTATCCATACTAATTTTAGAATGGAAGAAAAAGAGATGACAGAGAGAATAATGAGGGCTATATCTAATCCCTATGTAAATATACTTGCTCATCCTACTGGAAGAATCCTTCTTGAGAGAGACCCATACAAGGTAGATATGGAGAAGATACTAAGAATTGCAGGGGAAAGAGGGGTTATTATGGAGATAAACTCCTCTCCTGAAAGATTAGACCTTAACGAGGTTCTTATAAGAGAAGGAAAAAGATTTGGTGTAAGGTTTGCTATTAATACAGATGCCCATAGTCCATTACATCTTGATAACTCTCTATATGGAGTTATTACAGCTAGAAGAGGATGGCTAGAACCTAAAGACGTGATAAATACTTATGACTTAGATAACCTTAAGGAGATATTAGGGAGGAGAGGATGATATACGATTTAGGAAGGTTAGCGGAGATTGCTAGAAGGGTAAGGTATAATACATTATATATGATAACTAAGGCAGGTTCAGGGCATCCTGGAGGGTCTTTGAGTGCTGTTGATATTATGGTTGCTCTATATTTTAACGTTATGCGTTATAAAATAGAAGACCCTTTATGGGAAGATAGAGATAGATTTATTCTATCTAAAGGACATGCCTGTCCAGCACTGTATGCAATATTCTATGAACTTGGGATAATCAGTAGAGAAGAGCTTGATACTCTTAGAAAACCTGGTAGTAGACTTCAAGGACACCCTGATATAAAGAAGCTCCCTTGGGCGGAATTTTCTTCTGGCTCTTTAGGTCAAGGGCTCTCATTTGCTGTTGGTGTTGCTCTTGCAGGAAAGATAGACAAGAAGGATTACTATACATTTGTTCTAATTGGGGATGGAGAAAGCCAAGAAGGACAAATTTGGGAAGCAGCTATGTCAGCTAGAAAGTTTAAACTTAACAATCTTATAGGCATCACTGATAGGAATGGCTTGCAGATAGATGGAGAAACAGAAAGTATTATGCCGATTGACCCGTTGGCTGATAAATGGAGAGCTTTCGGTTGGAATGTATTGGAGATAGATGGTCACAACTTTTCTCAGATAATATCTGCTATAGAAAGAGCTAAAGAGAGTAAAGATTTGCCTACTATGATAATAGCTCACACTATAAAAGGTAAAGGGGTCTCATTTATGGAGAACGTAGTAGATTTTCATGGTAAAGCACCTTCCCAAAAGGAATGGGAGCTAGCGAGTGTTGAGCTAGGGGGTGGTTCTATTGGATAAGCTTGCAATGAGGGATGTATATGGAGAAACTCTTTTAGAGTTAGGAAGAATCTATGAGAATCTAGTAGTATTGGATGCAGATGTGTCAAAATCTACTAAAACTATCAGTTTTGCAAAGGCTTTTCCAGATAGATTTTTTGATGTTGGCATAGCTGAGGCGAATCTTATGGGTATATCTGCTGGGATAGCATCCACAGGTAAGATAGTCTTTGCTAGTACATTTTCAGTTTTTGCTTCTGGAAGGGCATATGATCAGGTCAGACAATCTATTGCTTATCCTAATCGGAATGTAAAGATAGTGGCAACTCATTGTGGAATTACCGCCGGAGAAGATGGAGCAATGCACCAAGCCTTTGAAGATATAGCACTTATGAGAAGTATTCCTAATATGAGAGTTATAGCTCCTTCGGATGGTGTAGAGACTAGAAAGGTGATAGAGAAGATCGCAGAACTTCCAGGTCCTTTTTATGTAAGGCTTGCTAGACCAGCTACACCAGTCATATTTGATGAGTCTTATGAGTTTAAGTTAGGTAGAGGGACTATTCTTAGGGAAGGTAAGGATGGAGTAGTTGTAGCGTGCGGTATTATGACATATATAGCTTTAGATGCAGTCAAGATCCTTTTAAAAGATGGAATAGATATCGGAGTAGTCAATATGTCTAGCATAAAACCTATAGATATTGGGTTAATATCTTCTCTCTCTAAAAAGTATAGATATATATTCTCCTGCGAAGACCATAATATTATTGGAGGTTTGGGTAGTGCTATAGCAGAGGTATTACCTCCTACTGAAGCTAGATTGATAAGGATAGGACTCAATGACGAATTTGGTGACTCTGGTAAGTTTGAGGAGTTATTAAAGTTTTATAAATTAGACCCTTTTTCTATAGCTGAGAGAATAAGAGAAGCGATATCGAATGATAGAATTTAGAAATGTAACAAAGTATTATGATAATGGAGTCCTAGCTCTTGATGATGTCTCTTTTAAGATAGAGAAGGGAGAATTTGTCTTTATAGTTGGTGCTACCGGCATGGGAAAGTCTACACTATTGAAACTTATATATAGAGAAGAGCTCCCTACAAAGGGTGAAGTTATAGTAGGGGGGGTTAATATTGCAAAGTTAAGACCACATCAGGTAGCTCTCCTAAGGAGGAGACTTGGAGTAGTCTTTCAGGACTTTAAACTTCTTCCTAATAAGACTGTTTATGAGAATGTTGCATTTGCCTTGGAAGTAATGGGATATTCAAATAGAGAAATAAGAACAAGAGTGGGTAGAGTTTTGGACATAGTAGGGCTTTTACACAAGAGTAACTGTTATCCAAGTGAACTCTCTGGAGGAGAACAGCAGAGGACATCCATAGCGAGGGCATTAGTTAATAATCCAGTTATACTTATAGCAGATGAACCTACTGGTAATCTAGATATGGCTACCTCTTGGGAGATTATGGAGTATTTTAGACGCATAAATGCTAGAGGAACTACTATAGTCATGGCTACACATAACAAGGAGATAGTAAATACTATGAGGAAAAGGGTTATAAGTCTTTACAAGGGAAGAATAGTGAAGGATGAGTATAATGGGAGCTATGAATGAGGATATATTCTATAGCATTTATACTTAGAGAGGCATGGAAGGGATTGACTAGGGCTAGGATATCTACCTTTGCAGCTATTGGGATTATAGCCTTTATGCTTGTGCTTTTAGGATTAGTATTTTACACCTTTAGTATTGTCCGTAGTACCTTTACAGGTATAGGAGAACAGTTAGAGATAATCCTTTATCTTAAAGATAATTTGAGAGTAGAAGATAGAGAAATTTTAAAGAACAGGATAAGTGCTATGGAAGGTGTAAAAGAGGTTAGATACGTTTCTAAGGATGAGGCTTGGAAGAGATTTAAAGAATCATTTAAGGGTAATAAGTTTGTCTTAGAGATAATGGGAAAGAACCCATTGCCAGACTCTTTTGAGATTAAGGTTGAGAGTCCAGAATATGTAGAGATATTAGCTAATTCTATAACAAGTTTGCCAGGAGTAAGAGATATCGATGTCCCTCTGGAGATAGCTAGGAGAATTAATAATCTTATTGGTTGGATTGAGTTTGGTGGTATAGTGGTAGTTGGAGTTTTTATAGTAGTGTCTCTATTCGTAATATCAAATGTTATAAGATTGAGTTTTGTTTCAAGGATAAAAGAGCTGGAGATTATGCAATTAGTTGGGGCTACTGTTTTTTTTATAAAAGGACCTTTTATATTTGAGGGCATACTATGTGGTTTTTTAGGAGGTATCTTGGGTGTGATTGTATTTAACATATTGGTATTTATACTTAAGAAATATGTCTTGTCTACTTTTCCTCTATTTTCAGGTTTCACTTCCTGCGATGTTATTAATCTGAGTCTTTCACTTATACTATTTGGCATGGTAGTAGGAGGGATAGGAAGTGTTATCTTTTTGGAAAGACATCTTAAAAGGTAAAGCTAAATATATCCTTGTCTTTTTATTTATTCTTTCTGTTTTAGAGTGCGCCTTTGGCAAGGATACCATTACTCAAAAACAGGAAGAGTTAAGAAATATAAAAAAACAATTAGAAGTCCAAAAGACACTTGTAGAAAAGACTAGAAGTAAAGAAAGAAATCTTGTTAGAGAGATAAATACTTTAGATCAAGAGATAGAAATAACTTCAAATAGAATAGAAGAATTAGAGAAACATCTAAACAAGATTCTTGTGCTGAAGAAGGAAGCAGAGAGAAGACTAAATATAGCGCAGAAGAATTTGAAAGCTTCCAGAAATAGATTGGGAGAGAAATTATTTTTGATATACAGATACGGTAATGCAGAATATTTGGAATTACTTTTAGGTGCCAGTGACCCCTATGACTTTCTGACTCGTTATAGGTTTCTATCACAACTGGCGAAAGAGGATGCTTTAATTATAAAGTCTATCCAGGAAGAGATGTCTAATGTAGATAAGTGGCAGAAGGAGTTAAACGAAAAAGAAAGAGATGTTAAAACTACTAGAGAGGAGTTACTGTCTAAACAAAAATTTTTAGCAGATAAAAAAGAAGAGAGAAATAGATTGTTAGCTCAAACTGTGAGTGAAAGGGCTGAATATGAAAGAGCGTTAAGAGAGCTTGAAGAAAGTTCTAGGGCTTTGGAAACCCTAATTAGAAGATTACAACAGACAACTCAAGGTCCAGGTCTTTCTGGTAATCTTTACTGGCCTACCACTAATAGACTAATAACCTCTACATTTGGTTATAGGGTGCATCCTTTATGGGGAATAAGAATGTTTCACTCAGGCATAGATATCTCTGGCAGTTATGGTGACCCTATATATGCTGTTAGCAGTGGTAGAGTTATATATTCAGGATGGCAGAGTGGCTATGGTAAGGTAATTATCGTCGATCATGGTAATGGAATGTCAACTTTATATGCCCATTGTTCTCAATTATTAGTGGGAGAAGGTGAACAGGTAAAGAAAGGACAATTGATAGGTAAGGTTGGTTCTACAGGTTGGTCTACTGGACCACACTTGCATTTTGAGATAAGAAAGAATGGAACCCCTACAAATCCATTATCTATGGTAAAATAGAAATTAAAGATAAACTAATTGGAGGTTTGATCCTATGAGACGTAACGTTATAATCTACAGTTTAGTGATTTTAGTTATAATAAGTGTATCATTTCTAGCAGGGATGAACTACGGAGGATATATCTCTGCTCAAAACAGCATAGATAGGAATCTGCAGATTTTACTTCAGGCTTATAACATTATTACAAATAACTATGTAGAAAAGGTTGATGGTAAGAATATCTCATATAAAGGGATAGAAGGAATGTTGTCAAGTCTAAATGACCCATATTCTTACTTTATGAAGCCTGAAGACTATAAAGCTATGGGTGAAGAATTTCAGGGAAGTTTTGAGGGTATCGGCATAGAAATAGGTATGAACGATAAAAAACAGATAGTAGTTATATCTCCTATAGATGATACACCTGCTCAAAAGGCAGGTTTAAAGACTGGCGATATAATACTTAAGGTTGATGATAAATCTACAGAGGGGATGAATCTAGACCAGGTAAGTAGGCTTATACGAGGCCCGGCTGGAACAAAGGTTAGACTTACAATACAGAGAGAAGAGGAACCAAAACCATTAGAATTTGTTATTACTAGAGCAGTTATAAGACTATATACAGTTTCAAGTAAGATGTTGGATGATAATATTGGCTATATAAAGTTAAAGGCTTTTAGAGAGCCAACTGCCGAAGAGCTTAATAATGCCCTAGATCAGATATTACCCAAAGCTAAGAGGGGTATTATTTTTGACTTAAGAAATAATCCTGGTGGATTGCTTAGCTCAGCTATACAGGTGGCTAGTTATTTTATCCAGAAAGGACCTGTCCTATATGCCGAAGATCGAAATGGAAATAGAGATCAGTTTGATGTTATTCCTAATCTTTATAAAGTAAGAGTCCCTGTGGTTGTCCTTGTAAATGAGGGCAGTGCTAGCGCATCCGAGATAGTAGCCGGTGCCTTGCAAGATCACAAAAAAGCGACATTAGTTGGGACAAAGACCTTTGGCAAAGGACTTGTTCAAAGTGTAATACAGTTAGCTGATGGTTCCGCTATGAGTCTCACAGTTCAAAAGTGGCTTACCCCAAAGATGCGTTATATACATAAAGAAGGTATAAAGCCTGATATTCAGGTTGAATGGGACCAAAAAGGTATAGATATTCAGTTAGAGAGGGCTAAAGAAGTCTTACTTGGGAAAAAGTAAAAGACGATTTGATATAACCTTTGCTTTTTCTATAATATTTATCTTAATCTGTCTTTTTGCAGTTTTGAGTCTAAGAGAGGTTGGGAAGGAAAAGACTCCTTCTCAACCTCAAATTATGCTTAATGAAACTAAGCCTAATTCAATATATGAGCCATTAAAACCATTATCTAACGAAGAAAGTCTTGTTGAGAAAGAACCTACAAATGGATATATTGGTAAAGAAGTTCGTCAAAATAAAGATACTGTTCAGAAACCTGAGAGTAAGCCAGATGTGACTGAAGATAAGTTTGAAACGTACGAAAAGGTGGATATAAAGTTAGAGGAATACATAAGGTCTTTCTTTACAGGTTTAGGATGTAAGGTTCAAGATGATTGGATTATAGACGTCCCTGCTCTTTACTCTGTTGAATGGTTGAAGCGTAGATTAAGTATGGAGCTATCTGAGCTTGGCTATAATCTAGATGGTAGTACTATTTATAAAGATGGTAAAGAGATCCTTAGACTTAACTTTGAGAAGACTAAGCCAAAGGGTAAGATAGGTATCATTATAGATGATGTGGGTAGATCGACTAGTCTTAATAAAATTCTACAAGATATTGATTTGCCTTTAAATGTTTCGATACTTCCGAGGCAGAGTAAGTCTAAAGAAATGAGTATAATAGGCATGAGAAAGGGTTGGGATATTCTTTTGCATCTTCCTATGGAGCCAAAGGAGAAAAGCTGGATAGACGGTACCTTTGTAAAAATCACGATGGATGATAAAGAGATAGAGAAAATGGTAGATAGTTACCTTCAAGAGCTTTCTTATATTAATGGAGTCAATAGTCATATGGGCTCTCTGGCTACTACAGATGAGAGGGTGATGAGGATAGTTCTTTATATAATTAAGAATAGGGGTCTATATTTTGTAGATAGTCTAACTACTTCAGATTCTGTTGGAGAAAAAATTTCTAGAGAGATAGAATTAAAAAGGTTTGCCAAGAGAGATATATTTTTAGATAATATAGATGATAAAAACTATATAGAGTCACAGATAAAAAAACTTATTGAAATTAGTACAAAAAAGGGTTTTGTTATAGGAGTAGGACATCTAAGAGAAAATACACTTTTGACTATAAAAGATTATAACTGGAAGGATAAGGATGTGGAGTTGGTATTATTGAGTGAGGTTCTATAAATGATACTTAAGACAGTAGGTTTAGTAAAAAGGTTTGGACAGAGGGTTGTTGTGAAGAATGTGTCAATAGAGATAAAAGCAGGTGAAATAGTTGGACTTTTGGGTCCAAATGGTGCAGGTAAGACAACAACCTTTTATATGATAACTGGGCTTTTAAGACCAAATGAGGGGAAGATATATCTAGATGAAGTAGATATAACCAGTATGCCAATTCATAAAAGGGCTAGGCTTGGTATAGGATATTTACCTCAGGAACCATCTATATTTAGAAAACTTACTGTGGAAGAAAATCTCTGGACTGTATTACAGTTTCTTCCAATGTCAAATAAAGAGAGAATAACAATGGTGGAAGAACTTCTAGAAGAATTTGGAATAGCTCATTTGAGGAAATCTTTAGCATCTTCCCTTTCTGGTGGAGAAGCAAGAAGACTTGAAGTTGCTAGGTCGCTTTTAACTTCCCCTAAGATTATTCTTTTAGACGAGCCCTTTTTAGGTATAGATCCTATAACTGTAGCAGATATACAGGTGATAATAAATCAGTTAAAAGAGAAAGGGTTAGGAATATTAATAACAGATCATAACGTTAGAGAAACACTCTCTATAGTTGATAGGGCATATATAATAAATGAAGGAGAAGTAATAGCCAGTGGAGAACCTAATGAGATTGCTAATGATAGTAAAGTGAAACAGATATATCTAGGGGAGAAGTTTGTCCTATGAAGAGAGTAGTAGTAAAGATGGGAACGGCAACATTATGCCCTGGAGATGGGCTGGATGTTAACTTTTTAGATAATATAGCCAGACAAGTAAAAAACTTGCAGGAATATGGGATATCAACTACTATTGTTACTTCGGGAGCTATTGGCCTTGGTAGATCTATAGTGAAGAATCTTAATAGAAGTTTAAATCTTGTCCAAAAACAGGCATTAGCTGCTGTAGGACAGGGAAAACTTATAAATTATTACAGTTCTATATTTGAAAACTATGGGCTCATAGTTGCTCAAATTTTATTAACCAGAGAGGACCTTGCTAATAGGAAGAGATTCCTTAATGCAAGAAATACTTTAGAAGAATTGATAAACCTGGGTATAGTTCCTGTAATAAATGAAAATGACACTGTAGCAACTGAAGAGATTAAACTAGGAGACAACGATCAATTGTCTGCCTTGGTTGCTACTTTGATAGATAGTGACCTACTTATTATCTTATCCAATGTAGAAGGACTTTACAATAAGGACCCACGTTTATATCCGGATGCTAAATTAATAAAGGAAATACATAACTTCGACGAAATACCGAGAGATCTAGGTGGTCCTTCAGAGAAAGGCTCTGGCGGTATGATTACTAAGATACTTGCTGTTGAAATAGCGGCAAGGAGAAATATCCCAACTGTTATTGCTTCTGGGAAAGAAGATAGAGTGATAGAGCGGATTGTTAGAGGGGAATCTGTTGGGACGTTATTCCATATAGAGAGTGATAAACTATCAAAGCGTAAGATATGGATAGGTTATGGTGTAACTCCAAAGGGAAAGTTATATGTAGACCAAGGAGCCTATGAGGCGCTAGTCTTTAAGAATAAGAGTCTCCTTTCTCAGGGTATTAAAAATATAGAGGGAGAATTTTCTTCAGGAGATACCGTCTTAGTTATATCCCCAGGTGGAGAGGAGTTTGCTAGGGGAATTGTCTATTACTCTAGCACTGAGCTAGAGCAATTGAAAGGGAAAAAGGGATATCACGAAGTAATTCATAGGGATAATCTAGTTATCCTTCATCAATAATGTCCTTCGCAGTCTAATTTTTGTTTGCAAATTCGTTAATACCCTCTTGCATTTAGAATTAGATTATGATATACTTTTGGATGTTAGCAAACTATATATATGAGTGCTAAAAATGTAAAGGAGGGTGATAGAATGAAGCTAAAACCATTAGGCGATAGAGTATTGGTAAAGCCAATAGCGGTTGAAGAGAGAACAAAGAGTGGTATTGTGCTTCCAGATACCGCTAAGGAGAAACCTCAACAGGGTAAAGTCTTAGCAGTAGGACAGGGTAGATTGTTAGATAACGGACAGCTTGTTCCCCTTCAGGTGAAAGAAGGAGATAAAGTCCTCTACTCTAAGTATGCTGGTACAGAAGTAAAGATAGAGAATGAAGAATATCTTATTCTCAGTGAAAGAGATATTCTTGCAATTCTAGAAGAATAAAGGAGGTGAAATATAAATGCCAAAGTTAATTATATTTGATGAAGATGCTAGAAGAAAGTTAGAAAAAGGTGTAAATACCCTGGCAGATGCGGTAAAGACTACTTTAGGACCAAAGGGTAGGAACGTTGTATTAGAAAAGAAGTTTGGCTCACCGACAATAACCCATGATGGGGTAACAGTGGCAAAGGAGATCGAAGTAGAGGATCCATTTGAGAATGTTGGCGCTCAGCTTATAAAAGAAGTTGCTACCAAAACTGCAGATGTGGCTGGAGATGGGACTACTACAGCAACAATTTTAGCTCAGGCTATGATTAGAGAAGGGCTAAAGAACGTTGCTGCCGGTGCCAATCCAATGATTCTTAGAAGAGGTATTGAAAAGGCTGTAGAGGTATGTGTAGAAGAACTTAAGAAAATGGCTATACCAATCGAAGATAAGGAATCTATAGCGCACGTTGCTACAATATCTGCAGCTGATCCTGAGATTGGTAATCTAATAGCTGATGCAATGGAGAAAGTAGGAAAGGATGGAGTTATAACTGTAGAAGAGGCTCAGACTATTGGAACTACCTTAGAGCAGGTAGAAGGAATGCAGTTTGATAGAGGATATATCTCTCCATATATGGTAACAGATACAGAAAGAATGGAAGCGATCGTTAATGATCCATATATCCTTATAACGGATAAGAAGATTAGCTCTGTAAACGACATACTTCCAATACTAGAGAAGGTTGTTCAAAGAGGAAGACCATTAGTAGTCATAGCTGAAGATGTTGAAGGAGAAGCTCTAGCTACACTAGTAGTAAATAAGTTAAGAGGAACACTACAATCTCTAGCAGTAAAAGCCCCTGGTTTTGGTGACAGAAGAAAGGCTATGCTTCAGGACATAGCTATACTAACTGGTGGCCAGGTTGTATCTGACGAGCTTGGTATTAAGTTTGAAAATGTAACAATCGATATGCTTGGTCAGGCAAGACAAGTCAAGGCTGATAAGGATAACACTACTATAGTTGAAGGTAAAGGTAATCCGGAAGAGATAAAGAAGAGGATAAATCAGATTAAGGCTCAGATCGAACAGACAGAGTCTGATTACGATAGAGAAAAACTACAGGAGAGACTTGCTAAACTATCTGGTGGAGTTGCAGTAATTAAGGTAGGAGCAGCTACAGAGACAGAGATGAAAGAGAAGAAACATCGTATAGAGGATGCTCTTGCTGCAACTAGAGCAGCTGTAGAAGAGGGTATTGTTCCTGGCGGTGGAGTAGCACTTATTAATATAATGAACGCTCTTGACAACATACAAGTTGATGGCGATGAAAAGACTGGAGTAGAGATTGTTAAGAAGGCTCTTGAAGAACCACTTAAACAACTAGCTACTAATGCTGGACTTGAGGGCTCTGTAGTAGTAGAGAAAGTGAAGAGTCTACCCAAGGGTCATGGTTTGGATGTAATGACAGGAGAGTATGTAGATATGGTTAAGGCTGGAATTATCGATCCAGTTAAGGTAACTCGTAGCGCTCTACAAAATGCTGCTAGTATTGCCGCTATGCTATTAACCACAGAAGCAGTAGTAGTTGAAAAACCAGAAGAAAAGAAAGAGACTCCACCACCTCCTGAGTACTAATTGAGATAAAGACTAGGGGCACCACCTGGTGCCCCTTTATTTTTTATACCAAATGTTCTATCAATATTTTTATGCCTATTCCTATTAGTATTAACCCACCTAATATTTCTACCCTGACATTTTCAAAAAAGTGTCTAAGGCCATTACCCATTAAGATACCGAGCAAAGAGAGTATAAAGGTTATTATCCCTATTATTAACACGGGGAAAAGGATAGGGAAATTAAGGAAAGAGAAACTTACTCCAACCGCTAGCGCATCAATACTTGTTGAAATTGATAAGAGAAGGAGTGTTCTGTTGTTAAAAGGGTTGACTACTAGATGTTCTCCTTTTATAGATTCATATATCATCTTTATTCCTACAAAAGCAAGGAGACCAAAGGCTATCCAATGGTCTATAGTAGATATATATACCTTTAGACCTGAACCGATTGACCATCCTAATATTGGCATAAAAGTCTGAAAAAGACCAAAAGAAGAGCTCATCTTTAATATCTGAGATAGCTTTATTCCCCTTGTTGTTATTCCACTTGTAACTGATACGCTAAAGGCATCCATAGCTAAGCTAAATGCTACAAATAATGTAGATACTATGTCCATAACAGTTTATATTCTATTATCCTCCTTAATTTTAGTTTCTTACTTATTATACTATAAATAGCAATATCAGAAAGGTCCCTAAAGATGCTTGACCTATGAATTGTAGAAATCTATAATATATCCTGTTTGAAATTCTAAGATTAGGAGGAATTATTATGGTAAGAACTATAGCAGTTTTTCTTTTATTAATCTTTTTGCTTTTGGGAATCCCTAATGTCTTTGCAGAAGTCCCTTCAGATGTTCCGCAAAACCACTGGGCTTATGAGGCAGTAGAACTTCTTATAAAGGAGGGAATTATAAAAGGTTATCCTGATGGAACATTTAGAGGGAACCAAACCCTTACCCGTTATGAGTTAGCTATGATAATAGCTAAGCTTTTAGAGTTAATAAGAACTTCAAACTCAAAGGTAGAACCTCAGGAAACAAAAGTAAAGACAGAAACTCAAACAGCTCAAACTAAGGATACAAAGGTGTCTATAAAAAGAAGAGAAATTCCTCCTAATGCTTATACCGGCTTAGTTGTAGATGCAAGAGGTTTTAAAGTTGGAAGAAGTATTAGCCCCAAGATACATGATGCAAAAGGTAGAGAAATATATGGAGTCTCCATATTTGCTAAAGAGAATCACTCTTTGGAGGAATATATAACATTAGGTGTGGTTGAATATATTAGATATGATGGTACAAATTTAAGTGAAAAGATAAGAAACTCTAGAGCTGGTTCTAAGCCTCTTATAGTTAAAGCTGTTGGAACTCAAGGAGAATTCAATGATAATATTCTTGTAAGCGAGGAGGATGGAAATCTTATCCTTAAAGAGGATGAAGTTTCTAAATTCCTTGAGGATATGGCGGTAGTAATAGTATATTAAGTTAAATATTTGGTATAAAGAGATTGGGAGGAGATGGTGTTATGAGAATCATATATGTAGATATAGATACTTTAAGACCTGACCACTTATCCTGTTATGGGTATCATAGGGAAACTTCGCCTAATATAGATGAGGTAGCTAGGAAAGGGATAAGATTTGATAGGTTCTATGCGTCAGATACTCCTTGTATGCCTTCTAGGGCTGCCCTTTTTACTGGAAGATTTGGTATACATAATGGTATTGTAAATCACGGTTTTACTGCGAGTGATTTTAAGTCCTTTGAACCATTGAGATTTTTTAATAACAGACAAAGCCCTTTGAGCCAATTAGTTACTCTTCTTAGGCGTCTAGGATATTATACGGTAAGTGTAAGCCCTTTCGGTGAGAGACATTCTGCCTGGTGGTATTATGATGGATTTAGAGAGATATATAATCCTGGTAAGGGAGGTATGGAAAGAGCAGATGAAGTAGTTCCCTTGGCTCTAAAGTGGCTAGAGGAAAATGGGAAAAGTGATAACTGGTTTCTGCATATAAATGTCTGGGACCCTCATACTCCTTATCGGACACCATTAGAATATGGAAATCCTTTTGAAGAATCTCTTTTCCTACCCTGGTTAACAGAGGAAGTCTTAGCTAGACATAGAAGTTTGTATGGTCCACACTCTGCCAGGACTCCTCATGACCTAAAAGATATGCCTGAAGAATTCTTTCAGAGATATCCTAGATTACCTAGGAGTATAGAAAGCTTAGAGGATTATAAAAGATGGATAGATGGATATGATACAGGGATACATTATGCAGACTATTGGATCGGCAAAGTTTTTGATTTACTCAAAAGATTAGGTATTTGGGATGACATATTAGTTATTATTAGCTCTGACCATGGAGAAAATCAGGGAGAGTTGAATGTGTACGGAGACCATCAACTGGCTGATGAAATAACTCACAGAATCCCACTTATTATAAAGGGGCCTGGAGTAAAAGAAGGTATAGTAGATAGAGAATTTCACTATAACATAGATCTATCTGCGACATTAATAGATTTCTTAGGTGGTTGGGAATTGATACCTCAGATGTGGGATGCAAAGTCTTTTGCTGAAACACTTAAGACTGGGATATCAAGTGGTAGACCTTACCTTGTTCTTTCTCACTGTGTTTGGAGTATTCAGAGGTCTGTCCGTTTTGGAAAGTGGTTAATGATTGAGACATATGATGACGGCTGTAAGGAGATATTGAAACCAACGATGCTATTTGATATAGACTCTGATCCTCATGAGTTAATAGACCTTTCTGAAATTTATCCTGAAGTTGTAAAAGAAGGAAAAACCTTACTTAAAGAATGGCTTAGAGAAAATATGGTAAATTCTCTTTTTGATGAAGACCCTCTTATCTCTACGCTCCATAATAGTGGTCCCTATCATATACCTACCTATCAACTTATGGATTATGCAGATACTGTAAGTAAGATATGGGGAGAAGAAAAAGCTGAGAAGCTTATCGAAGGACATAAGGAGCAATATTATCGTTATCTTTTAAAAAGCTATCGCTTTCTAGAGGCAACGGAATTTTCTAAGAAGTATAATATGAAGGTATAACTTGACTTTTAAAAATAAATTACAGTAAGCTTTTATTTACCTGTCTATCCTATACACACTCTATTTCTTCCTTGTCTTTTTGCTTCATATAGCGCATTATCCCCTCTTTTTATAAGCTCATCTAGGGATATGCTTTCTGCATCGCATTCATATGAAGCTACTCCAATACTTACAGTAATATTAATCTCAATCTCATCATATTTAAACTTATTATTAGCTACCGCTTTTAATAAACGTTCAGCCATAATTCTAGCACTTTCTCTATTAGTTTCTGGAAGTATTATTGCAAATTCTTCTCCTCCTACTCTACCAAAGATATCGCTCTCTCTAATCTGAATGGATATAAACTTGGCAAGACCCTCTAGAATCTTATCTCCTACTGCATGTCCCATTGTGTCATTAATATTTTTAAAATGGTCTATGTCTATAGATATTATAGAGATGGGTCTTTTATATCTTTTTACTCTTTTAAACTCAGCCTCGGCTAATTCTAGCCATTTTCTCCTGTTCCAAATTCCTGTTAATCCATCTTTTTCTGCATAAAATTTTAATTGCTCTAAAAGTTTTTTCTGCTCAGTTACTTGTCTTATATACCAGGCATTACCTATCTTTTTACCGATATTGTTAATGATAGGAATTTGCTTTACCTCATAAAAATGCTCACCATCTTTATTTTCTATCGAGAATAAGACTACATCTGAGGCCTTGTTTAAGGATATATCGAATTCGGGCATCTTCTTTGATAAGATTTCTCCAATCCAATTTCTAGATAGACTGGGAATAAATTCTTGAGCAATAGGATTAAAATCTACAACTATTCCATATAAGTTGGTAACTATCACTCCATCCCTCATACTTTCAAATATTCTGTCTCTTATTATGGGAGAAACATTAAAGATTTTTAGTATGAGTATTCCAATAGCAAAAATGATTCCATTTACCGAAGTAATGAGCGGACCTATATCTATATTCCATGGTATTAAGCCTGAGAAATATGCAATAGAGCTAACAATTGTAAAGAGAGATCCAATAATCACAGTTATAACTTGTCTTCTTAGTATTGAAGGTAGTTTTACATAGTATAGAATAAATAAGAGAAAACTTATAGAAGTAGATATAAGAAACCATATCATATTAATAATATAAAATGGTCCCCTACCTAGATTAGCACTCGGGAATGGACCGGTATTATCTATTTTGATATAGGAATAGTATAGATTATGGAATTTATTAGTAAATACGGATATTGAAATGAAGGCTGATATGCCAAAAAAGAAAAGTAAAAGATATGGTTTTATATATTTTCTATTCCCAGTAAATTCTAAGGCAAACCAAAGATAACTAGTTCCGATAAACGGAATCCCTAAATACTCTATCCTTAACCAGAAAAATACCCAATCCACATCCCCTTTCATAATCTCAAATGCATATCCAAAAGAATAGATAACAGCAAAGATTGCTAATAGACAAAGTGGTCTTATATATGGTCTATCCTTATATTGAACAGAAATAAGAGAGGCAAGGGCAGAGAGTAAAATGCTAGAGATTAGACATGTAATACTGTATATGATATTAGCTCCTAGAAAAATATACAAATAGATCCCCTGCCCAGTCAGTTATCTTCTTCCAATCCCTGAAATCTCCCTCAGGGACCTTTCCTTTAAATAAAATGCGCCATATAAAGGAAAGCTTACTATAATCCATCTTACCTCCAAAAAACCCTATACTTATTGGCTCTTTGATTTCTAATAACGGTTTTAAGTATTCTTTAGATCGAGTTCTACTTTCTTCAACATCTTTTTGCATCGTCAGACAGACAATAAAATATGCTACAGGTTTGTTTCTAATTTCTTCTCTAAATCTATTAACAAATTTCATTGTCTCTGGCAGTAATTTAAACATCCTAACCGCACTACCAATAATAATACCGTCATAATTACTAATGCTAGTTACATCTTTAATGCTTCTTACCTCTACGTCAAGACCTAAATTCCTTAATACTTCTCCTATTTTCTCTGCAACCTCAGCGGTTGAACCTACCCTAGATGCGTAGGCTATTAAAATTCTTTTTGACATAAAAGCCTCCTCTTCTTTTTACTAGTTACCGCTATCATCAAAAAATTATAGATACTCTTTTATTATCTCCAGGAACACTTCTACTATTTTAGGGTCAAAATGCTTACCCGCTTGCTCCTTTATATATCTTAAAGCTTCTTCCTTGCTCCAAGCGGGTCTATATGGGCGGTCACTTGTTAAGGCATCCCAAACATCTGCAATGGCAAATATTCTTGCTGATAATGGGATTTCTTCTCCCTTAAGACCTCTAGGGTAACCTGTCCCGTCCCAATTTTCATGATGACAGTATGGAATATCAAGAGTAGGTTTCAGATCCTCTATAGAAGATAGGGCTTCATAAGCAATCACTGGATGCTTTTTAATAATTTCCCATTCTTCTGCATTGAGCTTACCTGGCTTTAGCAGAATAGAATCTGGAACACTTAATTTACCTATATCATGTAGAAATGCTCCACGACGTATATTAATTACTTCTTCATCTTTTAGCCCTAACCTTTTTGCTAATGCTATAGTCAAATCAACAACACGTTCTGTATGCCCTTCAGTCTCTTTATCCCTTAATTCTAATATCTTTCCCCAACTCCTTATTGTTGCATCGTAAGCTTTCTCTAATTTTCTGTATAACTCCGTTATGGTTTTTAAATTCTGGATATTTTCTCTTTCTAGCCTTTTTCGCTCAGTAATATCTGATAGCATAAGGAGAATATAAAGAATAGTCTTGTTTGTATTATGCACTGGAGATATAGAAATTTCTAATTCTATCTCTCTTTCATCCTCTCTTTTATACTTTAGCTCAATATTGGTAAGTGTTTCTCCATTTAAAGCCATGTCTATAAATTTGGAGAAATTGTTATTTTGAAAATTTATTGAATAGATTGGTTTTTCAAGGACATCTTCTCTTTTCCATCCTAATATCCTTTTCGCAGATAGACTCCAGCTTTTTATAATTCCATCTTTGTCTAAAAGTATAATGCCTATAGGGGAAGAATTTAGGATAGCTTTATAGAATCTCAGAGAGAGCTCTCTAGTTTCTAGAAGGTTATTTACTCGAGCTAACAGTTCTATCTTTTCAATAGGCGTAACAACTATATCATCTATAACTTTCCAGAGGAATCTAGTTGCCATCCCAATATCCTGTCTAGATGTCACTAATACGAACGGAATAAAAACGGGTTGTTCTATTATCTTCTTAGAATATATTAAATTTTCATATCTACTTAGAAATATCCCATCAATTATACAGAGGTCAAAATCTTCTTTTATTATAGACTCGCTATTTCCTTGAAGAATATTATAATAAGGAGAAAGGGATTCTGATAGAATTTTTCTATTCTCAGTATTCTCTACTAATAGCATTATTCTATTCATTATTTTATACTTTCTGGTAAACCTCTCAATATGCCTCTTAATTCGGTAAGAGGTTTACCTACTTTTATACCATATTTAGTAATTTCAAACTCTCTTAATGTCTTTTCAAAGCTACTTACTCGTTTCTTTAATACTCCGATAGTTCTTCTGATCTCTCCATCAAGTTCTAGATATCTCATAAAGATGATATTATCTACTAGAAAGCTTATACCTTGCTCTGTAGCTATAAATTCTCCTGTAATAGATTCCGTTTCATTTATTAAAATAATAGTAACTCCCATATTCTGTAGATATTTAATAAGTGAGTGTAAATGCTGTGTGAGGTCTCTGCCAGAAAGAGCAAGTCGATATCCTGCAATGCTATCAAGCATTACTATCTTAGTCTCTCTTTCCTCTACCTCTTTACGCACCATTAATGCGAATTCATCTGGAGAATATTTTAATGGTTCTACATAAACTAATGATAAAGTTCCTCTATCTAACATCTCTTGAATAGGTATATTTATAGATTTACTCCTGTGTATAATCGTATCTATAGATTCTTCGAATGAATAGACCACCGATCTTTCTCCTCGTCCTGAAGCTTCCTTCATAAATTGTATTCCTAAAGTACTTTTCCCAACACCACTAGGACCTGTAATAACTGTACTAGTTCCTCTTTCTATTCCGCCATTTAGCAATTCATCGAGGTCTGGTATTCCAGAGGATATTGGTTGCATAATGAAATCCTTTTTGTGCATCTCGGGAATTAATCTGGGAAAGACCTCCAATCCAACTCCTGGAATGATTTTTAAAGAATGGAGACCTTCTAAAAAACTAGAGCCACGAAATTTAGATATCATAAGGGTTCTTCCATTTACACCATAATCTAGATTAATTATGCCATCGCTAATGAACTGTAAGTCATCATCTGGAAGTTCTAAGCTAGCATCGGAAGAAAATAAAACCGTTGAGCCTTGTTCTACTAAGAATCTAATAAAGGATAAGACCTGTCTTCGAAAATGAAACGAGTCAGTGGCAAGATAACGAAATTGGGTTAATGCATCTATGAATACTCTTTTGGGTTTAATATTACATACCGTTTCTATTATACTCTGAGTAGTAGGAACTCTTTCTACTTCTGATGGCAGGAATATATCATACACTTGAACTTTAGAAAAGAATTCTGAGGTAGGGCTGAGGTCTAGGAATGAAATACCATCTAGATTGAGGCTCAAGGAATTAGCATCTTTTCGTATCTGTGTTTCTGTCTCACTGAAACTAATAAATAGACTTTTTTCACCTTTAGAGATTCCTGCAAGTAAAAAATATAGACCTATTAAAGTCTTCCCTACACCTGGTTTACCTCTCACTAGATAAGCTCGACCTGGAATAAATCCTCCACAAAGAATCTCATCTAAGCCCTTTATGCCTGTGGATAGCCTTTCCTCTATGGTATCTGACATCCCGTCCTCCAAGGTTTTAAATCTCGCATTTCTCAAAAATAATTATATCATAATATTGTGATATAATTTCTCTATGGGATACAATTATTATAATGCTCCTAAAGAAGTAAAGGGCTTATTAGAAAAAATAGTTCTTTCTTACAGTGGTATTTTAAAAGATAATCTGGTAGGTATATATTTACACGGTTCTCTTGCGTTAGGTTGTTTTAATCCTTATAAGAGTGATATAGACTTTCTTGTTGTAGTTAAAGATAAATTATCTATGATAACTAAAAAAGAAGTTGTAAATGTCACTCTTAATCTTGCAGAATTAAAGGAAACTCCTCCTAAGGGTTTAGAGTTTAGCATAGTATTGGAAAAATACTTGAAGAACTTTACGCATCCTATGCCATTTGAGTTCCATTATTCAAAGACTTGGCATAATGCTTATAAAGAAGGCAAGATAGATCTTGAAAAAGAGGATAAGGACCGTGATTTAGCAGCACATATTACAGTGATTTTTAATAGAGGTATCTGTCTCTATGGAAAACCTATAGAAGAAGTTTTTTATCCAATGCCTAAAGAATACTATATAGATGCTCTTCTGTATGACGTAGAGGATATGGATAAGAATATACATAAAGATCCAGTCTATGGAGTTTTAAATCTTTGTAGAGTTTTATGTTTTTTAGAGGAAGAAAGGATTATATCGAAAGAGGAGGGAGGTCTTTGGGGAATAAATAATCTACCAATGGAGTATAGACATCTTCCTTGGAAGGCTCTAAAAGAATACGGAGGAGAAGAATGTGGGAATAAATGGAATACGGAGGAACTACTAGATTTTTTAGATTATATGGTTTCTAGAATTAATAGATTGATAAATTGTTAATAAGATTCTACTCATTGAGTTTTAGTTTCTCTATCAGGTCCATCAAACAATAATTAATAAATATACACATTATGCCAAAAAGTAGGGGAAGACCCACAATAGAAAAGGTTAGTAGAATACTTATAAATATTAGTTCTAGAAATACACTTAAAGAGAAGAAAATATCACTTAGGATTAGGATTGCTGAGATTTTTACAGAGTTAATAAGGTTAAGATTTTGATTTACCATAAGTGGTAATGTATAGATTTGAGTAAAAAGTATAAAGATTACAATTGTACTCTGGAACATAGTAAAGATAAGACTATATGTACTTCTTACATTTACATAATACCATAAAGAGGATACTAAGACTAATATTAAAAAGAGTAATACTAAACCTAAGGGCAGTGTCTTTGAGAAATAGAGTCTAAAACCTTTCAAAAAATCTCGTGCCACTTTTTTCTCGTCCTTTAGGTCATTTATAGCACAGAATATTCCACAGATAGAGGCTGGCATAGTTATTATGGGAATAGAAAAGAAAAACCATAAGAGACTAAGGATAATTATTTCTGTAAGGTGCATATAAGAAAATTTTAAAGATTCCCAAAGAATCTGCCCAACTCTTACCATTACTATGCTATAGAGTTTTCTGTTATTGGATCAAAGAATTGTATCTTTTTCGTATCAAAGTAAGCCCTCCATTTTCTGTCTTTGCCAATTTCAACCTCACTATCTAGTCTTGCAACTATCTTGTCGCTATTTATATGGAAGTGCACTAAGACTTCAGCTCCTAAGTATTCTATTACATCTACAGTTGAGATGATATATTTATCTTTCCCTAAAATGATGGCATCTTTAATGTCTTCTGGTCTTATCCCTAATATTACTTCTTTGTCTATATAACTTTCGAGATTTTCACACTTTTCTTTTGGAATATCCAACAATGTATCATCTATTTTAACCTTTAAACCATCTTGTCTGATAATTGTTGCCTTTATAAGATTCATTGGTGGAGACCCTATAAATCTTGCGACAAAAATATTTGCAGGTCTCTCATAGAGATCCCTTGCTTTTCCTATCTGTTGGATTATGCCATTATTCATAACTACAATAATATCTCCTAGAGTCATCGCCTCTACCTGATCATGGGTTACATATACCGTAGTGGTTCCAAGTTTCCTCTGAAGTTCAAGGAGTTCTATCCTCACCTCTGCTCTGAGTTTGGCGTCAAGATTAGATAGGGGTTCATCCATTAAATAGACTTCAGGGTGTCTTACTATGGCTCTCCCAAGTGCTACCCTTTGTCTCTGCCCGCCAGATAACTCTCTAGGGGTTCTCTCTAAAAGTTCTTCTATTTGTAACATCTTTGCCACTTCTCTTACCCTTTCTTCAATCTCTCTTTTGGGGAACCTTAGATTTCTAAGGCCAAAGGCAAGATTATTATAGACATTCATATGCGGATAAAGTGCATAGTCTTGAAAAACCATAGCAATATTCCTTTCCTTAGGGTGAGTTCTTGTTACTCTTCTATCTCCTATGTATATGTCTCCCCTCTCTGGGATTTCTAGCCCTGCTATAAGTCTTAATGTTGTAGTTTTACCACAGCCTGAAGGTCCAAGTAATACAGTAAATCTACCATCAGGTATTTCTAGATTAAGATTATTTACCGCTACTACACTCTTTCTTGTTTCTTCTTGATGAAATATTTTAGTGACATTTTCAAATCTTATCCCTGCCATCTATTCTTTCCTCCTTCTCCTCAATATATCTAGACCTATGAAGAAAAAAGGCATAACAAAAGCGCATATTACAAAGGCTAAGACAATATATAATATGGCAATTATCCATTCTCTCGGCATTTTATCACCCCTTTAGCGCACCAATAGTTATACCTTGAATAATATATTTCTGTAAGAGGAAAAAGATAATAATTACCGGTATTGCTGCCATACTTGCCCCTGCAAGCATCTGCCCATACTCATCTATTCCAAACGTCAAGGTCCCAGTAACTCCAGCCCCACCACCAGCACCCATTAGAGAGGTGAGTCCCACCTGTATCGTATAAAGCTTGTTGGATTCTGTAACTAGATAGGGCCAGAAGTAAGAATTCCATCCACCTATAAATCCAAATACCCCCATAACAGAGAGTATGGGTTTAGAAAGAGGAAGAACTATTTTGAAGAATATCTTTGGTTCGCTAGCTGCATCTACCCTTGCCGCTTCAATAATACTTGTGGGTAGACTTTCTATACTCTGCTTGAATAAGAATATACCTCCAACTCCGGCAAAGCCAGGAAAAAGCAATGCCCAATAGGTATTGTACCACTTAAAATCAAACATCATCCTATATAAGGGGATTAGTATTACAATCTCAGGTATCATCATTGTCATAACAATAGCCCAGAATATAGCTTGCTTCATGGGAAATCTCATTTTTGCCAGCGCATATCCTGCCATAGAGTCGAATATAAGGTTACTAATAGTTGGTAGTAAAGCTATTAGAAGACTGTTAAGGAACCATCTTCCAACTGGGCGTTTTGAGATCCAGGGTGGTGCATCAAGTTGTAAGAAATTTATGTAATTTTCATTTGTAGGATTAGAGGGATAGAATTCTATATCCTCTATACTAAAAGAAACTCCTATATGTTTAAATGAGCATACAAACATCCAGTACATTGGAAGTAGAGAGACGATAGCCCAGGTAGTTAATATTATATAGGCAGTAATAGTAAATATATTTCTTAACCTCTTAGTGCGAATAAACTTCTCTGTTTGAATCTTTTCCCAGTCTATCGATCTTATATTTATTTTTTTGTCCATCAGTATTCTACCCCTTTGCCAAAGAATTTGAAGTTTATAATTGATAAAATAGCAATAATAATCATAAGTATAACCGCCTGAGCAGAAGCCAAACTATAATTGCTTTCCATATAGAACGTAGTGTATATCCTCCAGTTTACAAATTCAGTAGCTCTCATAGGACCACCTCTAGTTATAAAAAACGCTCCCCAGAAATTCTGAAGAGAATTTATAATAGAGATAATCACTACATAAAGAGTCACCGGTCTTAAAAGTGGCCAGGTAATTTTCCAAAATCTTATCCAAGAGGATGCTGCATCTATATCGGCTGCTTCATATATGCTTTTGGGTATACGGCTTAATGCTGCTGAGTACAGTATGATTCCCCAGCCATGAGAACCTATCCAGCTCATAAGAATAAGAGTAAAGAGTGCTAAATCAGGATTAGCATACCAAGTTTGAGGTTGTCCTCCAAACTTTATCAATATCCAGTTGATTAAGCCAACTTCTGGATAGAATATCCAACGTAGGACTAGTGCTACAACTACTCCGCTTACCACTCCTGGTAGATAAAACGCAGCTTTAAAGAAGTTTTGACTTTTTTTACTCAGAGGATTTATTAAAAGAGCCAATCCTAATGGAAGTAATACTCCAACTGGAACTACTCCCAATGTATATAAGATGCTTATCTTTATAGAATACCACCAGCCAGTAGTATCAGTGAGTATCTTTATATAATTTGTTAAACCTACAAATGTTGGTTGACCTATATTTTCCAACGTAAAGTTTTGGAAACTAAATATAAAAGCCTTCAATATCGGATAAAAGAGAAATACCGATGACCAGGCTATATCAACCCCTAAGAATACATACGCCCAGAACCATTCCGAATAAACCCTATCCTTAAGAACTTTCATATCCTCTCTCCTTAAAAGAAGGGGGGATAGGTCTTATCCCCCCTAAATTAATAAAGTTTATCCTACTTTGTTCCCTTCCAGGTTAGTGGATGGTCCCATAGTCCTAGCTTCTTTAAATGAGCTTCCCTCTGACGCTCAAAATCATCCATCATCTTTTTGACTTCTTTAGCTTTATCAGTAAATATCTTAGTTGTAGCTGCTATTTTCTTCAAGGCATCTACAGTATCTTTCGCTGCCTGTTCGGGTGTCTTTTTGTTGTATATCATAGCTTCTAGATTAAAGATATAAGATTCGTTATACCACTTGTTTATAGCGTCTCTAGCCTCTGGAGTATAGGCGAGGCCTCTTAATAGATGCCCAGAACCTGGTAGATTTACAACCCTCATAAAATTGAGCCAATAGTGGATATTTGGGTCTGTTAAATCGTAGAGCGTAGGAAGCATTGCATACTTTCCAGAGTATAGTCTTGTATCTACTGCG
>JAOACC010000119.1 GCA_026418035.1 bacterium
GATATAAACTTAGTTGTTGGACCAGCTATAGGAGGTATTACTATTGCCTATGAGACTGCTAGGGCTTTAGGAGTTAGAAGTATCTTTGCTGAAAGAGAATCGGGTATTTTAACCTTTAGAAGGGGCTTTACTATTAGTGAGGACGAAAATGTCCTTATAGTAGAGGATGTCATTACT
Organism: bacterium; assembly: GCA_026418035.1. Lineage (GTDB taxonomy): Bacteria > DUMJ01 > DUMJ01 > DUMJ01 > DUMJ01 > DUMJ01. The sequence goes on from JAOACC010000119.1 coordinate 178, forward strand.
ACTGCAGGAACAGTAAGAGAGCTAAAGGATTTAGTCCTGTCTTGTAAAGGAAATGTTGTAGGTATCTCTAGCATAGTAAATAGGGGTAATGTTAGTGAAGTAGATGGGATACCTGTTAAGTCATTAGTTTATATATCTTTGTCAACCTATAGTCCTGAAGAGTGTCCGCTCTGTAAAAGCAATGTGCCTATAGTAAAACCTGGAAGTAGGAGATAGTATGTATAGGACTTCTCTAGATATTCAGAATAAGGAGTTCTCTAAAAGATTTCGTGGATATGATATAAATGAAGTGAAAGAGTATCTTTCTCAACTAGCTGATGAATGGGCTATTCTAGTAGAAGAGAATAAGACTCTAGAAACAAAGTTAAAAGATTTAGAGGGGCAATTAGAGTATTATAGAAATATAGAGACTCTTCTTAAGGAAACATTACTTTCTACCCAACAGGCGATGAATGAGTTAAGAAGGACTACGGAAGAGGAGAGGAGGTCTATAATAAGCTCTGCACAAAATTCTGCTAGAGAAATTATAAGGAAAGCAGAAGAGGAGAAGGCTCAGATAGAAGTAGAGATAGAGAAGCTTAAGGGTATATATAATGAGTTTAAAATTAAATTTATAAATATGCTTGAATCTTATAAAAGGTTGTTAGAAGAATGAGAGCCTTGGCGTTATACTCAGGTGGACTTGATAGTGTATTGGCTATAAAGATAATAATGTCCCATGGAATTGAGGTTATACCAATAGGATTTGTTACACCTTTCTATTCTCCAGATGTAGATTATGGTAATAAGATTCTAGGAGTACCAGTGATAAGTATTGATATAACAGAGGAATTTATCGACATACTTTTATCTCCTTCTCATGGATATGGAAAGAATATGAATCCTTGTATAGATTGTCATGCCCTTATGATTAAAAAGGCTAGAAATTTACTAGGGGAGTATAATGCTAAATTTATAATAACTGGCGAAGTCTTAGGAGAGAGACCAATGTCTCAGAATAGGTGGGCTTTAAAAGAGGTTGAAAAATCTGCTGGAGCAGAAGGGCTAGTGGTTAGACCTCTCTCTGGAGCTCTATTGCCTCCAACTATCCCTGAAGAGATGGGTTGGATAAAGAGAGAATGGTTATTCGATATATCTGGAAGAAAAAGAAATAGGCAGATAGAACTGGCAAGACTTTTGGGTATAGAAGAGTATAAAACACCAGCAGGAGGATGTTTACTCACAGATACACAATTTTCAAAAAGACTAAAATTTCTTATAGGTATAAAAGGAAGACCTAGTAGGGAAGAACTTGAGTTATTAAGAATTGGAAGACATTTTTATACAGATAACTGCTGGTTTGTAATAGGACGTAATGAGAGAGAAAATAAGCTCTTGAAGAGTTCTAGGATATGGAGATATATGTTCTTTACTATTGATTATCCTGGTCCTACTGGTATAATAGTAGAAGGCGAGCTAATAGATACTGCTATTAGAACATTGATTAGATATAGCGATGCTCCAAGAAATATGCCTGTTAAAGTAAAGATTTTGAGAAATTCTGGAGAGAGTTATATAACTGAGTCAGTATCTTTGAGTGAAGAAGAGATCGAAAAGATTAGGGTATGAGGTGATTAAATGATCTATGAATATCTTTTTTCTCCTATCTCTGTTAAGGGGTTATATTTTAAGAATAGGATAGTAATGCCTCCTATGGCTACTAATTTTGGGATAGTTACACAACAATCTATAGCCTATTACGTAAAGAGAGCTTTAGGAGGGGTTGGTACTATAATAGTAGAAGGAACTCCTACTCACCTATTTCATAGTAAAAAGTTTCAGGATAGATTGAAATTTCTTACTGATGGCATCCATAAGGGTGGAGCGAATGTTTTTATTCAATTGACTATAAAGAGCAATCCTCAGCCAAGAAGAGATGTTACAGATATACCTATAGATGAGATAAAGTCACTTATAGATGATTTTGTATACGCTGGTAAAGTTTCTCTAGAAGCCGGCTTTGATGGAGTAGAACCCCATGGGGCACATGGTTTTATAATGAATCAATTTTTCTCGCCTATATTTAACAGGCGTAATGATGAATACGGTGGGGATGTTTATAAAAGGATGAGATTTGCTTTAGATGTTATTAAAGGATTAAAATCTATAGCAAATAATAGATTCTTAATACTTTACCGCCATACTCCGGTAGAATGGAGGGACGGTGGATATTCATTGGGAGATACTATTTTATTTGGTAGGGAACTTAAAAAGGAAGGCTTAGATATACTTGATATATCTCCTAGCACTGCTCCAGGTTCTTATGACTATGGTGCTTTAGCTAAAGAGGTAAAAAGACAAGTAGATATTCCTGTTATTATGGTTGGGAAAATGTATGTTCCTGATTTAGCAGATGATAGAATAAGGAATGGCTATGCTGATTTTGTTGCTATAGGTAGGACTTTATTGTCCGATCCATTTTTACCAAAGAAGATTCAAGATGGAAAGTTTAACCTTGTAGATAGTTGTAGACAGTGTAACATAATGTGTCATGGATATTTAAGAAGAAAAATACCTATATCTTGTATAGTCAATCCTTCTGTAGGAAAGGAATTCTTAGAAAGAGGACGTTGGAGTAGAGAGTTAAGATGAATATAGAACATTACGAGTTTGGAAAGGTTATTATAGATGGTATTTCATACTTTTCCGATGTAATTATTTTCCCAGATAGGGTAGAGAATGATTGGTGGAGAGAAGAGGGACATGAATTGCATGTGTCAGATGTGCTAGAAATAGTTGAAGCTAGACCTAAGGTCCTTATAGTTGGAACTGGAGCTTATGGTATGTTAAGGGTTTTACCAGAGGTAGAGAAGTATCTAAGAGAAAATAACATTCAGCTTATAGTAGAGTTGACTAGTAGGGCAGTAGAGATATATAATCAAACTAGCGACAAAAATAAGGTTGTGTGTGCCTTACACCTTACCTGCTAACGGAGGGGTGGCAGAGTGGTTTATTGCGGCGGTCTTGAAAATCGCTGGCTGATGAGGCCCGGGGGTTCGAATCCCTCCCCCTCCGCCAAGAAAGAGAGTTAAAATTGAGAAGTAAATTGTTATATTTCTTTATTTCTACTTTTCTTTTTTGGTTTTCCCTTTATGTCTATACTCCTATACTTTCCCCTTACGCAGAAACTTTGGGCAGTTCTCTGAAGATGATAGGACTTATTGTTGGTTCTTATGGGTTTATGCAGTTTTTATTAAGAGTTCCGCTTGGGATATGGTCTGATAAGATTCAGAAAAGAAAGCCATTTATAATATTGGGCTTTGTCTTCTCAATATTTAGTGGTTTTGGGTTAGCTTTATCTAGATCACCTTTAGGACTTTTAGTATTTAGAGGATTAAGTGGTGTTTCAGCTACTACTTGGGTAGCATTTACTACTCTTTTCTCTGGTTATTTTGACCCCTCAAAGGTTATATCTTCGTTAAGCCTTTTGAACTTTTTTACTCAATCGGGTCAATTGGTAGCTACATTAATTGGAGGATTTATAGCTCAGAGAGTTAGTTGGACATCTCCTTTTTATCTTGCAGGTGTAGTGGCTCTGTTAGGTTTAATTCCGGCTCTATTAATAAAGGAGAATGTATCCCAAAAATCTAATAGCCCATCTTTGATGGAATTAATAAGAGTTGGAAGTACCCCTTTATTATTGATATCATCCATTTTAGCTATCTTAGTTCAATACTTTTCTTTTGTTACTACTTATGGCTTTTTGCCAGTTTATGCTACCAATATAGGATTCTCCAAAAGCTCTTTAGGAATATTAACTTTCCTTTCTTCCATTCCTGCAGCTATTGCTTCACTTCTAAATAGTAGAAACTTCTTTGTTAGGTTTTCAAAAAGATATCTTCTATTTTTCGGCTTTATCTTTGCTATGATTTCTTCTCTTTTCGTTCCATTTACGAAGAATTTCTTTTCGCTTAGTCTTTTACAATGTCTTGGTGGTATTTCTAGAGGGATAAATTATCCTGTTCTTATGGGCTTAAGTATATTAGAAGTTCCAATAGAGAAGAGAGCTACTGCTATGGGATTTTTCCAAGCGATATACGGGATAGGAATGTTTGGTGGTCCTTTTATCGGAGGGATTATAGGCTCTTTTTGGGGTATAAATAGTATATTTATCTCTACTGCTATATTAATGTTTGTTTCTGCAGTAATAGTAATCTTTACAGTAAAGTTATAGATTTCTTAGATCTTTTTCAAGACCTGATATATACCACATTTAAGATATAGAGATTCCGGATAAGAGAGAAGTATGGGGTGGTCTTTAGCCTGAGTTCTAAACTCTACAAGCCTTAGCATCTTATTTGCATCGGTCATAGCGGAGTTTATTATTTCCTGAAAGATTGTTGGAGTGATATGCTGAGAACAAGAACAGGTAATTAAAAATCCTCCATCTCGTATCATCTTTATAGCTCTTAAGTTTATCTCTTTGTAACCTCTAATAGCACCTTCGATATGCCTCTGAGATTTAGCAAAAGCTGGAGGATCTAATATTATGACATCAAAGGTTCTTCCACTTTTGTAAAATTCTGTTAATATATCAAATACGTCCTCTTCTACAAATTCTATCTTCCTCGAAAAACCGTTAAGTTCTGCATTTTTTCTGGCAAGTTCTAGCGCGTTAGAAGATGAGTCTACAGCAATAATCTTACTAGCTCCAAACTTTGCAGAATGTAAAGCAAAAGAGCCTGTATAGCAGAATGCATCAAGAACTTCTGCTCCTTCTACAATACCATTTAACGCCTTCCTATTTTCTCTCTGATCCAAAAAGTAACCTGTTTTCTGTCCATTCTCTACATCTACAATTATTCTCAGTCCATTCTCCACTATCTCGATCTTTGTATCAAATATTCCCTTTAGGAAGCCCTTCTTCTGTGGAAGTCCTTCTACTTCTCTAACCGGAACATCGTTTCTTTCATATATCCCTCTTGGTTGAAATATCTCGTCTAATATATTTACGATAACATCTTTAAATCTTTCTATTCCTAGTGTAAGAGTTTGTATTACAAGTATATCCTCGAATTTGTCTACGATTAATCCGGGGAGCATATCTGCCTCTCCAAATATTATTCTGCAGGAATTTGTATCTATAACCTTCTTTCTATATTCCCATGCTTGTAGTATTCTTTTAAAAAAGAAATCTCTATCTATCGCTTCGTCCTTCCTAGTTAGGACTCTTACAGTAATCTTTGATTTCGGGTTTATATAGCCCTTACCTAAGTAAGTATTTTTTATATCATATATATCAACTATATCTCCAGGGGAAAAGTCACCTTCTATCTTAGCTATCTCATTATTATATATCCAGGGGAATCCCCTTACTATATCTATATGTTCTTTCTTCTTTAATATAACCTTTGCCATAATAAATATTTTAATACTTTCAGTCAATACTGACTAAAATCCGTTACAATTGTATATTAGATATTTTTATGTTAGAATAAAAAATAAATAAAGATAACCTTGGTATGGAGGTGAACGTAGATTTGAGCCTTAGTAAAGAAGAAAAGATGGAAGTTATTAGTAAGTATCAGTTACATGATAGGGATACAGGTTCTATAGAAGTACAAATAGCATTACTATCAGAAAGGATTAATAGATTGACTGAACATCTAAAAATCCATAAGAAGGACTTTCATTCGAGACGTGGGCTTCTTATGATGGTAGGTCATAGGAGGAGACTCTTAGAGTATCTCCGTAGAAAGGATTTAGATAAATATCAAGAGCTTGTAAAGGAGCTGGGACTTAGGGCATAAAGACTATGGTAATATTAGAAAAGGATTTTTTAGGAAGAAAGTTAGTATTAGAAACGGGAAAATTAGCTAGGCAGGCTACATCTTCAGTCTTAGTAAGATATGGGGATAGCGTTGTTCTGGTGACAGTGGTTATATCCGATGAACCTGAAGAGGATGCTGATTTTTTACCCTTAACGGTAGATTTTGAAGATAGATTCTATGCCGCTGGTAAAATCCCTGGTGGATTTATAAAGAGAGAAGGTAGGCCATCTGAAAGAGCTATCTTGAATGCTAGAATAGTGGATAGACCTATAAGACCACTTTTCCCAGAGGGTTTTTTTCATGGTGTTCAGATTATTATAACTACATTGTCTACTGATCAGGAAAATCCACCAGAGCTTTTAGGTTTGTGGGGAGCATCTGCTGCTCTTTGCCTTACAGGAGTTCCATTTAATGGGCCTATTGGAGCAGTCAAGGTTAGCTTATCTAATGGAGAGTTTATTTTCAATCCTCTATCTTCCCAGCTAGAAAAAAGCGATTTAGACCTGTTAGTAGTTGGAACAAAAGAAAATATAGTTATGATAGAGACACAGGCTAACGAGATATCCGAAGATAAGTATATAGAGGCTTTACATCATGCAATGGATTATGTTAGAGAGAATATCTCCCTACAAGAAGAATTTATTCAGATGGCAAAAGAAAAAATAGTTCCATTTAATAGTTATACGATTATCCAGCCAGACCCAGAAATAGTTGATTTTATAAGAAGAACAACTTATGACAGGATAAATGAGATTCTGAGAGTAAAGGTAAAAAAAGAGAGAGAATCTAGAATGTCTAAAGAACCTTCTGAGCTTATAGAAAATGCTCTCTTGGAGATGGGAGAAGCGGGAGAAGCCCTAAGGGAAAAACTTGAATCTAATCCTGTTATGGTTAAGATGGTCTTTAAAGCTATGGAAAGGGAGATATTGGAGCGTATTGTTCTAGATGAGAGGACAAGAGCAGATGGCAGGGCTTTTAATCAATTAAGACCCATTTCCTGTGAGGTAGGTTTGCTTCCTAGAACGCATGGTAGTGCAGTGTTCACTAGAGGAGAGACGCAGGTTCTGACAGTAGTAACTCTTGGTTCTAAGGGAGAAGAGCAGATAATAGATGACCTTGGTATAGAAGAGAGTAAAAGGTACATGCATCATTATAACTTCCCACCATACTCTGTAGGAGAGATAAGACCACTTAGAGGTCCTGGAAGGAGAGAGATTGGACACGGAGCTCTGGCAGAAAAGGCCTTAGTTCCGGTTATTCCTAGTGAGGATGTATTTCCATATACTATTAGGGTAGTATCAGATGTTTTGGAGTCTAACGGATCTACGTCAATGGCAAGTACTTGTGGAAGTACTCTGGCACTTATGGATGCAGGTGTCCCTATAAAAGCTCCAGTGGCTGGCATAGCTATTGGACTTGTATCTAGGAGTGATGAAGAGTGGGTTACTCTTACTGATATACAAGGTATAGAGGATGCTTATGGAGAGATGGATTTTAAAATAGCTGGTACTAAGCAAGGTATTACTGCAGTTCAGCTTGATACAAAGAGATTTAATGGCGTTCCCATATATATACTTGAAAAGGCATTATACCAGGCTAAAGAGGCTAGAGAGATTATAATAGACAGGATTCTAGAAACGATTCCAGCCCCAAGAGCTAGTCTTTCTCCATATGCTCCAAGGATATTTTCCCTTACCGTTTCTCCTGATAAGATTGGAGATATTATAGGTCCTGGGGGAAAGGTTATAAAGAAGATAATAGAGGAGACAGAAGTAAAGATAGATATAGAACAGGATGGTAGAATATATATCTATTCTCAGAATGAAACCTCTGGACAAATTGCTAAAAGTAAGATAGAAGAAATAGCTAAAGAGATAGAAGAAGGACAGATATACGAAGGGAAGGTTACTAGAGTTGCAGATTATGGAATTTTTGTAGAGATACTTCCAGGAAAGGAAGGACTATTGCATGTCTCTCAGATGGAAAGATTAAAAGGACCTATAAACAAGATTTTTAAACCTGGAGATACAGTCTTAGTTAAGGTTTATGAAATAGATAACCTAGGAAGGATAAATCTTACTAGGAAAGGACTAGTTCAAACAGAGAAGGAAGAGCCTAGGAGGGTTATCGATCAACGTCGGAAGTAATCTTACTAGATAAAGTCCAAGGAGCTAAATCAGTTAGTATAGGTTTCTGGTATTTTATTGGTTCTCGCATAGAAAGAAAGGGCGAGAAAGGTTATTCTCATCTTATAGAACATTTGATATTTCAGGGGACTGAAGAAAAAGATGCTAAGGCGTTAGCTTTGGCATTTGATAAGCTAGGTACAGAAGCTAATGCCTTTACTGAACGTGATAGTACTTGTTTTTATGTGAAGGTTTTAAAGAAATATGCTTTATCAGCCATTGATTTATTAGCACAGATGTTGAGTTATCCAGCCTTTAGAGAGAAGGATGTAGAAAAAGAGAAGAAGATAGTGATTGAAGAATACAAGTCATATATGGATAATCCTGAACAGAGAGTTCATGATATGGGACTTAAGGCTATATGGGGTGATCATCCATTGACATATTCTCCTCTTGGTGAAATGGAAGATTTATTAGAAGCGAATCCGGATAAACTTAGATCTTTCTGGATGGAGAATTATACTTCTGACAACCTTCTTATAGCAATAGCTGGTGATATTGATGAGAGAGATGTTAAGAATATAATTTCTCAGTATCCTCTAATTAAGAGGAAAGCGAATGTTATTAAGTCTTTTCCTCCTCCAGATATAGATCCTGCACCAGTCTGCGAGGATGATGATACAGAGGTTACCCATATAGTTCTTGTAAGTCCTGGAGTAACTTATAATGAACCATATCTTTATCCAGCGAGTGCCTTGACTGTGATACTATCTAATAGTATGGGGGCAAGACTCTTCCAGAAAATAAGAGAAGAGAGAGGGCTAGCTTATTCTTTATATTCTTATCTTCTCCCATTTAGAGATGCAGGAATTTTTGCTTCCTATGTGGGAACTGGAAGTGACTCTAATGAGGAAGTCCTAAAAATTATCTTGGATGAGTATAAGATTCTCTGTAATGAGACTATAACTGATGATGAGTTAGAAAGAGCTAAGGTTCATCTTTCGTCTAGTTTGATATTAGGAACCGAAGGAACATTTGGTAGGATGGAGTATTTAGCTAAATCTTTCTATTCCTATGGAAGGGTTATTCCTATAGAAGAGATAATTACTAAGATTCAAGAAATTACTCCAAAAGATATACAGGAGATATCTTGTAAGCTATTTAATAATGATCTTGGTATAGCTGTTTTAGGTAGAGAAGGTAGAAAGGTAGGAGAGAGGTTGTGGAAAGTATTAAGATCTTACTCAAGAGACTGAATACTAATAGTTCTATTCCTACTTATATGACTAGAGGTTCTTCTGGTTTGGACCTTTATTCAGCAGAGGAAAAGATTATTCCTCCAGGAAAGTGGGAGATGATAGCTACTGGTATAGCAGTTGAAATTCCTCAAGGTTATGAAGGACAAATCAGATCTAGAAGTGGACTTGCCAAAGATTATGGGGTTTTTGTATTGAATAGCCCTGGGACGATAGATAGCGACTATAGAGGCGAAGTAAAGGTTATACTTATGAATCTTGGAAGCGAACCGTTTAGGGTGAATATTGGAGATAGGATTGCTCAGTTAGTTATAGTTCCAATTGTTCGTGCAGAGATATTAGAAGTTGAAGAACTTTCTGTTACGGAAAGAAATAATGGAGGCTTTGGCCATACTGGCAGGAGGTAGGGGGTATGATTAGAGTAGTAGTGTGTGGTGCTTATGGTCGGATGGGACAAGAAGTTATAA
>JAOACC010000124.1 GCA_026418035.1 bacterium
ATATAAATCTAATGATGGCTGTCTCTCTTATAGCCTTACTACCTATACTAATCCTCTTCTTAGTGGCTCAGAGATTTTTCATTAAAGGAATTGTTCTAAGCGGATTAAAAGGATAAAAGAAAAAATCTATGTATCAGGAGGTCTTAAGCGATGGAAAAAATAACAGAAATGACAGTTGATTTTTCTGGTCCTAAAAGTCCGTTCCCACACTTTTGGGAAACAGTGATAGGATCAGAAGGGGCAGACTTTCCTCTAAGGGAAGATCTCCTATCCCATTATCAAGAAGTAAAAGAGAAATTTGGAGTTCAATATGTAAGATTTCATGGGATACTACACGATAATCTAGGTGTCTATAAAGAAGATAACGATGGAACACCTCAATTTAACTTCGAAAAGATAGGCAGACTTTATGATAATCTCTTAGATATAGGCATCAGACCCTTTGTAGAGTTTAGCTTTATGCCAGAAGCTTTGGCATCAAAAGATACACATATCTTCTTTTGGAGAGGGAACACTTCTCCGCCTAAAGACTACAAAAAATGGGAAGCTCTTATAAAGGCATTTGTTGAATATTGTGTAAAACGATATGGTAAGAAAGAAGTAAGGAAGTGGTACTTTGAAATCTGGAACGAGCCAAACATTGGATTCTGGAGTGGAACTAAAGAGGATTATTGGAGACTCTATGATCACGCTGTAAAAGCCATAAAGGATGTTGACCCTTATCTAAGGGTAGGCGGTCCTGCATCTGCAGGTGGCGAATGGGTAATGGAAATCTTAGAACATTGTAAAAGTGAAAATTTTGCTACTGGAGGGTCTTCTAGCCCTATTGATTTTGTAAGTTATCATGGATATCCAACTGATAAGGGATATATTGTTGGAGGAAAACCATTTGAGTACTTTGGTCTTGATTTTTGGAGAGAACTATCTAAATTGAATTATGAAATAGTAAAGTCTTTTGATAAGTCTGGAGAGATAGAAATTCATGTTACTGAATGGAATATGAGCGTTAGGCTATGGGATATCGAACAATGCAGTACTAATGGAGCTGCTTACTGTTGTCAGGCTATTAATGATGTGTCTGGTTATGTAGATACCTTTTCCTACTGGACTGTTTCAGATGTATTTAGAGAAATGGGGTTTCCAGATAAGGAATTCCATGGAGGATTTGGATTGATCACTGTTCATGGGCTCAAAAAACCAAAATACTGGGCTTTTGAGCTATTACATAGATTAAAAGGTCCTAGGATTCCAGTTTCTATTGAAAATCCTATAAAGGGCGTGGGGGCAATTGCAACAAAACCGAAAGACGGTTTAGCCTTGCTCATCTGGTACTTTGATCCAATATACTATAATTCATTAAAAGATATTTCATTAAATATGCCTCCAAATTTTCCACCAAGATTAGAGGATACTTCTAGAAATACTTCCCAGGAGCCTGTTAAGTGTAGTATTAAATGTCTTAATCTGCCATCTGGAAAAGTAAAAATTACAAAAGCAATAATAGATAGTGAGCATAGCAATATTTTACATATAGCTAAAAACTTGGGAATAAACATGGACTCTTTTCCGAATGAAAAAGAGTTAGCAAAACTAAAAGAATCAAATTTCCTCTATGAAGAAAAAACACAATCCGAGATAGACTCTAAATATGAGTTTGAATTCTTACTCACTCCTGGGAGTGTAATATTTTTACAACTAGAAATTTAGAGATTACTATAAACAATATAAAAAGCCCTTACCTTTCGGTAAGGGCTTAATCTATTATCTTTTTCTGAAAACAATTCTATCTTATAAAATCAGATGGGAGATCTTCTTCTTTAATACCAAATTCTGTATTGGGTTTATTCCCCATTTTAAAAGTGAGTATACCTCCATTTATGATCTCGTTATGCCAAAGCCAGAGCCTATTTAACTGTCTTCCATTCAAGTAAAGCTCTTGAACATATATATTCTCTTTAGATGCATTCTCCGTCTCTACAGTAAAATCTTTACCATTTGGAAGGTGTATAACTGCTCTTTTCCATATCGGAGAACCTATTATATATACGGGTGTCCCAGGACAGAAAGGATAAAATCCTAAAGAACTAAATATATACCAAGCAGACATCTGTCCACAGTCTTCATTACCACATAGACCATCTGGTCCCTTTCCATAAAGATCATCCAGTATTTTTCTTATCCTTTCTTGAGCCTTCCATGGTTTTCTAGCATAGACATAGAAGTAAGCTATATGATGTGAAGGTTCATTACCATGAGCATACTGTCCAATAAGACCCGTAATATCTGGTGGGCCCTTTATTGGAACCTTTGTATCAAAGAACTCATCTAATTTTTTAGTAAAATCTTCTTCACCGCCCAAGAGGCTAATTAGTCCATACGGATCTTGAGGAGCAAAGAATGTCCACTGCCAAGCATTACCTTCTGTATAGTGAGGAGATGTAGCATCTGTAGGATCGAAGCCTCTATCTATCCAGTTGCCATTGCTATCTTTGGCTCTCATAAAGCCAACCTTAAGGTCATAGAGATTTCTATAGTTCTGAGCCCTTTTAATAAATAATTCATAATCAGCCCCTCTATTGAGAACCTTAGCAACTTGAGCTAAACAAAAATCGTTATAGGCATACTCTAATGTCCTAGACACAGATTGATTAAACTTATCGCCGGGAACATAACCTAGTGACTTATATTCTGTAATTCCTCTTCTACCCTGATTGAAGTCTCTAGATTCTGTCATTGCATTTTTATACATGGCAGTATAAGCCTTATTCAAATCAAAACCTTTTAGTCCTTTGACCACCGCATCTGCAATTACAGAATCGCTATGAGTACCAATCATACAGTTAGTTTCTCTATTACCTTTATGCCACCTGGGCAACCAACCTGATTGAGTAAATATATCTAAAAAACTTCTTATCATATTTACATTCTTCTCTGGCTGTATTAGAACAAAGAGTGGATGGAGACTTCTAAAGGTATCCCATAGTGAAAATACAGTATAGTGCTCATAATTAGAAGAATAAATTTTATCGTCTACCCCCATATACTTCCCATCTATATCTGAAAAAAGGCTAGGATGAATGAAGGAATGATAGAGAGCGGTATAAAATTTTACCTTATCCTCTTCTTCGCCTTCTACCTCTATCTTTCCCAATTCCTTTTCCCAAAGTCTTTTGGCTTCCTCTTTTACTCTTTCAAAATTCCAATCTGGAATCTCCTGTAGATTTTTTCTAGCACCTTCCACACCGGTAAATGAAATCCCTACCTTCACCATTATCCTTTCTTTTTCTCTTGTAAAATATCTTACGTATGCTCCAATAAATGGATCTGACCTACTTAACATCTTCTCCTCTCTATTCCCTTTATCTATTTTAAAGACCTTCCAAGTACCAAACTCTTCAAATGGCTTAGAAAACTTAGCAGAGAAATATATAGTCTGAGGGTCTCTAGCTCCACAGAAGTGACCTCCAGTTATAGAACCAACGATCTCATCATTTCCAACAATTCTTACCCATGCCTTTTCAGCCATATCCCCTATCCTAGTAAAAAGATCAATAATAATATAAGCTTTATTAGTCTTTGGGAATGTATATCTATGGAATCCAACTCTATATGAAGTGGTCAACTCTGCTAAAACATTATAGTCTTCTAGGAAAACGGAATAATATCCAGGTTGAGCTACTTCTTTACTATGACTAAACCTAGATCTATAGCCTACAGACGGATTTTCTTTAGGTCCAGGTATTATCTTTAAATCCCCAACTATAGGCATTAATCTTACCTCTCCGTAATCAGCCGCTCCTGTCCCACTTAAATGGGTGTGACTAAAGCCCATTATGGAATTATCAGAATAATGATAGCCAGAACACCAATCCCACCCTTCTACATCTGTGTCAGGGCTCAATTGAACCATACCAAAGGGGACTGTCACTCCAGGAAAGGTATGACCGTGTCCCCCTGTACCTATAAATGGATTAACATACTTTATATAAGACTCTGCAGGGTATACCTTTGAAGTTGACAAGATAAGAAAAGTTATCAATACTAAAATTAGTCTCTTGCTCACTTTACTCATCCTTTCTCCTATTAATGATATTTCTCAAATATCTATATTCAATTATTGCTCTCTAAGGCTAGAATTACAAAACAAGTAGTTTCTACGTTTGAAAACCCAAGCCAATTAAAGCTTTTATCATAATGTGTTATAAACTTGCTTTATTCCATAGAGATTTATAATACTCATCACCCTTTTTAAATTTACTTATAATCCCATATAGTAAAAGATCTCCATAGTTCTCATAGTCCAGAGGTGGAGATTTAGATATTTCTGTAAATATATTGTATCCATTTTTATATTGTAGAAAAACAATTTCTCCAATTCTAGGAGGAAAATCAATAATTTGGTCAAAAAGAATTTCCATTCTACCATTACCTGTAAGAGAGACATTATAAATTTTGAAATTCTCTTCTATCTCTGCAACAATCTCTGAATAGCCTTTATGTCTAGATAAAACCTTATAGGCAAGATAATTGTCATTATAAAGCCAACATCTTTTACTTCCCCAATACTCTCTTAGAAGTCCAATATCTGGTATATACATCATCTTGAGAAAAGAGTAAACTCTTAAAATAAAAGGAATTTCCCCTCCTTTAGCGTAGAATGGAGGGGATAATAGAAGAAAAGCCAAAACAAAGACTAAAATCTTTTTCATAAGAGTCAGAATAAATAGTTCATCCCTTAAGTCCTGTAAGAGTTACACTTTCCACTATAGTATTCTGAGTAAAATAGAATGCTATAATCGTAGGTATAACTACTATCGTTGCTGCTGCCATTAGTAATGGCCATTCTACATAGTTAGTAGATCTATACATCTGAAGACCTAAGGACAAAGTATACTTTGCCTCATCTTGAAGATAAATAAGCGGACCCATAAAATCATTCCAAGCACCTAAAAATGTAAATAAAGAAATAACTATAAGTATTGGCTTTATAAGAGGTAACATTATCCTTGAATATATACCAAATTCACTTGCCCCATCTATCCTAGCAGCATCAGAAAGTTCTTCTGGTATAGTCATAAAGAACTGTCTTAGCAAGAATATATTGAATGCTCCTCCTCCAAAAAAGGCAGGAATAATGAGAGGTCTAAAAGTATTTATCCATCCTAACCTAGCAAATACAATAAACACAGGAATCATTATTACAGGGAAAGGAATAAGTACAGTACTAAGAATAAGCATAAACAAAATATTTCTTCCTCTCCATCTTATCCTTGAAATACTATAGGCAACCAAAGGAGCAGAAAAAAGGACCCCAGCTATATTACCTATAGTAATTATAATAGTATTCAGGGTATAACGTCCAAAAGGTATATAATTTACTGCCTCTATATAATTATGCCACTTTGGAGGATTAGGCCACCAAATAGGAGGATAAGTCATCACTTCTGACATATCCTTTATAGAAGTAGTAAACATCCAAAAAATGGGGACTAAAAATACAATACTAATTAAAACTAACACTAATCTACCAATGACCTTTGTTATAAAGTATCTTAGATTCATAGCTTTATTCTCCCCCTCCTCGATAAAATACCCATCTAGCAGATGTTCTAAAGATTATTAGTGTAAGAATAAGGACTAAGATGAAAAGAATCCATGCCATTGCAGAGGCATAACCCATCTTACTATACTGGAAGGCACTTCTATAAAGGTATAAAACATAAAACAATGTAGAATTGGCTGGTCCTCCATTTGTAGCTATATAAGCGGTGGTAAATATCTGAAAGCCCCCAAAGAGTGCAGTTATGATATGATAGAGAATAACAGGACTTATCATAGGAATGATGATCTTGCTAAATTTTGTCCACCAACCAGCACCATCTATCTCTGCAGATTCAAGTAACTCCCTAGGGACATCTTTAATAGCTGCCAAGAAAATTACAGCTGATCCTCCAGCACCCCACTGTGCCAGCATAACAAAGGCTGGCTTAGCCCACTTAGGATCAGAGAACCAACCTGGTCCTTGAATATGAAAAACTGTATTTAAGAATAAATTTAACAAACCAAAATATGGATTCAACATCCAAAGCCATATAAATCCTACCACCACAGCTGGTAAAACATATGGTATATATACCAATGTCCTATATATTCCAACCTCTTTTAGATCCATATTCAATAATAAAGCTAAACCTAAACCTACTACAAAACCTATAGGTACTGCTAACCCTACATAATAAATAGTATTATATAAAGATTTCCAAAATAGCTCATCATTCATTAAAGCTTTATAATTTCCACTGCCTATCCATTTAGGGATCCCTATACCTACAAATTCGGTAAGACTGTAGTACAGAGAAGCCAAAATAGGATAGGCAGTGAAGGCTAAGAATCCAATAATCCACGGTAAAGCAAACAATAAACCATAAAGAGTATTTCTTCTAGCAGAAATTGCCTTCACTGCCTGTCATCCCCTTTACTTCAATAGCTTATCTAATTCAGGCTGTACCCTTGCCTCTACATCTTGGCAAGCTTTTAATGGAGTCTTCTGTCCATTGATAACAGCATCTCTTGCTGCAGTAAGCTCATCCCAAAGTAGAGCACCTACAGGTATAGTTGGACGGTTCTTTGCATATTTTAATAGGTCGATAAAGAACGCATGTCTTCTCTCTCCTCTAATTTCAGGATCATTCAATAAAGCTTTAAGGGTAGGTAGGTGTAGAGGTTCAACAGAGTAAATCTTCTGTCCTACTGGACCACATGCAAATTTAATAAATTCAAAAGCTTCTTTAATATTCTTTGCTCCTTTCGGAATTCCTAAACTCCAACCACCAGCCCAAGTAATTGGCTTCTTAAGATCTGCAGGTCTTGGGATGTAAGTAACACCATAGTCTCTAAGATATTTCATCTTGGGGGCAAATTTATCTAAGAAAGCTAGTGTCCAGTCTCCATCAACTTTCATAGAGATCATACCCATAATGAATGGGTCTTGAGCTTCGGAACCAAAAGCAGAAGAGAAAGACTGAATAGCTGCTATACCATATTTGTCTGCGTAGCTCTTTTGCCACTCAAAGGATTTTACTATTCTAGGATCAGTAATAGTAAGCTTCTTTGTCTTTGGATCATAGAATTCTCCTCCAAATGCCCATCCCCAAGTATAATGCCAACCCTGAGCTAGCCAAGGTATAAAACCTATCCTAGTATATCTACCACTCGGGTCCTTCTTAGTAAGCTTTTCAGCGTAAGCATCTAATTCGTCTATAGTCTTTGGAGCTCTGCTAAGACCAGCTTCCTTAAGATGGTCTATTCTATAGTAGAGGGCTCTATCATCAGTATCAAAAGGAAGCACCCATGCTTGTCCAGCCCAAGTAGCCTCATCCCATGCAAATGGCAAGAAGTCTTTTTCAGCATCCCACTTTGCCGCTTTGAGTAGGTCATTCAATGATTCTAGAATTCCAGCTGCACCTCTCTGCGCTGCAGTAAATCTATCCACTGTATAAA
>JAOACC010000142.1 GCA_026418035.1 bacterium
GTATTAGCCCAGCCGAAGAGCATAAAGCCACATACGAAGTTCAAGGGAGAGGTATACGTCTTAACGAAGGAAGAGGGAGGAAGGCACACGCCATTCTTCAACGGATACAGGCCACAGTTCTACTTTAGGACGACAGACGGAACAGGGTCGATAAAGTTACCAGAAGGGGTAGAGATGGTAATGCCAGGGGACAATATAACGATGGAAGTAGAGTTGATAGTGCCGGTAGCATTAGAAGAAGGGTTAAGATTCGCGATAAGGGAAGGAGGTAGGACAGTAGGAGCTGGAGTAATTACCCAGCTTATGGAATAATATGAGACAGAGAATGAGAATAAAATTAAGAGCATATGATGTTGATTTAATAGACCAATCTGCTAAAAAGATTATAGCTACAGCAAAGAGGACTGGCGCAGAGGTTTCTGGTCCAGTCCCTCTACCTGTAGAGAAGAGACTCTACTGTATCTTGCGTTCTACAAATATAGATAAGGATTCAAGGGAACAGTTTTTCTTAAAGGTCCATAAGAGGTTGATAGATATCTTAGATCCTACTCCTAGGACTATAAATGCACTCATGAAGTTGAATCTACCTTCAGGTGTAGATATCGAGATTAAACTATAGGATGTGATGACTATGGTTATAAAAGGTATTCTAGCCAGAAAGATTGGAATGACGCAGGTTTTTGATGAGCAAGGGAATAGAGTTCCTGTTACTGTTGTAAAGACCAGCGGTTGTAAGGTCCTTCAGAAGAAGACGGTAGAAAAGGATGGATATAACGCTTTGCTTTTAGGTTTTGAGGAGACTAAGGAGTCTAAGCTCAACAAGCCACTAAGAGGTTTCTTTAAGAAACTCGGAATGCCCTTCTATAGAATACTTAAAGAGATAAGGGTAGATAAGATAACTGATGATATTAATGTAGGAGATGAAATCAAAGTAAGCATCTTTAAACCTGGAGATATAGTTGATGTTACTGGGACTTCCAAGGGAAAAGGCTTTGCTGGTGGAGTGAAGCGTTGGCACTATGGTGGCGGAGGAGCCAGCCATGGCTCTATGTTCCACAGAGCTCCAGGGTCTATTGGTGCTAGCTCTTTCCCTTCTAGGGTATTCAAAGGGCATCATTTCCCTGGTAGGATGGGTGGCGATACAGTAACAGTTAGGGCATTAGAAGTAGTAAAAGTTATTGAAGAAGAAGGACTATTGCTCATTAAAGGGGCTGTCCCCGGAGCTAGGAATAGTTTGGTGATAATAAGAGACTCTAAGAAGACTAAAAAAGGAGTCGAAGTAAATGAGTAAAGAGGTTAAGGTATACGATTTACAGGGTAAAGAGGTTGGAATATATTCTTTTATAGATTCAGAGGTAAATAGAGATGTCCTTTACTATGCGGTAAGGGTCCATCTATACAATATGCATCCAAAGACCGCTTCCACTAAGACTAGGGGTATGGTTAGAGGAGGAGGGAGAAAACCTTGGAGACAGAAAGGAACAGGTAGAGCTAGGCACGGAAGTATAAGGTCTCCTATATGGAAGGGTGGTGGAGTTGCATTTGGTCCGCACCCTAGAGATGTTAGATTGGTTTTACCAAAGAGGGTAAAAAGAACAGCACTTGTTTCAGCCTTGATAGATAAGATAGATAATAATAGATTGATTCTGTTAGAAAATTTAAATATTGAAGAGCCCAAGACAAAGAAGGCGGTAGAGATCTTGAAAAATCTAGGTATAACTTCTTCATGTCTAGTTGTGCTAGAAGACCTTAATAGCAATTTTGTTTTGGCAGTAAGGAACATACCATACGTCGAAGTAAAGACCGTTAATGAGGTTTCTCCTTATGAGATATTAAGGTATGACTATCTATTAACCACAGCGTCTGTTCTTGATGGGCTTAAAGGAAGGGTGATCTCAGTTGGCTGATCCTAGGGATATTGTTTTAAGACCGATTATAAGTGAAAAATCCTCTATGCTTAGAGAATTGGGGAAGTATGAGTTTGTTGTATCACCTTTTGCTAATAAGATCGAGATAAAAAAAGCTATTGAAGAAGTCTTTGGTGTAGAAGTTAAGAATGTTAATATTATCAAGCAAAAGGGTAAGAAAAAGAGAATGGGAATCTTTGAAGGAAAAACTTCTGGGTACAAGAAGGCGATAGTTACTTTGAAAGAGGGCCATTCAATATCCTTCTTTGAGGGACTGTAAGGAGTGAAAGTATGGGGATAAAAAAATTTAAACCTACATCTCCGGGGCGAACGTTCTATACTGTACTTGATTCTACCGAGATTACAAAAGAAGAACCGGAACCTAGTTTAGTTGTTCCACTAAAGAAACATGC
>JAOACC010000143.1 GCA_026418035.1 bacterium
ATGTAAAGGCATCTAATTCTGTAGATAAAAGTGCTATATGCTCCTCTTTAGCCTTAGCAATTGTCTCATCAGGAGGCTTTACTCCGCAAGGGAATATAATACAACTTACACCTATCAGGGTCGCTACTGCCACAACGTTTATATGGGTCTGCACAGTAATCCATATATTACCTTCCTTAGCAAATCTCATTACGTTACTCAGTAAATCCCCTACATATCCTCCTTTAGGAGTCTTTTCTAAGTCAGAGTCATTACCTAAATTAGTTAGGGGTAAAACATCTAATAATTCTCTTAGAGTCATAATTATTTTTCCTCTCTTATCATTTTTAGTAAATTTCTAGCATACTCTTCAATATTATCCTTAAGCTTAAAGATACAATCAGTAATCCTTGCCTCTCCATTTACTATATCTTCAGCCAATGCCCTACAATTTGGAGCCCCGCAAGATCCACAATTAATACCAGGGAGATTTCGGAGTATATCTTCTAATCTTCTCATTTTGTCTATAGCGATACTGATATCCTCACCTAGTTTATAGGGGGAGGTTTCTAGTCTAATATTTTCCCTAGAAAAGAAACTATTAGATTTTAGATATCCATATGTATCATTGTCTATCTTTCCTGTTCCTGACTCTTCTAGCATTCTAATCTTTACTCTAGATAGATACGGATTTTGAACATTTAATGGTCCTCCTACGCATCCACCGCTACACATCCTACCTTCAACAAAGCTAATTCCTCTTAACTTACCCAGATCTAAATCATCTAGGACCTTTAATACATTTCTCACCCCATCCACTACTAAATAGTTAAGGATGCCAAGACTCTTTGCTTCTCCACCATCCCTTACCCAGCTGATCCCTTCTCCCAAAACAGGTTCACTGTAATCCTCTTTTACATCTTTTATAAATCTTATAATATTTCTATAAGCCTCCGCTACGCTTATACTTCCATTTACATAATGTATACCTCTTCCTTCCTTTATATCAGATATCTTTGCTGTGCAAGGAGTAATTAGAAATATCCCTATCTCTTCATCTCTGTAACCATCTTTTGTAAATCTTTCTCTTACATACCTAGCAGAAATCTCCTCTGGAGATGGTATAGGTGTAAGATAATCAGCCAGAGAAGGAAACCTAATCTGAATTAACTTGACTACCGATGGACACATAGAAGATATGTAAAGGCTATTAGGGTTCTCCTTTATAAGTTCTCGTAGATATATACTAGAGGCTCCAGTTCCAAAGGCAACATCCATAATAACATCAAATCCCATCCTCTTTATTGCTGATCTTATAAGGTAAGGAGAAACATCAAGACCAAATTGGGCATACAATACGGAACTTACTAAAGCTATTTTTATTTTATATCTAGACATATCTTTAAGTTCCTCTAAGATTGCCTCTATAGCATGCTCAGGACATATGGTTATACACTCACCACAATCTATACATCTATCTTCTAATAGGATAGCCTTTCCCTGCCTCACCCTCAAAGCCTCGGTAGGACAAACCCTTATACAATCTATACACCCCTTACAGAGTTCTCTATTAATCTTTATCATACTCATCTTATCGCCCCTATTTTATATATATTACTGAAGTTACCTCTGTCCCTACCCCTACTGTACTTTTTATATCAAACTCATCAGAGCAGGAAATGATATTAGGTAATCCCATCCCCGCTCCAAAGCCTAACTCTCTCACTTTAGGTGATGCGGTAGAATATCCAGGTTGGATTGCCTTCTCTATATCTTCTATTCCAGGTCCCTCATCTATTGCTTTTATCATAATCTTATCTGAAGAGATCTCTACTATCAATTTACCTCTATACGCATGAATAACTATATTCATCTCCATTTCGTAACTAGCTACAGCAACACGCTTTATAATATCTCTAGATAAACCTAAATTCTGTAAATATCTCTTTATCTTACTAGAAGCCTCTCCACCATTAATAAAATCTCCGCCTTCAACTGAGAATTCAAGTCTTATTACTTTAGCCTCTTCTCCCTTACCTTCTTTTATCTCTTCTTTTTCCTCTTTTAATACAGGTAATCTTATTACTATATCCAAAGGGGTTACCATACCTAAAAACATCCTATCTCCATCTACTACAGGAAATCTTCCATAGCCATAAACTCTAAAATACTCTATAGCATCAGCTAATGTATGATTTGGGGAAAGAGTAATAACATCTCTAGTCATAATATCTTCAACAGAGGCATCTCTCTTATTTTCTTCTATAGCCTTAAGTAGGTCATACATTGTAACTATTCCAACTAATCTTCCATCTTCATCTGTTATAGCTACCCCATCTAGTTGATTTATCTTAAGTATCTCTCTAACTTGGAATACCTTTCTATCAGGTAAGACTTTTGGCATATTGGCATTCATTATAAGAGTAACAGGAAGCCTTAATAAATTATAAAAATCTCTATCTATCTCTCTCACATTTATTCAGCGCCAAATATATTTTTCCACAAGTCTCAAAGGTAGAATATTTTGTAGTCATTACCAAAATTTCACTAGACCTAGCTAAACTTAACGTTTCTTCTGGAGGGATCTTACCATTTACAAAAATAATACCTATAAGGTCTAACATCTGGGTCGTTCTTACTACCTGAGGCTGGACCATAGCGGTAATTAGAACACCTGGCTCTTTAACTGTAGCTAATATATCACTCATAAGGTCAGAAGCATAAAAATACTCCACATCCTTATCTAATATACATTCACCACATAAAACCTTAGCGGATAATAATTCCTTAACTTCTTCTAACTTCATTATATTCACCTCAGTATAAGTTTAATCTTTTTCTACCCCATCTAAGATAGATTCCCTAGCCTCAGCAACTGTATATAAAGACCCCATAATACACATAAATTCTCTTTCTAAATCTAACCCAACCTTTACACTCTCTTTTACATCTGGAACTATGATAGGTTTCCCCCCCAATTCCTCAACTATTTTACCAAGTATT
This sequence comes from bacterium, assembly GCA_026418035.1. GTDB lineage: Bacteria > DUMJ01 > DUMJ01 > DUMJ01 > DUMJ01 > DUMJ01. Next base: position 2,983 of record JAOACC010000143.1, read on the forward strand.
ATAGGGTCTAATGCCCTATTACTCTTAGGTGATGTAACAATGATTTCATCTTTCACATAAGGAATCATAGCATTTATTATCCCATATGCATCCTTATCCCTAAGCATTCCAACAATGAGGGTGGGCTTTTGATCAAAAAGTAAAGATATAGACTTAGAAAGTTTTTCCGCACCACCTTTATTATGGGCGCCATCTAGAAGAATCACTGGATTCTTAGATACAATCTCTATTCTTCCAGGCCAAAAGGCATCCCTAAGTCCATCTATGACACTCTCATCGGATATATCAAGTTTATCTCTTAACAATTCTAATGCCATAAGGGATATAGCCATATTATCTACCTGATATAATCCCTTAAGACTACTAAAAAATTCCCCAACTTTTCTTTCACTTCTAAAATATACCTCAGTGCCAACCTGAGACAGAACATACCAATCTACAAAAAAGTCTCTACCTAATATATAAATCGGCGCATTTAAAGATCTAGCGGTATCTACTATTACATCTAACCCTTCTCCCTTAGCTCCCGTAACAACTGGGACTCCTCTTTTTATAATCCCAGCCTTCTCTTTACCTATAAGGGAAAGGGTATTACCAAGCCTATCCATATGGTCCCAATCTACATTGGTAATAATAGAAACTAGAGGGTTACTTACAACATTAGTGGCATCTAGTCTTCCTCCTAATCCCACCTCTAAAACTATTACATCTACATTAGATCTATAGAAATATAAAAATGCCATAGCGGTAAGAATCTCAAACTGAGTAAGGTAGAAGTCACTATCCTTATTAGTAAGATTTTCGATAAAAGGTAAGATCTCATTTAATATTTTAACAAAGGAATCTTTATCTATAAGCTTATTATCTATCTGAATTCTTTCACGGACAGAATGTAAGTGTGGAGAGGTATAGAGTCCAACCTTATAACCAGCATTTATAAGAACAGAAGAAATCATACTAGAAACAGAACCCTTACCATTTGTTCCACCTATATGTATGACTGGGACTTTGTCTTGAGGATTGTCTAACTCAAGAAGTAATCTATTAATTCGCTCTAGTCCTAATCTAGAGCCAAATCTAGAAAGGCCCTCTATAATGTCTAAAGCATCCTGATAAGAGGTAATCATCTAACTAAGACGAGAGTAAGGATAACCTATGCAGTAATCTCTCCTTTTCTCTTATAAGATTCTCTCTTCTTGTTTTCTCCTTTTCTTTAGCTTCTTCCTTAGCTTTTAATAAAAAGTCTCTATTCTGTAATCTTTCCTCTATCCTTGATATCTGTTTATCTATATCTTCTATCTTTTCCTTTATTCTTCTAACTTCCTCATCTATATCTACGATATCTCCTATCTTTACATATACTTCAAAATCAGGTTTTACAGTAGAAATGATCCCTTTCTCTGGAGGAAGAATATCAGAGATAAGTTCTAACGGCTCAATCTTAGATAGAGAAGAGATAATATCCTTATGGCTCAGAATAAGCTCCCTATAAGCTTCACTATGAACAAAACCTGGCACTTTCTTTTCAAAGGAAATTCCCATCTCCTGTTTCAGAGACCTTAAACTCCTTATAATATCAAAGATAATATTGGCATCCCTGATGCTTGTTTCGTCTTTAAAGTTCAGAGAAACCGGCCACTCAGATAGAGAAAGAATACTATCCTTATCTTTTACATATTCCCATAATTCTTCGGTAATAAACGGCATAATAGGATGTAAAAGCTTAAGATATGTCCTAAATACATATAATAAGACCCAACTTATATAACTAGGACTATCCTTTAATAGAAGTTTAGAAATCTCTATATACCAATCGCAGAAATGATCCCAGAAGAAACTATACAATAATTGTGCTATCTCATTAAAGTCATAGTTTTCATAGTAATATGTTACCTTTTCTACCAGATCATCTGTAAGGCTTAATATCCACTTACTAAAAATATCTAAATCCTCAAGAGATTCTGGTTTAATCGGATCTTTAATACTCATAAGGATAAATCTTCCAGCGTTCCATATCTTGTTAGCAAAATTTCTGGCACCTTCCAACTTTTCTCTACCTATATTAACATCCTGCCCTTCTGTAACTAAAGAGGTCAAGGCAAATCTAAGGCTATCCGCCCCTAGTTCCTGCACTATCTCCATAGGGTCTATAACATTTCCAAGGGATTTACTCATCTTACGACCCTTTTCATCCCTTACAAGTCCAGTTATATATACCTCTTTGAATGGCATCTTATCTGTAAATTCTAACCCCATCATTATCATCCTAGCAACCCAGAAATAGATGATATCGTATCCAGTTATAAGTAAAGATGTAGGATAAAATCTCTTAAAGTCTTCGGTATGATCAGGCCAACCTAAAGTACTCATGGGCCAAAGGGAAGAACTAAACCAAGTATCAAGGACATCCTCTTCCTGCTTTAAATTATAGCTATTACACCTTGGACAATACTTGGGATCTTCTATCTCTACTATAGTCTCATTACAATCTAGACAATACCAAACTGGAATCCTATGCCCCCACCAAATCTGTCTCGATATACACCAATCTTTTATGTTTAAAAGCCAATCGTGGTATACCTTCCTCCATCTCTCAGGGATAAACCTTATCTCATTATCTCTCTCTAAAGCCTTTTGAGCTAAAGACTTCATAGAGACAAACCACTGAGATGATAAAAGAGGTTCAATTACAGTTCCGCATCTTTCACAGTGTCCTACACTATGGTTATAATCTTCTACCCTTTCTAAATATCCCTGCTCCTCTAAGTGCTTTACTATAACTTTTCTAGCGGTAAATCTATCAAGACCATTATAATTATTCAGATCTGGGCAATCCATATTACCATCTAGAGCTATGACCTTTACACTAGGGAGATTATGTCTTAACCCTATCTCAAAGTCTACCGGGTCATGGGCAGGGGTAACTTTAAGAGCTCCTGTACCAAAACTTGACTCAACAGCACTATCCCCAATTATTGGTAGTTCTCTCCCAACTAACGGTAGTATAGCGGTCTTTCCTATCAAGGATTTATATCTATCGTCCTCTGGATTCACTGCAACCGCAGTATCTCCAAGCATAGTCTCAGGTCTTACAGTAGCTATAGTTATATAACCACCTTCCTTTATAGGATAACGAATATAATAAAGCTTATCATTAGCCTCTTCGTATTCGACTTCTATATCAGATAGGGCAGTCCTACATCTAGGACACCAATTTATTATCCTTTCTCCTTTATATATAAGTCCCTTCTTATAAAGGGATACAAATGCAGTCCTAACAGCCCTTGAACAATGTTCATCCATAGTAAATCTTTCTCTAGACCAATCACAGCTAAACCCCATCTGTTTAAGTTGATTGACTATATTATCTCTATAAATCCTTTTCCATTCCCAGACCTTCTCTAAAAATAGATCTCTTCCCAAATCATATCTAGTAATTCCCTCTTTGGCTAGTTCTTTTTCTACAACATTTTGGGTGGCTATCCCTGCATGATCAGTTCCAGGAACCCACAGTGTGATGAAGCCCTTCATCCTTTTATACCTTACTACTATATCGTCCAGAGTGAAGCCTAGAGCATGTCCTATGTGGAGATTACCAGTAACATTTGGAGGCGGTAATACTATGGAAAAGACCTCCCCTGTCCCATTTATATTGGGAGTAAATATATCTGAATTAAACCATCTCTCTATCCATTTAGAGGCTATCTCTCTTGGATTGTATACTTTAGCTAACTCTCTCAACTAGCTCCTCCTTACAAAATATTATTGGAAAAACTTCATCCATATGACTAACACTTCTTATAATTAGCTTATTTTTTATTTCATCTGGAATCTTACTTAGGTCATTTTCGTTCTCTCTAGGAATTATAACTTCCTTTATCCCTGCACTATAAGCAGCCAAAAGCTTCTCCTTTATTCCCCCAACAGGAATTATCCTACCCCTGACGGTAATTTCTCCTGTCATAGCTATATCCTGCCTCAGAGGTACTCCGGACAAGCTTGAAGCCAATGCGGATGCCATAGTTATACCCGCTGAAGGTCCATCCTTTGGAATGGCACCCTTAGGGATATGTATATGAACATCTATCTCTCCAAAATTATAATTGATACCAAGTTCCCTACTCCTACTCTTTATAAAGCTAAAAGCGGTCTGGGCGGATTCTCTCATTACCTCTCCCAACTGGCCGGTAAGTATAAGGTTTCCTTTACCCTTCATATGGATGACCTCAATGGGTAGCACTTCTCCACCAACTTCTGTCCATGCTAGACCATTAGCTAATCCTATCTCCGGTTTTTTCTCTATAGATTCATTCAAGAATTTCGGAGGACCTAGAAACTCAGCGAGATTATCTTCCTCAACTTTGAATATTCCTCTTTTACCCTCTAAGAAGAATACTACCGCTTTACGGAATATCTTTGCCAATTCTCTCTCTAGATTTCTAACGCCAGCCTCTCTAGTATATTCTCTTATAATTTTTAACACAACATCCTCTGATATAGAGAGCTTCTTTCTAGATATGTTATGCTCATTTGCTAGTCTAGGTATAAGAAAATACGTTGCAATACTTAATTTCTCTTGCTCAGTATATCCACTTAAGCTCAGTATCTCCATTCTATCTAAAAGGGCAGGAGGGATATTTTGAGTGGTATTTGCAGTTGTTATAAAGAAAACTTGAGAAAGATTATAGGGTATCTCTAGATAATGGTCACTAAAATTTTTATTCTGTTCTGGGTCAAGAACCTCTAAAAGAGCAGAGGCAGGGTCACCTCTGAAATCCATTCCAAGTTTATCTATCTCATCGAGTAAAAATACAGGATTAGAGGACTTTGCCTGCTTCATACCCTGTATAATCCTGCCAGGAAGAGCTCCAACATAGGTTCTTCTATGCCCCCTTATCTCCGCCTCGTCTCTTATACCACCAAGAGAAACCCTAACAAAGTTTCTACCAAGAGCACTGCTTATAGATTGAGCTAGAGAGGTCTTACCTACCCCTGGAGGACCAACAAAACACAATATAGGGCTCTTCTTTGATCCTCCATATTTTTTTACCGCTAAGAACTCTACTATTCTCTCTTTTACTTCTTGAAGCCCATAGTGGTTCTTATCTAATATATCTCTAACCTTCTTTAGGTTTAATTTATCCTTGGTATAAATATTCCAAGGAAGACCTATAACCCAATCAAGATAAGTCTTTATTACCCCACTTTCTGGGGAAAATGGAGGAACTTTATTAAGTCTTTCTGCTTCCTCTAATAATTTTTCTTCAATATCCTTAGAAAGTGATAGGCTCTTTATTTTATCCTTATAAAGAGACGTCTCTGAAAAACCTTCCCTCTCTCCAAGTTCCTCTTGGATAACTTTGAGTTTCGCCCTTAGATAGTATTCCCTCTGTATCTCATCAACCTCTTGTTGAACTTTATTCTGAATCTCCTCTTCTATCTTTAATATCTTGAGCTCTCTTTCTAATAATACAGAAAGCTGAAGAAGTCTCTCTTTCAGAGATAATATAGAAAGTAACTCCTGCTTCACAGAACTTTTAAGGGGAAGGTTTGAGGCAATAATATCTACCAATTTATTTGGATCATCTTTAATTTCTTCAAGACTTATAGGGGCTTCATCAGGAAGTTCATGGTTAAGTCTTATATACTCATCAAATTGGGAGAGAACAATCCTAGATAAAGCCTCTAATTCTAAAGAATCTTCTTTAACATCGCTTAGTTTTTCTACCCTAGCTATGAAAGAAGAGAATGTATGAGAATAGATACATTCAACTATCTTAGCCCTATACTTTGCCTCTATAACTACCCTATAACTTCCATCAGGAAGTTTTATAGTCTGTATAATCTCCCCAACGGTCCCTATATCGTATAAATCTCCAGTATCTACATCATCTATCTCATTGTCTTTCTGAGTTACTATAAATATTCTCCTATCATATTCACCAGATAGTTCTATAGCCTTAATAGATATATCTCTTCCAACATATACAGGGACTATTGTAGACGGAAAAACAACCATATTCTTTAAAGGTAATACGGGTAAAACTTCAGTCTTCTTTTTAGGCACTTTCTCTATTTAACCTCTCCACTTCTTTTTGAGTCAATAGGATTGGTGAGCTTTCTCCTCTTATGACACTGGCATCTATAATGCACCTTACAACTTCAGGCCTTTTAGGAACTTCGTACATAACATCAAGCATAACCTTTTCTATGATGCTTCTAAGGCCTCTTGCGCCTGTTCCTTGCTTTAAAGCCTCGTCCGCTACAGCAGATAGGACATCAGGGGTAAAGACTAACTCAACACCATCTAAGGCTAATAATCTCTGATATTGCTTAAGAATAGCATTCTTAGGCTCAACTAATATACGCATTAACTCTTCCTTGGTTAGGCTCTGTAATGTTGAGATTACTGGAAGTCTACCAACTAGTTCTGGAATAAGCCCAAATTTAATCAGATCCTCGGGTAAGACATAAGAGAGTATATCATAGGTATCTTCATTAGAAATGAGCTTACCAGTAAAACCAATAGACTTCTTTCTTATCCTTGAAGCTACTATCTTTTCTAAACCTTCAAATGAGCCCCCACATATGAATAAGATATTTGTTGTATCTATCTGAATAAATTCTTGGTGAGGATGCTTTCTTCCTCCTTGAGGTGGGACGTTAGCTATTGTACCTTCTAATATCTTGAGGAGTGCTTGTTGGACACCTTCACCGGAGACATCCCTTGTTATTGATGGATTCTCTGACTTGCGTCCAATCTTGTCAATCTCATCTATATAGACAATACCTTTCTCTGCCCTTTTTATATCATAATCCGCCACCTGAATAAGTCTCAATAGTATATTCTCTACATCTTCCCCTACATACCCAGCTTCAGTTAGAGTAGTAGCATCTGCTATAGTAAATGGAACATCAAGTATTTTAGCTAATACCTGAGCCATAAGGGTCTTCCCAGACCCAGTTGGTCCTATAAGAAGTATATTGCTCTTAGTAATTTCAACATCATCTTTATCAGTAGGGGGAGCTAAAATCCTTTTATAGTGATTATATACCGCTACAGAAAGTATCTTCTTGGTCTTCTCTTGACCTATAACGTATTCGTTAAGCTTACTATAAATCTCATGCGGTTTTGGGACCCTATCCCATGTTATTTCTCTATTACTATCTCTACTAGATGTATTAGTATATATGTTATCTTCTTCTAGTATCTCAACACATATCTTTACGCACTGATCACATATATACACACCTGGACCAGCTATAAGCTTTTTTACCTCATTCTGACTCTTTCCACAGAAAGAACATCTCAATAACTCTTTTCCTTTCATCATTTACTCCTATGGTCTTCTCTCTATTATCTCATCTATTATACCGTATTCTTTTGCCTCTTGGGCACTCATAAAGAAATCTCTTTCTGTATCCCTTTCAATTTTTTCAAGAGGCTGAGATGTATGCTTTGCTAGTATTTCATTAACTATTCTCTTTAAACGTAAAAGTTCCCTAGTCTGTATATCTATATCGGTAGCTGGTCCTTGTAATCCCCCATAAATAGCTGGTTGGTGTATCATTATTCTACTATGAGGAAGAGCATATCTTTTACCCTTAGTTCCGGCAGCTAAGAGAACAGCTCCCATACTTGCTGCTTGACCTATACATATAGTGCATATCTCTGGTTTTATATACTGCATAGTATCATATATAGCCATGCCAGCAGTGATTGATCCACCAGGAGTATTTATATATATGTAAATATCCTTCTCAGGATTCTCACCTTCTAGAAATAAGAGTTGTGCCATTACCAGATTGGCAACTTCGTCCTCTATTGGACCTCCAATAAAGACAATTCTCTCTTTTAGGAGCCTAGAATATATATCATAGGCCCTTTCTCCTCTACTTGTCTGTTCTATTACTATTGGAACTAGATAATTTCCAGTCATTTCTCCTCTTCTCCTTTTTTATTTTTCACCAAGTCCAATAAGAATCTTAGAGCCTTATCTTCTTTGATTACATTTATAGCATTATTCCTGACCTCTTCAGTTACATTTCTTACCTTCCAAGAGTTGATTAATCTATTAATCTCATCTTCCGTTGGCTCTAAGGATTCTTTATCTGCTATATAGCGTAATGCTAATGTTGCTTTTATATCATTTAAAGCATACTGATAGTTCTTATCCTCAAAGTCTTCCGGTGCTTCTCTATTATTATATAGCACCCTCTTCCAATACTCTAGTCTATTCCTTACCATTATATCAGGAATATCTACCTTAACTCCATCTGCAAGGCGCTTTTTCATCAGTTGGAACATCTCTTCTTCTTTCTGAGCTAACCTCTCTCTATAGATGCCTCCTTTAAAACCTTCTCTCATAGCCTCTACAGACTGATAATTAAATCTTTTAGCGAATTCTTCATCTATAGGGGGAAGTTCTAATCTTTTGATTCCTTTTATAAGTATGTACAGAGTTATATCTTTATTCCTTAAAGATTCTTCTCGATAGTCCTCTGGGAATTTAGTCTTTATCTCTACAGATTCCCCTACCTCTTTTCCAATAAGAGTCTCATCATCCCCAGAGGATAGGATCCCTTCACCTATCTTTATAATAGAACCTGTCTCTCTACTCTCATCAAAAGGCTTAGAGGGGTCATCTTTGATATCTACAAGTACATAGTCTCCCTTCTCAACAACCTTCTTATCTTCTACATCTTTCCATACACCAAGCCTACTTCTAATACCTTCGATGAATTTATCCACATCTTCTTCTGTTACTACCGGTTCTTCCCAAGTTAGATCAGAAATAAGGTCTTTATAATTTTCTAATTCTACCTTTGGATAGGTATCAATTACAAAGGTAAAAATTAAGGGTTTCCCATCACCCTTCTCTAAGAAATCCAAATCCCTAATCTCCAGGGGGGTAATATCATATTCTTTTATAAATCTCTGGATCCCCTCATTAACAAGTCTATCTATAGCTCTATCTACAATATATTCTCTGCCAATGAAATTTTCTACTAATCTTAAAGGCGCCTTGCCTTTTCTAAAACCAGGGACAGTAACAGAAGACGCTCTAAGCTTCAATTCTTCTTCTATAGCCTTTGTTACTTCGATCTGGTCGTAAGATATCTTTCCTTGGACTTTACTTCCACTCTGAGTGATCTCCTTTTCCATTAATACCTCCATAAGATTTAATAATAAAAAATAACTCGATAGCATACGCTATCGAGGGTAATCTTCTATATTGGAGCGGAAGACGGGATTTGAACCCGCGACCCTCTCCTTGGCAAGGAGATGCTCTACCGCTGAGCCACTTCCGCACTCTATTAATGGTGCGAGGAGAGGGATTTGAACCCGCACGGGTGTTAACCACTAGATCCTAAGTCTAGCGCGTCTGCCAGTTCCGCCACCCTCGCTCTATCAATGGTGGGTCGTGCAGGATTCGAACCCGCGACAGCCTGATTAAGAGTCAGGTGCTCTACCAACTGAGCTAACGACCCACTGCTATATCTTTTATCAAAAATTTCTAAGATTGCAATA